>DASZFK010000468.1:0-16388 GCA_035939855.1 Candidatus Angelobacter sp.
ACACCGACCTGATCCTGACCCAGATACGCGAGACGCAAGCGGCTTCGCAGCTTCCCATCGAGGTCACGAATTTCGGCGTCACCGTGCAGAAGACGCTCACTGCGCCGCTAATGCTGATCAGCCTCTATTCACCCGGTGGTATTTACGATTCGAAGTTTCTCGCTAACTATGCCTACATCAATCTCTACGATCCTCTGTCACGCATTCCCGGAATTGGCAGCGTGCAGGTATTTGGGGCCGGCAAATATGCCATGCGGTTGTGGGTAAAGCCCGACCAACTGGCGAAGCTAGGAATCACTGTCCCCGAGATCATCAATGCCATCCAGACGCAGAACACGGTGAACCCGGCCGGGCAGATCGGCGGCGAACCGGTCCCGGTGGGACAGGAGTTTACTTACTCAGTCCGGGCGCAGGGCCGGCTCACCACGCCGGAGGAGTTTGAGCAGATCGTCGTCCGTGCAGCTCCAGATGGAGGCATCGTGCGCGTGAAAGATGTTGCGCGAGTGGAGCTTGGAGCACAGGACTACACCGTCACCTCTCATCTGAATGGAAAGCCGAGTGCCCTGGTTGCGGTGTACCAGTTGCCGGGTTCGAATGCGGTGCAGGCGGCCGAGGGAGTGAAGAAGCTGCTGGCCGAAGAGCGGCAGCGCCTTCCACAGGGCGTGGATTACGGCATCGCTCTCGATACCACGCGAGCCGTATCCGAAGGCATTAAAGAGATTGTGCAGACGCTGATGATCGCCATTGCGCTGGTGATCATCGTCGTGTACATCTTCCTGCAAGGCTGGCGGGCAACCTTGATTCCCCTGCTCGCGGTGCCAGTTTCCCTGGTTGGAACGTTTGTTCTTTTTCCGGTGTTTGGCTTTTCCATCAACACTCTTTCGTTGTTTGGGCTTGTCCTCGCAATCGGCCTGGTCGTAGACGACGCGATCGTGGTGGTGGAAGCGGTCGAGCATCATATTGAGGAAGGAATGTCGCCAAAAGAAGCGACATTCAAAGCCATGGAGGAAATTTCCGGGCCGGTGGTCGGAATCGCGCTGGTGCTCTCTGCAGTGTTTATTCCTACAGCGTTCGTCCCCGGAATTACCGGCCGTCTGTACCAGCAGTTTGCGGTGACCATTGCGGTTTCGGTCATCATTTCGGCCTTCAATGCGCTCACCTTGAGTCCGGCGCTTTCAGCCCTTCTGCTGAAGCCGCGCAAGAACAGTCGTGGGTTGCTGCGCAGGTTTTTCGACTGGTTCAATCGTACTTTCGGGCGCGTCACTAATGCCTACATACGAATTTCCGGCGGGCTCATTCGTAAGAGCGTGATCGCATTTGCTGTCCTTGTAATATCCGCAATCTTTGCCGGTGTCTTCAGCACCAAGCTGCCTTCCAGCTTCCTTCCCGACGAAGACCAGGGTTACATGTTTCTGAACTTACAGCTTCCCAACGCGGCGTCATTACAGAGGACTGAGGCCACCGCGCTCGAGATAGAAAACGAGCTGGCAAAGACTCCCGGGGTCCAATCAACCGCCAGCATCATCGGATTCAGCCTGTTGAGTCTTACCCGGTCAAGCTACAACGCGTTCTTCTTCGTGACGCTGAAAGAATGGAAGGACCGGCAGAAGCGGGAAGAGCAGTATCAATTCGTCCGCAATAGCATCAACCGGAAGCTGGCTGGGCTTAAGCAAGGCATTGCATTTTCGTTTTCTCCTCCGGCTATTCCCGGAGTGGGCACGGCTGGTGGATTTACTTTTGTGCTGGAGGACCGTTCTGGAAAGGACATAGAGTTTCTCGCCGGCAATCTCAACAAGTTTCTAACGAGCGCGCGCAAGCGCCCGGAATTAGCCACTGTGAACACCACGTTTCTCCCCAGAGTGCCGCAGCAGTTCATCGTGGTGGATCGAGACAAAGCGCTGAAGCAGGGCGTTGACATCAAGGACGTCTATCGCACTATTCAGGCCTTTATGGGCGGCTCCTTCATCAACTACTTCAACCGTTTTGGCCGGCAATGGCAGGTGTATGTGGAGGCAGAGGGCGCGTATCGCGACCGCGCCGAAAATGTTGGCGAATTCTATGTTCGCAATAACAGGGGCGAGATGGTGCCCTTGTCTGCGTTGACACGATTCGAGTCGCGCTCCGGACCTGAATTCACCATGCGCTACAACCTGTATCGGTCGGCGCAAATCATCGGCGGCGCTGCGCCCGGTTACAGTTCGGCTCAGGCAATGGCCGCCCTGGAGCAGGTCTTCAAAGAGACCATGCCTCCGGAAATGGGATACGACTACCTGGGCATTTCGTTTCAGGAAAAGAAAGCTCAGGAAGGCGTGCCGCCTTCCGTAGTCTTTGCTTTTTCCCTGCTGGTGGTGTTTCTCGTGCTTGCTGCTCTTTACGAGAGCTGGTCTTTGCCCTTCAGTGTGTTGCTGAGCACGCCGGTTGCCGTGTTTGGCGCGTTTATAGTCCTGTGGCTGCGCCGGCTCCTGCTTGGCTTGTTTCTGCCTCCTTATATGGTACAGATCGAAAGCGATGTGTATTCCCAGATTGGGTTAGTCATGCTGATCGGACTGGCTGCTAAAAATGCCATCCTGATCGTGGAGTTCGCGAAAGATGCGTATGAAAACGGGCAGCCGTTAACGGAAGCGGCGCTGGCGGCGGCCAGGTTGCGCCTGCGTCCTATTCTGATGACGTCTTTTGCGTTTGTGCTCGGCTGTGTGCCGCTCTGGACCGCAAGTGGCGCGGGGTCTGTAGCGCGCCAGATCATGGGTACGACCGTGATTGGCGGAATGCTGGCGTCCACGCTGATTGCGATCTTCATCATTCCCGTACTGTTCGTGGTGGTGGAAAAGATTTCGCACAAGAGGACGGGCGAGGTTGCGGCTGCCCTATCGCCATTGCCGGCGCAAGGAGATGACTGAGATGAAAAGATTCGCCGCTTTTGCTTCAATATTGCTCCTGCTTGCGGGCTGTGCTGTTGGCCCGAATTACAGGCGGCCAAAAACCGATGTGCCTGCCGCATACCGTGGGCTGACGCCCGACCAGGCTGCGCAATCCGAACCCACGTCGATAGGAGATCAGAAATGGTGGGAAGTTTTTCAGGATGAGCAGTTGCAACAGCTCATTCGTGCTGCCTTGCAGCAGAACTACGATGTTCGTATTGCCGCTACGCGCATTTTGGAGGCGGAAGCTGTTTTAGGTATTACTCGCGCTGACCAGCTACCCACTGTAACCGGCGGCGCTTCGACTGCCAATCAGCGCTCACCCAGGTCAAAGGTCATTCCTCCGATTGAATCGAGCCCCAGCCAGGTGAACCTTGCACTCGTATGGGAGCTCGATTTCTGGGGCCGCTATCGCCGGGCCACTGAGGCTGCACGTGCCAACCTGCTCGCCAGCCAGTGGGCGCGCCAGGAAGTAATCAGCACATTGGTGAGCAACGTTGCCGGCGCTTATTTTCAACTTCGCGAATTGGACCTGGAGCTGGAAATCTCGCAGCGCACGTTGGCTTCGCGCGAAGATTCCCTGAAGTTGACCAGGCTCTTGGCGGACCACGGCGCCATTTCCATGCTTGATGTACGCCAGGCCGAACAACTGGTGTTCACGGCAAGCGAGCAAATACCTAGTTTGGAACGTCGCATCGAGCAGCAGGAAAACTTCATCAGTACTCTTTTGGGAAAAAATCCCGATGCCGTCGCGCGCGGCCGTAAGCTTACAGACCAGCCCCACCTGCCCCAGGTTCCCGCAGGACTGACCTCAGCATTGCTGGAGCGACGTCCGGACATCCGTCAGGCCGAACAGCAGTTGATCGCTTTCAACGCCCGCATCGGCGTTGCTAAAGCAGCATATTTTCCTCAAATCGCCCTCACCGCCAACGCCGGTTATCAAAGTTCGGCGCTGGGCAGCCTGTTCACTGGTCCGGCGGGTTTATGGAGCTTTGGTGGATCGCTTGCTCAGCCTATCTTTGAAGGTGGCAGACTGCGCAACAACGTTAGACTCACCGAGGCCCAAAAGGAAGAGGCACTTCTCTTCTATCAGCAGACGATTCAACAGGCATTCCGTGAAGTCTCCGACGCGCTCATTGCCTATCGCAAAGACCAGGAATTTCGCCAGCAACAGGAACAGCTTACCGGATCGGCGCAGGATGCCGCTCATCTCTCTGATATCCGCTATAAGGGCGGTGCAACGAGTTATCTGGAGGTCCTGACCAACGAAACCAATTATTTTTCTGCCGAACTCAATCTTGCCCAGGCACGCTTGAACGAACTTCTGGCCCTGGTTCAACTCTACAGGGCACTGGGCGGCGGATGGCAGGAGTAGCTGTGTATGAACAAACTCAAGGAGTGAAAATGAGCGAACAATCTGGATCCATTGGTTTCCGTGGAAAACTGTCGCTGGACCAAAGTCTTTATCTTGAAGATTTATTTCTGGGGCAGCGCTTCACGTCGGCCACCTATCAGATGACTGAACAGCGAATCAAAGCATTTGCAACAGAATTCGATCCACAACCGTTTCACCTTGATGAAACGGCAGCACAAAACACTGTGTTCCGCGGATTGGCCGCAAGCGGCTGGCATACGGCCGCAGTGGCCATGCGTCTTCTGGTCACCGGCGGACTCCCACTGGGTAACGGGATCGTTGGCTTAGGTGGAGATTTGACGTGGCCCAACCCAACGCGCCCTGGAGATACCCTGCATGTAGAGAGTGAGATTGTAGAGGTTGCGCCATCCAGAACGAAGCCAAACCAGGCCGTGGTCAAAGTGAAAAGCACAGCTCTGAATCAAGAAGGAACTCCCGTATACGTTTTTACTGCAAAGGTCCTTGTCTTCAAAAGGCCACATTAGTGGTGAGTGGTAAGCGGTGCGCAGCGTCGGTTTGATGGCTGTGACTAAATGCATATTTTCGCTACGGACCTATTGATGTAGCAGTATGACGAAGCACGACCTTCGAGGGTTCATTGAGTTCAGTGACAATCAAAAACCTCCGCGAAGGCGCTCTGGCAGCGGCTGCTGCACCACTCGCAAGAGTCTTTAGCGGACCGATAGTCTGAACGATTCCTCCACCATCAGGGTTCGTCTTTAGGACCGCCAGCAGTTCGAGTTGGCCGAAAGGCGCATGGTCGGAGTCCGCCAGGTACACCTGGTATTGCGTTTTGGGCGCCAATCCCTCAGCCGCAATCTGCACTAGGTCCAACAGCCCGAGCGAGTTTACGGCAGCGGACGCCTGGGCGTTGGGAAAGGCAGTTTGCGCCGACTCCAAGTGAAGCCGCGCAGTGTTACCGGCTTCTCCAAGTGGCCCGAGGTTGTCAGTACCAGCTCCAGAGGGAGCGGCCCCGGGCGCGATGTTTCCCAGCTTCGCCTCGAGTTCGTCCAGCGTCTTCACACTTGGATTTCTGATCTCAATCGTGGCAGTCACCTCTTGCGCAGCGAGGCTACCATGATTGGTGAGGTTCAACTCCAACGTCACCGTTTGGTTTTGCTCGATGGTTTGTTTGTCGGCTGAGTCACGGACAAGCCAAATAGATCGCAGATCCGGCAGGCGACGTTTAACGACGAATTCGCGGATGACAGGAGACACGGAAAAGTCTTTTTGCGACAGTTCGACTAGGAGCCGCAAGCGGTCTTTGGCAAACCCTCGCGGCAGCAAAGCCTGGATGTGCTGCGTCAGTTGTTTATCGTGAGGCCGGATTGTGCCGACATTGATCTGATCAGGCTTGAATGTCACGCCTGGCGCAGACACACGGAGAACGACATCGTCCGCCTCCATTTCGCCATCATTCTGAGGTGTTATTTCAAGTTCTGCGATTTGGCCGTTGGTCAGCTCAGTTATTTCATGTCCGTTCAGGACAGCTCGCATGGCGGCGGAAAGGGCTGGCTTTAGTATGCTTGCTTCGAGTTCAAAGTTCCGAGATGCAGGGGAAACTCCTTCTCCACGCGCATCACTCACTCTCACTTGAATATCCAAAACTGATCCGGTCCAGTTGCGTGGGACACCAAACGCCAACTTCCCTTGTTTCGTCTCGCCAGGTTGAATCACGCCGATCCGATCGGATGCAAGGATCGGCTCGATGCCTGACGGCCAGCTAGTAGCTGATAGCTCAACGCCAACCGCAGGCCCTACGCCCTCGTTGCGCACAAACGCCAGCAACTCAAATGTCTCACCGCTCTCAGGCTTGCTATTTCCATTCCCATGAGCGAATCCCGTATTGCCATCATTGATTACCCAATGATTGTCGATCAAAAGCCTTGGCGTTTTCAATCTTACCGTTGGAATCGTAATGTTGGTGCGGTGTGCCCCATAGCCTCGCTGCCGCTCACGCGCATCAATGCTGATAGTAACCTCGCCTTCAGCCAAATCCAGCGCAGCCGCAATCGGCAGTCGTGTCTCCCGCTTTTGTCCTGGGGCGATATCACCCAAAGTCTGCTCGCCATTGATAAGTACTGCGCGTTGATTGGCAGTCGCCGATGTCACCACCTGGTAAGCGGTTCCAACGCCACGGTTTTCGACACTGATAACTAGCTCAGCACTCTTGCCTGCATCTATACGGCCATCGGGAAGGAAGGAGTGAGAATCGTCATACTGAATGCTGGTAACCAGACCGGAGGGCTTGGCTCGCTGCCTAGCATCCTCCTCAATCGCGCTGTGGATTGCATCGGCTAAGTCACGAACTTGCTGCCCATTGTCTCCACCTTCCCGACATTGCGAACAGTCTGAGCCTTCACAGGTCACGTTGTGTGACACGAAACGGAAGGAGATATTGCCGTTGTGCTCGTCGCGCGCCTTGAAGCGCAATTCGTACACCTTTGGTCCTATTTTGGGACCCAAAGGAATTAAGCCTCGGCGGCAAAAACCAACACGACTTTGCTTAACTTCTATATCTGAGATTCGGTCAAGCCTGATCCTCCGTGCTTCTTCTCTACCGTGATAGTCAATAATGAGCGTACCGGCGTTGGCCTCTGCTCGAGGCCATACTATGACTCCCTCAAGCTGTCGATGGCCGATGAGTTGCATCGATTCAGGTTGTGTTTGCTTTTCGTCCGTTCGTGCTAAGTCATTGCCATTGTGCTGTAGCCCTGCAGCAGCAGTAGCAGATCCACAAATGCCATTGTGACAGGATTGAGCAGCCTTCGGAATACTCTTGATAGGATCCGAGCCAGAGAGGCTGCAGTTATCCAGGTGTCGCTTGGAAGCGCTAAATGAATCGCTAAATGAGGACTGGGGACTTATTAATACTTGTTCTAAAGTGACCGAAGACCTTACCAAGTAGAAATTCCGCCTACCATCATGAACGTGCTGTATCTCTTCGGATTGCGCAAACACCAGGAGGCACAATAACACGAAGGCCACTGCAAGAATCACGGGGTGTCCACAGCGCAGCATCGGTTAAATCCTCGGCGCAATTCAGGCGCCGGGAAACGAGATAATGCTTTCATCCGTTCACCCGGTTGTCAACTTGAACTGGATTCCTCTGTGTCCGCCAATACTGGCGCTCCCGTCATCACAGCAGTACTGATTTGCTTGTCGGAGCAAGGACGAATGTTCATTGAATGATCGCACCCTCGCCCATTCGGCATCCAAAGATACAGGTGTCAGCCCAATCCCCTTAAAGAGCGCGCACAATATCTGTAACTTCTTTGCCAATGGTTTGCACTGTTTATAGAAACATCTCTCTGCATATACGACTGTCTATTGCTTTATGCTCCTTGAAGCTCGAATCGCAAACAGCACTGGCGGTAAACCTACGGCCTCGAGTTCAGAAGTCCAGCGACTGGCAGCGGTTTGTCCCCAGGGAGGAAGGCAGATGATTGGAGTATTTTAAGGTAAGGGGACATGCTTCCCCCACAAGTTGTAGCGTTTGATCCCTTCATGTCTCTTATGATTTCAAGGCGCGCTTTCATTGGTGTTGGAGGCATAATAGTGATGACGAGATCATGTCAGACGACCCCTCTTATGTTTACGACGTCTTTCTGAGCCACAACAAAGCCCAGAAGGGCTGGACTCGGAATCTTGCGCGCCGGTTGCGTGACGACGGCTTCTGTTTCTCTTCTGGTTCTCAGTATTCTCACCGTTGTCTTTGTCCGACACAGCATTTGGCGCACCAATGATCAATCCGCCATTCCAGCGCCGACTCCCAGTTCTGCAGGTAACTCCAACGCGCAATTCGGTGACGAAAGAATCGGTGTTAGCTTGTGGAAGCTGCGGCCAGCAGTTGATTCAGATGACCGCTCGAAGAGAATCATTGAACATCCATCTCCAAAGAAAGGAAATACTCCACAGGCAGAGTTCGTTGCCGTTCGTGCCAAATTAGGCGTCGAACTCTTTCCGGGGGATCGGATTCGGTTATCTGTAGTCAGCGAACGAGCCGCTTTCATTTATGTATTTGATAGAGAGGCGTATTCAGATGACACCCTGGGGCAGCCACTGCTCATTTTTCCAACGATGCGTATCCGCGGCGGGAAGAATGGGATCGCTCCAGGACGCTTACTCGAGATTCCCGCTAACGAGGACGACCCTCCATATCTCCAGGTGAGAAAGAGCCACGGCAATCACGTAGGAGAGCTGCTGATGATCTTTGTCGCCACTGAGAGACTACCTGACCTCGATAACGGTGTTCGGCTGTCTGCAAGCAGGTTTTCCCAAATCGAGTCCAGTTTTGCCCCGGCAGTTCTGTTTCATCAAGACTCGAAAGACCTGTCCCAACTGCAGGGCAGTGCTGAAGCGAGTCGCACCCAAAGCTCAACCCGCTTGGAACCTCGCGAGGAATTTCCACAATTAGTCTATTCGTTGCCCGGCGGAGCCTCGCGGGCAGCAATAGCCATCAGGATACCGTTTGCAAGGACTAAATGAGTCGTCGGAAGGATGCTAGATGGCCTTCAAAACATATCTAATTAGTGTCGTTGGCGTGCTTATCATTCAGTGGAGTGTTAATCCCCTAATAGCAGCCGGAACTGATGGTAGAACCAGCGTCACGCCCCCTACGCTCGTCGTACAATCAGGCCACAATTTTGCTATTCAGTCCATCGTCTTCAGCCCGGACGGACGATGGCTCGCAACCGCGGGGTGGGACGGCAATGTGAAGGTGTGGGATGCGTCAGCAGGCCTGGAGGTCGGTACTCTGACTGGGCACTCGGGCGCCGTTTCTGCAGTTGCATTCAGTCCTGACAACCACCTCCTAGCTTCAGCCAACGCCAATCACACCGTGACAGTGTGGAATTTCGATACTGGGAAACAGAAGGTCGAGATGCACGGTCATACTGAGGTTGTAGATTCAGTTGCATTCACTTCTGATGGCCAATGGCTCATATCCGGAAGCCAGTTAGAGTCCCAGATTAGGATCTGGAGCATACCATCGGGTACCGAGTCCCATTCAGTCAAAGGCAGAAGTTTTGTCGCCAGCCCGGATGCTACCCTGCTAGCAGTGGAGTCCGCTGAGGGGTTTATCGAAGTTTACGAAGTCGGAACTTGGCGGACTACAGCCCATCTGATGACAAAGGGCAGGCCAGTCTCGTTTAGCCCTAACGGGCACGAATTGGCGATTGCAGAAAAGGATTCCGTGCATGTCTGGAACATTCAAAATGCTGTCGAGATAGCCAAGATTGGTCGTTTCGATCCCGACCCGAACCAATCAACTCTCGCAGTTGCCTTCGACGAATCATGGCAGCTCATGGCTTCAGGAGGTACCGATAACGCGGTCACTTTGTGGGACGTTAAGAATAACCGCCAGCTCTGGAAGAACGAAGGATACAACGGCCCGGTTGCAGGCGTACCTGTGCATGTGGTCAGCAGTTTGTCGTTTCATCCGAAGCAAAAGCTTCTGGTCTCAGGGAATTGGGACAACACAGTTGCTTATTTGGATCCGGTGACCGGCCGGACAGTTCGATTGATTAAACATCATACAGAGCGGTTGGGTGATGTTGTCGTGAGCCCAGACGGCCATTGGCTCGCTTACCCAGGGGAGAACGATCAGGCAACGCTTTGGGATCTAGCTAGCTAGCGATACAGGGTCTCGAAAGATCGATGCTTCCGGGCGGCTTATCGCATTCAGTCCTGATGGTCGACAACTGGCTGTCGCAGGCCTTGAAGACACTGTTGTCGTCAAAGATGTTCTTTCGCAGCGAGAGACGACTCGATTTAGCGGATACGGAGCGCTAACATCCCTCGCGTTCAGCCCGGATGGAGCGTTGCTGATTACTGCGACATCAGACCGCCATATTCATGTTTGGGATACCCGCTCCGGGATGGAGAGCCGGCATCTGCGCTTTCCAGTGAATCAGCAGACACTAGGATCTGGTTTACATCTAGAAGTCTTAGGTTTTTCTGATCATGGGAGCACGCTGGTTGTGTTTGATCAATTAAATGCAGCAGTGACGTTTTGGAGCCTGACACAATCGCAGAATCTAACCCTGCCATTTTCTGGGCTGGATTCAGTTGGGCGGGCTCTACTTAGCGTGGATGGCCGGTGGCTTGCAATTGGAGAAGTTGACCCCAAGTCCCAAGTGATTCACCTTTATGACTTGCTCACGAAAAAGGTTCGAAATATTGCCGGGCAACGCCCGCTTTCGTTCAGCCATGATGGACGACGGCTGGCTGTAACTACTTCACAGACTTCATTGCAGATCGTGGATACTTTAGCAGGTACGACACAGAACCGGATCGGTGACCTGAATGATTACACGTCGGCAGCATTAACGCCCACAGGCAGCTATTTGTTCGTAGGAACACCAGAGGGTACTGTTCTTCTATACCACCTGCAAACAGCACGCAAGGAGGCAACGCTCAGTTCCGAGTGGATTGGCACAGGATGGGTCGTCGTGGCACCGAATGGGCTCTTTGATGGATCTTCCAGCGGAATGCAAGATCTTCTCGCGTGGAAGTTCGGCCCAGGGATGGCCGGTGCGGGTCCGATTGAAATGTTTTTGAACGAGTTTTATCATCCGCGTTTGTTATCGGACGTGTTGGCAGGCAAGAAAGCAAGAGCGCCGACACGATTTGAACTCCGCGACCGTCGGCAACCCTCCCTTCGGCTTGAAATACTTGACCCGATTCCGATTCAAGAGAGTAGAGATTCTGAACCCGTATTAGTGAGAATTCAAGCCCAGGAGTCGCCTGCAGACGAGCAGCATCGACGAGGGTCAGGCGTAAGAGATGTGCGTTTGTTCCGCAATGGTTCTCTCGTGCGCCTGTGGCGCGGCAATCTTTCTCTAAATGACCGGGGTGAGGTAGTGCTTGAGGCTCGCGTCTATATCACGCCCGGAAGCAACGTCCTTAGCTGTTACGCATTCAATAGCGATAATATCAAGAGCGCCGACACAAGCATTACAGTAGAAGGTCCAGCGGACAAGAGTCCACGCGGCACCGCTTATGTCATCGCAGTGGGAATCAGCCGATATTCTAACCATGAATATGATCTTAGATACGCGAGGGACGATGCCGAACTGCTTGCAACCGAGCTTGCCCGGGCACAGCAGCGAACTGGACTGTTCGCAGATGTGAAGATAATCAAGCTCTTCGATCAGGACGCAACGCGTTCAAACATCCAGCACACACTTAATGATCTCGGTGAAGGGCCTACGCGTGCTACACCTAACGATACAGTCTTCCTATATTTTGCCGGCCATGGGCTGGCAACCTTGTCTCGCTACTACCTCGTACCGCAGGATCTGAATTATTCGGGGCAGCGAGAAATGCTGTCTGCTGCCGACCTTAAAAGGGTACGCGCACACTCGATTTCCGATATTGAGTTGCAACGCTCCTTAGAACAGATTGATGCGGGCCGTATTGTGTTGATAATTGATGCTTGCAATTCTGGGCAAGCCCTAAAATCTCCTGACATCCGGCTTGGCCCTATCAATACCGCCAGCTTCGCACAGTTGGCTTACGAAAAGGGTATGTATGTGTTGGCGGCATCACAGAGCTATCAAGCTGCTGTCGAGTCGTCTCGACTTGGCCATGGTCTTTTGACATATGCGCTCATTCACGACGGCTTACAGAATGGGTCGGCTGATTTCGCGCCCAGGGATGGTGTGATTGGAATACAAGAATGGTTGAATTACGCTGTGATGCGGGTGCCAGAGCTTGATTTTGACATCTGCTGCGCATTTGCGCGAGCTGTTTCACCCGGTGCCGGGTCGCCATGATTCTGATCGCCCGCGGACCGATGGGAGCGTGCAACAGCCCAGCGCCTTTTATCGGCGAGAGACGTTGAACATTGACTTTATTATTGCCAAACTCACAGAGCCAAGCAAGAAGGACCCAGCAACCCCCCAGCAACCCCCATCAGGACTTCGCCGACCGTTGTTGACGTAGTAAGCGCAGGAAGTGGGGCTGCTGCCGCCCAAACGCGTACACGAAAAGAGTCCGATAGCGCGGAGGCAGTGTTGGCCCAGGTTGATAGCGCGTACGAACACTTGGCGTCTTATCAGCTTGACGTACGGTCAACGACTAAGTTCATGCGCAACGGCAGTGCGATGTCCAATATGGTGCCCAATATGGAGGGCGTTACAATGATCGCCAGCAGCCCGCCTTCCAAGAGTAGGTTCGAGACTCGTGGCGCTGGCGGCAAGGGATTAATCCAGGTAACAGACGGCCTTTCCACGGTGCAATATGATGAAAACAGTAACAGTTATCAACAGCGAGCGCTGATTCCTCTTGGGCTTCCCGGCAGCAACCTCGCGTCTGCCGATCCGGACGGGGTTGTTGCCGTGTCGGGCCAAACCTGGGCGGTGAGTTCCTTTGGAATGGTGAAGAATCCACGAATACTCAGGGAAGAATCTCTCCAGGCTGAAAATCGCGCAATCCCATGCTATGTGATTGAAGCTGAGACAGATGTTGCGAAAGGTATGGCTGCAGCGGGTCTCGCCCCTAAAGCGACTTACTGGATTGACAAGATCCGTCATCTTATACTGCGGTTCGAACAGAAGAGCGTGATGACTGTGAACGGTGATACCTACGAGACAGATCAGTTCCTAGATTTCAGCTACACCAGCGTGAATGAACCGCTCCCTGATGCTTTATTCAAGTTTACGCCGCCGAAAGGCGCTACGGTTCGCCGAGAATTAGAACTCCCAACTTATTCCTCTCCAATTGGATCAGTTGCGCCACAGTTTGCGCTTCAGCTGCCCGACAAGAGCATTGTTGAATCTGCCCAGTTGAAGGGGAAAGTCGTGATCCTTGCATTTTGGACCACGTGGTGCACACCTTGTTGGGCCCAACTTGAAACGCTTGAGCGGATTCAAAAGGAATTTGCAGGCAAAGACCTAGTGATCTTCGGCATAAATGAAGAGGCTGAAGGCCTCGCCCAACAGTTTCTTGGCCAACGCAGTTTAACTTTGCTGTCATTATCGGATCCAACCGCATCCCTGAGGACCGCTTATTCAGTGAGTGGCGTGCCGAGTACTGTAGTGATCGACAAAAATGGACGCACGTCCGGCAGACACCTTGGCCTTCTGGCAGCAGAAGACATGCGGAAGTTGCTAGAAAAAGTGGGTATCAAGTGAGCAGAACGAGAATGCATCATCAAAGTCGAGCGGTCGTGAGTAAACTCAACTCTTCGACATCACAGTTGACCTCCATCGATTCGGGCCGGCATTGATTCTTGAGGCCGTCACGATGCAACCAGTCTTCTTCGGAGTATGTTGTTGTTGAAGCGGCATTTCGTCGCCTATACGTTGGTCTCGTTTGCCAATTTGCCATTGTTCATGGCCACAACGAGATTGTCACTGAATAGTCTTCGACTTCCATAAGCTGCCAACCATAGCCCGTGCACCAGCTTCAAGAAACGCCTGCTCGAGGCTGCGATGCGCTTCCCCTTGTGCAGCGCCGATTGCCGTTTCGCACGCCGACAAGGAAACGAGGTCTGCCCACAAATGAAGGCGCAGGTTATCCTGAACCTCCGTATAAATATACTTAAATTGAAAGTTCCTTTGCCGATAACGAAGGCGCAAAGGAGATCGCATGAATAGATATCAGCAAGGAAGCCTCTTCCAGCTCAAACGAAAAAACTGCCCAGATGCTTGGGTGTTCAGATGGTATGACTATGCTTCTGGAAAGAGGACCTATAAAAAGAAAATCATTGGGAGCGTAGCCCAACTGCGCAGCCGTCGAGAAGCGGAAAAGGCTGTTGCTGGCCTTCGCAGTTCGATCAATGTCAACATCGGGACACCTCAGAATATATGTGATCTCGCGGCCCATTATCGAGAACACGAACTCACTCAAGAGCGGAAGGCTTTTTCAACCATCGACAACCATCGAGTGTTGTTCAAGCGTTATATCGAACCACGCTGGGGGCACTTTAAGGTCGGTGCGGTTCGGACAGTAGAGGTTGAAGAGTGGCTTCACTCTCTTCCATTGGCGCCGAGTTCAAAGGCAAAGTTGAAGTGCGCGCTGTCGACCTTATATAACCACGCGATCCGGTACGAATGGCTGACGTTCAATCCGATTAGCAGAGTGAGGACATCACAAAAGCGCCTTCGCGACAAAGATGTTTTGACTCCAGAAGAGTTCCAAAAGTTGGTACAGCAACTTTCTGTCCGCGACCGAGCCATGGTCTTGCTGATCGGCAGCACCGGGTTACGTCGCTCAGAAATGATCGCTTTAACATGGTCCGATCTGAACCTGAGAACGATGGAAGTAAATGTTCTGAGATCTTGTGTGCGCAACCGATTCGGAAAAACGAAAACCGAGTCGTCATGCCGTCCCGTTCCGCTTCATCCGCTCGTACTGAACGCCCTGTTGGAATGGCGTGCGCAATCGCCCTATGCGGCGGATTTGGATTTCCTGTTTCCCTCGTCTCGGTTTAAAGGCAGCAAACCCCTGAGTCCCGACAGCATTCTGGAGAAGAGCATTCGCCCCGCCCTCGCGAGGAACGGAATCGTGGACAAGCAAACCGGCTGGCACAGTTTTCGTCATTCGCTGGCGACGAATCTGCGATCACTCGGTGTCGATATCAAGGTCGCCCAGGAATTGATGCGGCACTCCAGCTGCCGCACGACCCTTGATATCTACACCCGCGCTGTCGATCAGCAGAAGAGAGATGCGAGCTTTCGAGTGATTGAACTGATGTTGCCGCCGGAAATGAAGAATTTTCAGCACCCTTCCGCACCCTCGGCGGGGCTGGGACCGGTCCGGCGCTGCCGGCAAAACATCTCAAAATAAAGGGATTAGATGGTGGACCTGGTCGGGATCGAACCGACGACCTCTTCCATGCCATGAAGTGGGAAATACGTAAGTTATTGACGGCAAAAGGTCAAATAATCGGCTGAGCCGGCAAAAACCGGCAAAATCGCCCGGTTTTGACACCAAATTTGACACCAACCTGGGCCAAGAGCGGGGGCTTGTGGCTGTGGCGGGACCAAGCCCCACCTCAAAATCCATCGCGATAGCACCCTCCACTATTGGAGTGACCGGGGTGACTCTTGGTGATACAGACACATCGAATCCTAGTTTTCCCGCTTCGGCTGTTGATAACTTGACCAAGAGAACGGGGACTCCCGAATCAAAGCGCATTGGACTCATGGTGCCGATAGGCCAAATTGATTCCTTCTTCTGGCGCTGTCGATTTATCACGGTTTGCTGAATCAGCTCCCGTCAAGGCTCATCAGGAATTGGATCGAGGGCGCAAAAAAATATGCGCCTCCTGTTGGTTGGATGAACCGTATTGGGAGTGGCAACGGCACTGGCTTAGTCACTCCATCAATCCTCTCCGCTTTGCGCAGTCGCTGCCACATCACCTTTTCCTGGCGTTGAAGCAACAACGATGTTCTGTTTTTCTCTTGTGTAGGTTCCGCAATAAGTCGTCTTCCCCTGTGGCTTTTTTAAGATGAACCTCCTGGCTGCAAGCCAGCGCGCGATCTCAAACCGCTTCCCATGTTCACCGTCGGGGTAAAGCTCAACCTGTCGCAAATCCGGCACCGTCCGAAGAAGATGTATTGCATACGCCAGCATTACGGCTGCTTCAGTCAGATGCCGCTCTTTCGGTCCGCTACAATGGCCACGCCGATTGGGTGGCGGATCGAGTTCCACGACAAGATCGTCAAACACTTGGATACGACTCCTTTCATTGTTGGGTGCCCAGTTTAATATTTCGCATAAAAAGATTCGAGGCCTATACCCGCTGGTTACCCAACCGTGCCGAGCTGCCAATGGATATGCCCCTAACAGCCTGTGGTGAAAGTCTAGATTCCAGCGACAGAAAATATTAAAAAATCCACAAGGTCCGTTTGTAGAATGCGGCCATGGCAATGGGAACTCGGCAACAGCGGACCCGACAAACCGATCTGTGGATTGCGCACACGCAATTGGCAGCGTCTCCAGGGCATCCTTTTTATCGGCGGCTCAATGAACTACTGGAGGGAGAGGGCTTTGACCAGTTTGTGGAGAGGCAATGCGCGAAGTTTTACCAGAGTGCTAATGGGCGG
>DASZFK010000469.1:0-9848 GCA_035939855.1 Candidatus Angelobacter sp.
GCGATAATGGCATTTAATACCAGTTTTCAGGCCAAAGCTATACACCGAAGGCCTAACACCTTTCGCCGAACCAACCTTACGATCCTGAAACAGCCAGAGTACAAGGATTATAAATGTTTCCCACCCATATTCAATCGGCAAAACAGGACGTATCCAATAGGTGAACACCCATGAAATAGGGTGAAAAACTGAATTAACCAAGTAACGGAGCACAGCCGTCCCCTGGGCCAAACGTGGCCTGGAGGGCTGTCACTCGGTATCTTCCTGGTATATGCGGGAGTGAGTATACCGAGTCGCAAGCAAGTCCGACACGACGGCAATGACGGGTGTTGGAATCCTCATCCTTTTTTCGAATGCTCCTTGACGCATCACTTTAGTGCCGGATGATTCGTCGCTATCCACTGTTCGACCAAAGCGAAAAATTCCTTTGCCTTTTTCACAATCTCCTCCGCCTCGGTTTCGGTGGCGACATACGCATGTTCATAGTCAATGACGTTCCGCTTGCGCCGGCAACGGTCAAAGTAATCTGCAAACGGGTTTGCGGTTTTGCCAATCGCAAATTTGACACCCTCAAAAGAAATCCTATGATGTCCGCCAGCCGTGGTTACCCGGTAACCAGCACAGGCAATAGCCATCTTCGCGGCTTGTAGAGCGGCGTTGTAAGCGGTGGCAAAGCATCTATCCGGCGACAGCCCCTTTAGCGAGGCATCAGCCAAATCGCGAGCGATGACGACCCTTATGCTGTCCAATTCCTTCTTCGAGGTCTTATGTTGCTGGACTTCGCTATTTGCCAACAATTGCGTCCAAGTCACGGTGTTCACCTTTCACGAAGTGAAGACTTCCTTTGAGTACAGTGGTCAGAAAATGATTTCCTTCCGCCAGTTTCTTGCGGAATTCGTCGGCTGAATAATTTGTCACGTTGATTTCCCGCCCTAGACGCTTTTCTGCTTCTCCGAGGCCAGGAACGAGGTCTGCAATTCCGACTTTCCCAATAACCATCAGATCAACATCGCTCGTGGCGCGTTCCTCGCCGCGTGCAACCGAGCCATAGACAAACGCACAGGCGATTTTTCTGTCATAGGGTCGAAGAGTAGCCCTTAGTGTTGGGATTAGTCCAACAGTCTTTTCGAATATGCCTCGCAAATCCCGAAAAATGGGCGAGCGGGTTTCTGCCTTGAAATAGGTCCTACGTCCATCCCGGCGCTGCTCCAATATCCCACTCTGAACCAGAGCAGTAAGTTCTCGTTGCAGGCTAGAGGGCCTCGTGTGAAGGTAGTCAGCCAGTTCCGACAGATACCACCATTTTTCTGGACGCGTCAGAGTAGCGGAAAGGACCCCCTGCCGGACTGCCGGGAATAGCGTGTTCAGAACATCGATATTACGCATATTGCGTATATTATTACGCAATCTGCGTATATGTGCAACTCATCGAGCTTAAATTTCAAGGTCTGCTTTCGAGTGGAATATCTACAAAACGCTCACGCGACATCTCCGCACCGTATGCAATGCACGCCATGATGTCAGACTCTTCAAGCTGCGGGTAGTCCTGCAAAATGCTTTGAACGGACGCTCCGTTCGCGAGAAAGTCAAGGATGAGCGAAACCCAAATCCGGTGGCCCCGGATGCATGGCTTTCCAAAGCAAATCTCAGGATTGATGCTGATTCGCTCCAGCAATTCCTCACGGCTCATGCACGCCTCCTGCAATTTCTGTCTTCAGTTCTTATTGTATCTGCGGCTGATGTTCTGCGTATCTTGTCAATGATCTTCCTATCAATGAAAAGTCAAGATTGGACCTCCAGCCTCATCCAAGCAACGCATCAACTGCTGAATAAGCCTCGGTGAGAGCGGCATCCAACTTCTCGGGGTCTTTGCCGCCGGCTTCGGCCATGTCGGGGCGTCCGCCGCCGGAGCCGCCTACCTTTTCAGCGACCGGCTTGATGATTTTGCCGGCTTGTATACGGTTGGTCAGATCTTTAGTGACGCCAACGGTGAGAGCGACTCTTCCATCCTGGGCGGAACCCAGGATCACGACTCCGGAGCCTAGCTTGTTGCGCAGGTTGTCAACCAGAGTGCGCATCTGGTTTCGGTCTAGGTTATCCACTCGTTGCGCCAGGACCTTCACTCCCTGGATTTCGCGCACTCTGTCTTCTGCTGAAGAGACGGTCGAGGCAGCCGACTTCATCCGCAACTGTTCCAGTTCTTTCTGTAGTTTTTTGATCTCGGCGTCTTTCTTCTCCAGTTCCTGGCGTAAGGCCTCTGCCGGCGAATCGGCCTTGTGGCTCTGGGGAATCAGCGTAGCGACGACGTTTTCCAGCTTGTGGTCCAGGCGGAAGTGTTTGAGCGAGCCTTCTCCGGTGACTGCCTCCACACGCCGGACACCCGATGAGACGCTGCCCTCGCTCATGATTTTGATCAACCCGATCTCACCTGTTGCGCCGGTATGGATGCCGCCACAGAGTTCCGTAGAAAAGTCGCCGATCTTGACCACGCGTACCCGCTCGCCATATTTTTCGCCAAAGAGCGCCATGGCCTTGTATTCGTTGATGGCAACATCGATCGGCACATCTTCGATGGTCTCCACCCGGGCATCTTTCAAGACCTGATGATTGATCATGTCTTCGATATCCTGGAGTTCTTCGTCGGCGATGCCGGTGAAGTGAGAAAAATCGAAGCGCAGGCGCGCAGCATCAACCAGCGAGCCTGCCTGCTTCACATGCTTGCCCAAAATTTCCCGCAAGCCCGCATGAAGCAGATGCGTGCCGGTATGGTTGCGCGTAATGGCCTTCCGAACATCGGCATGGACAACGGCATCAACCTTCATGCCGACATGAAGCGGCTGCTTGGCTACCACTTTGTGAGCACGGACGCCTTGAACTGGCATGGTGCAGCCGTTGACCTCAGCGACGATAGCATTGTGCTCGTCGTTGTAAAAAACACCGATGTCGCCTACTTGTCCGCCTGAGTCGGCATAAAAAGGTGTGTGATCAAGAACGACTTCGCCCTGCTCGCCGGGATTGAGCACCTGCACACCCTGGCCATCCTTCACGATGGCCAGTACTTCACAGCCACGCGATTCTGTTTGGCGATATCCTTCAAAAACAGTCTTGTCTAAACTACTGAAGACCGGCGAGGCAGCCTGCTTGGTTCCGACTTTCCAAGAGGCGCGCGCCCGCTCGCGCTGCTCCTGCATGGCACGCTCGAAACCCTCAACATCAAATGAAAAGCCTCTATCTCTGGCTGCATCCGCCATGAAATCGAACGGCAAGCCGAATGTGTCGTATAACTTGAAAGCCTTCTCGCCAGGGAAAATCAGGGTTTGTTTGGGCTCAGGCAGAGATCTCCATTGTGCAAGCATTCTCTCAATTCGGGCTTCTCTGGAAACCTTGTTCAGTTCTTTCATGAACGCTTGTTGGCCGCGTTCCCGATTGTCAAGTTTGTCGAAGCGTTCTTGTAGCTCTTCATCAAAGACGTCCTCTTGTTTGTCTACTCCAATTCTCAATGTATGGTCGAATCGCTGCTCCTCTACTTCAACAACTTTTTTTACTCTCGACAAATTTTCAATTAACTCAGGATAAGATCCCTTCATTTGCGCAACGACGGCATCCACCATAGGAGTAAGAACCAAGCCGTGCGCACCTAAGAGGCGGCTATGACGAATTCCACGTCGCATGATCTTACGGAGCACGTATCCACGTCCCTCATTGGCTGGCAACACGTCATCGGAAATCAAAAATGTAGCTGCGCGAGCATGGTCGGCAATAATGCGCAACGATGCGGCGGAGGGCGCGCTCTTCTCTGCGGCTAATTCCTTTGCCAGACTCACGCCGGTCAAATTGGCGGCAACTTTGATCAGAGGCGTAAACAAATCGGTATCGTAGTTGGAAATTACACCCTGCAAAATGGCGGCGACTCTCTCCAGGCCCATCCCCGTATCGACAGAAGGTTTGGGCAACGGATTGTAAGTTCCCGCTGCATCGCGGTCGAACTGCATGAAGACCAGGTTCCAGAACTCAACGTAGCGTCCGCACTCGCAGGGAAATTCACAATTGGCGTGGCCTTCCTCTGAAGCCTCTGGCCCCATATCGTAGTGAATCTCGGAACACGGTCCGCAGGGACCGGTGTCGGCCATCGACCAGAAGTTGTCTTTCATGCCCAGGCCGAAGATGCGATCTTTGGGCATTCCGGTTTCGATCCAGTACTTTTCTGCTTCATCGTCACGCGGAATGCCTTGGTCCCCTTGGAAGATGGTGCAGTAAAGCTTGCTCTTGTCGATGTTGAACCACTCTTTGGAGGTAATCAACTCCCAGGCATAAGCAATGGCTTCGCGCTTGAAATAATCGCCAAAGCTGAAATTGCCCAGCATTTCGAAAAATGTCTGATGGCGTTTGGTGAAGCCCACATTTTCAAGGTCGTTGTGCTTGCCACCGGCGCGGACGCACTTTTGCGAACTCGTGGCGCGGGTGTATTCGCGCTTTTCCAGTCCCAGGAAGACGTCTTTAAACTGGTTCATTCCTGCGTTGGTAAAGAGCAAAGTAGGATCGTTGGCCGGAACCAGCGACGATGAATGGACGCGCTTATGTCCCTTGCTTTCAAAAAAGAGCAGGAATTTTTCCCGTATGTCGGAGCCGGTGAGCATGGATTGTCCAAAATTTGATTGTAAGGGAAGAAGCACTCAGCAGGAAATTGCCATGATTGCCATAAATGCCAAAATTGCCATAATTGAGGGATCCAAAACCGATCAGTCGATCACGCGCAGCCTGCACTGGGGCGTGCCGAAGTGATCACCCGATTGCATTGTCCATCCAGGAACTCGCCAGGATAAGTCGTGTCGCAACCGGCTAAGGTCTCAGTCAGAAAAATAGGGCGGCATCTCTGCCGCCCTTTGAACCAGGAGGGAGGATTCAAGACCCGCCTGTTCTGTCGCGTTCTGCTTAAAGGAGATTTGCGACGCCCCTTGATACAATTTCAAGGGGACCACACTCTGCGTATCTTTATTTGTAAATGAGCAGAAGGAAAATGAAGGTTAGGAGTTGTTAACTGCTGCCCTGGCAAACCTTCACATTTCTTAACTGACCCCAAGCATCAGGGAGGTTTATTTTGTTAGGCCAGTCAAGTGCCAAGATAAGAGAGAAGATGATACCTATCCTGATCATCGACGATGATGTCGAGCTGACCAAGTTGCTGGAAGAATATCTCCAGGGTGAACAATTCGAATTGACCGCCGCGCATGATGGTCCTGGGGGGCTGGAAAAAGCTCTCAGCAATACCTATTCTGTTGTCGTCTTGGATGTTATGTTGCCGGGCATGAGCGGGCTGGATGTGCTTAAACAACTGCGGCAAAAAAGCAGCGCGCCGGTGCTCATGTTGACTGCGCGAGGCAGCGAGTTGGACCGCATTCTGGGACTGGAACTGGGCGCGGATGACTATCTGGCCAAGCCGTTCAATCCTCGAGAGCTGGTTGCCCGTCTGCGGGCCATTCTCCGGCGTACCAACAACGCTCCATCGGCGGCCGCGCCTATCCACATTGCCGACTTGGAACTTCATCCTGAATCACGCAGCGTGACCTGCGGCGGCAAGCCTGTGACCCTGACCGGAGCAGAGTTCGACCTGCTTTACACCTTTCTTCGCAGTCCGGGAAAGATCATCAGCCGTGAAGACCTTACCCAGGCGGCGCTGGGCCGTCCCATGTCACCCATGGACCGCAGTATCGATGTACATGTGAGCAACTTGCGCCGCAAGCTGGGGACCTACGACGGCAACCACGAGAGAATCAAAGCCATCCGAGGAAGTGGATACATCTATTTGCTGCCAGGAGAGCAGCCGTGACTTTGCGCACGCTTTTTGTAAAGATTTTCCTGTGCTTTTGGCTGGCCGCCGCGCTGCTTATTGTTTCCTTGAACGTGATGCTCTGGGTCTCGACCTCTTCCGAGCCCAACCCGGAAAAACGGCGCGGAGCATTTGGCGAAGCTTTGAATCTTTATGCCGAATCGGCAGTCCAGGTATATGACCGTGAGGGGCGGCAGGCTTTTGGGCAGTACGTCGACAGGTCGCGAAAAGATGCTGGCACCGAGATCGACCTTTTTGATGGGAAGGGCGATCCCATCGCAGGTCCAAGTTCGCCGGATACCGCCAAGGTTGCCCAGGAAATTCAGCAAAGCGGCGAGCATGTTTCTCACCTGACGTCGTTAGGCCGGCTGACCTGGGGAAGGCCTGTCATTGCCCCAAGTGGCAAAAGCTATATCTTCGTAACTCGGCTTCGCCAGCCTTATGTTCCCCGTCAATTGCCACTTACAGGTGTCATCTTCACCATATTGGCGTCAGGGCTTATCGCGTTCCTTTTGGCCCGTTATCTGACATCACCGGTCAAAAAACTGCAAACTGCGGTGCAATCGTTTGCAGCAGGCAATCTCGCTGCCCGGGTCACTCCCGAACTTGGCAATCGAAAAGACGAATTGGCCGAGTTAGGACGTGAATTCGATCACATGGCGGAGCGCATTCAGGCGCTCATCAATTCGCAGAAGCGCCTGCTGGCCGATATCTCCCACGAGCTACGTTCACCGCTGGCCCGCCTGAGTGTAGCCCTGGAACTTGCGCGAAAAAACAGCAACGAGAAAGCGGAGCCGGCTCTGGACCGTATTGAAAAAGAAGGAGAACGGCTGAACAAGCTGGTCGGACAACTGCTTGCCCTCACGCGCCTGGAAAGCGGCGCCGAGAAGATCAGTTCAGAGACGGTCATGCTCGAAGACCTGGTTCAGCAGATCGTCGACGATGCCAATTACGAAGCCAAGCCGCTGCACAAAGAGGTTATCGTGACTCAATTGCAGGCCTGCCGCGTGATTGGCTCTCCCGAACTGCTGCGGAGCGCCATCGAGAACGTGATCCGCAATGCTGTCCGCTATACTCCAGCTGCAGCTGAAGTCGAGGTCTGCCTGCAATGGAAGCTCGACACGGCTGAGCTAACCGTCACCGACCACGGACCAGGGGTTCCTGAATCCGAGCTGAAGAATATCTTTCAGCCCTTTTACCGGGTCAGCGAAGCTCGTGAACGATCGAGCGGAGGCGCCGGACTGGGCCTCTCCATCGCCGACCGCACCGTGAAATTGCATGGGGGCACAATTGAAGCCAGCAATACCGAGAGCGGTTTGCGCGTCACCATCCACTTGCCGCTTGCTCCCAACCACAGACCTCCGGATGCAGACTCGTCTCATGCGGCTTTTTCTCCGGCTTCCTTGGCTTCAGGATGACCTCAGTCGGCAGCGGCATTCTCAATTTCAGAGTAATGAGCTCTTGACAAGCCTTTGCTCTTGCGCGCTTTGGGTCGCTGTGCCGCTTTTCCTGGCTGAATCGAGTCATGATTGTCCATGTCACATGCACAATAATTGGAGAAAATGGTGTATGATGGCGATATGAGAACGAACATTGACATCAACGAAGACTTGGTGCGCAAGGCGCGCAAACTTACTCGGCTCAAAACAAAACGTCAAATCGTCGACAGGGCATTGGAATTATTGGTCCGCTCGGAAAGCCGGAAGGGAATTCTCCGTTATTATGGCAGTGGCATTTGGAAAGGCGATCACAAAACTAGCCGGAGAAACCGGGTTTGATCCTGGTCGACACTTCAGTCTGGATTGATTTCTTTAGCTCCGCTCCCACACGCGCCGGCCTGGAATTGCGCCGCATGATTGCAGATGCTGACCCTCTTGCCATCACTGGAGTAATAGTTTCTGAAATTCTGCAAGGCTTGACGCGCGACGTAACCCGCATTGAGCAATATCTTTTGCTCTGGGACATGCTCGAACCTGCGGGATTCTCGACATACCGTGAAGCTGCAGCAATCTACCGTTCAGCCCGTGCTAAAGGGATCAGCCTGACTACGATTGATACTCTGATCGCAGCGGTCGCTTTAGAACACGGGGTGGCACTCTTCACGCTCAATAAGGATTTCTCGAGGATTGCCACAATCGTTCACCTTCAGCTATATACCTTTTAGCATGATGGGCGATTGTTAGGCTCATCATTACACCCACCTGAGAAACACGTGTGATTTGAATCACAGGAAGTTATCTCCAAATAACTTAATATCTACCGGTCATTGCGAAGCACGGCATTTAAGTCTTCGCCGATTCTGCCGATTATAAAACCGAGGGAAATTATGTCGTCACGCAGTGCATTTCGCAGGAAGGTTGTTCTACCCATCACCATCATTCGTCGCAGCACGCAAGAGAAACTGCTTGCTCACACGCTGGATCTCACGGAGACATCGGCGAGAGTCGGGGGGCTGGCCGCATTGCTGGATCCCGGCGAAACCGTCGAAGTCCAACGTGGCGGGGTAAAAGCCAGGTTCCAGGTGTTTTGGATGGGGGCTCCGAGCAGCGCCATGGCCGGCCAGGCGGGGATACGCTCGCTGGAACCAAGCAAGTCCATTTGGGGCGTCATCCTTCCCGAAGACACGCCTGATTTTACGGTCGATCCTGGCCGCCTGCGAAACACCCTGGCGCCGGTTCGCAGCTCAGCGCAATTTCCGGGAGAGCAGCGCTGGCACACGCGGTATCAATGTGGCGGTTCTGCATCCGTCAAGCAGTCGGGTGTGCCGTACCCTATACACGCCGAGGTTAAGGACATCTCCCAAGGTGGCATTTATCTGGAAATGAGCACTCCCCTCCCGGTTGGCGCGCAAATAACCGTGATTGTGAATGTGCTTGGAATTTCATTTGAAGCCGCCGGTACCGTGCGTACCAGCTACCCCCTTGTGGGAATGGGGATCGCCTTCAACAACTTATCAGCGCCAAATCAAGAGAAGGCCGCGCAGATCATTGCGAAGATTCAACAAGGGACGACCGCTAACGACGAGCCTAATGGTTCATCCACCGATTTGGAGCCTTCACCACGCCGCCTTTCTGTTCGGGAATTGGCGGGAGCCTGCGAAGCCTTGGCAGCAGATTGTGAACGCTGGAAGTCGGCGGCAGATGCCAGTGAGATTCAGGAACTGAGGGACGCCTTAACCCTGCTTCAACACAAGCTTTCCAACAGCGGCCCGGAAATCGAATTGATGGATTTCTACTCGTTTTCCGGAACCAACGTACACTGAGCTTCGCTTACTTATCCAGGCCCAGGGTTTGCCCAGCGCGGTGAGCGATAAAAAGGATGAACAAGAGCAGCAGGGGAATATTTTCGAGTTGATTGCCCAGGTAGCGCCACGCCGGTGAACCTGCCGGAAGCTGCCAGGTACACAAAGCAAGATTCAGCATAAATAAGGCGCCCACAACAGAGAACAGCCTTACCCACCAACCCAGCACCAGCGAAAGCCCAATCAGTAACTCGGCCACTCCTACGGCATAGCCGGAAATGACGGGATGCCGAAGCGTCATATTCAGAAATGGCTTGTAGAAACCCACAGCCGATTGGTCGACGTATCCGTGGACATACTTCTCATATCCGCCATGAGCAAAGTCCCGGTGGATCAGCTTATATTGCGCAAAAAACAGGAACATAATGCCTACCACTATGCGGGCAACCGCCATCCAAATCGACGCCGAGCCGGTATTTGAAATTTTCATAAGGTACCCAATTCTTCTCAGCCCTCTGCCATATCTGTATCGCTATCTTTGAGAACTTGATTCGTGTTTATTCGTGTGTATCCGCGGCATAATAAAAAGGTTTTCACACACCAACCATGCCCACGATGCTGCTTCCCGTCAGCCCAAAAAGGCGAGCGGGCTGAATGCTCTCCACTAACTGCAACGATAAGGTGTTTAAAATCAATGACTGTTCCAAAACCGATCACCCGATCTCCCGATCACGCGCGATCACCCGATTGCATGTCCGTTGAGAAACTCGCCAGGAAGTT
>DASZFK010000470.1:0-4260 GCA_035939855.1 Candidatus Angelobacter sp.
CGTGTAGAAATACACCTTGTAAGGCAAGTACGTGCTAATCAACAGCAGTACCACAGAATCAAAAGAAAGAAATGCCAGGTAAGCTAGGAATCGTGGAAGATCAGCCGCAACACGACGCCTGATTGCTTCAACAAAAAGCACTACTTGGGCCACGATAACCGTAGCCCAGAGGACATAATCAACGAGATGTAGGTAGTACCTCACAAAGGGCTCTTCGTTCCGGGCGCCCTCTAAGTGAGAAAGCCCAGTTAAGGGTTCACTGGTACCGTTGGTCCTGGGAGACATCGCGGTGGAACACACAGTGGTTCGGGGTTACCTCCGCCTCCAGATGTCACTCCTAACTTGCCCTGGTTCCGATAGTTGATCGAGATCCCCAACGAGCCAACCAGCAAAGCGATTCCAGCAATAGCAATCTTTAGTTTCACGGAGTTCCTCCTGCCAGCGCCGCAGTTGCGGCAGGGCAAGGGTACTCCAGATTGAAACTCGCGATGATGGCAGATTCTCGGGCTGGCTACGGCAAAAATTTTATTTTGTTCTGAAAATAGAAATAAATTAGGAATTCATAATATATATTGAACAGGGGATAAATAGAAAGGCTAAGGACCCCACATCCAACGGGCTCTGACAGACTGCCATATTATCTGCGCAAGATTTAAGATCCGTTATACTTCAACGGTATCGGTCGAATACCCTGTTTCAGCGATCTAAACTAACACATGATCGGGGTCCCTCACTCCGCGCCGATCCCTATTCGCGATTGTGGAATCCATTGCCGCGCTGCGTTCGGGATGACAACGGAGAGTGAGGTTCGCAGAGCGGAAACACTTTGTGTGAAGTAAGTCTTTGTTTTTATAATTATATTAAATACCTATTTAAACAGGTGTTAAAATTGTAGCCGGTTATGTGAAAACAAGAGCGAGAAGGCCATGCCTGACAGCCCATCGACCAGCGAACCCTTGCAAAAAACGACTGGACCGTTGCACAAGAAACTGGGCCTGCGGATTCGGGAACTTCGGAGCCGGCAGGGGTTTTCCGAGCAGGAATTTGCAAACGCGTGCGGCGTCGATAGAGACACCCTCGAGCACATCGAACAGGGCGAAATCGATCTCACACTGGCTTTACTCTTGAGGCTCGCTCTTCAATTGGGAATGGAGGTCTCGGCGATCTTCGATGGAGTTGGGTGAGGAGTTGAATTGACCGCCTAACTGTATAGTTCGGTAGGACGCGCCGTCAATGAAAGCAATGGAAGTGGCAATGCTGGGACCGCTCTGCCTTGCTCAATCAACCGGGATGTGATCTGCTCTCGATCTACATCAACAACTGCTTTGCCTGGCGGGAAATCGGATGCTGGATTTCTTCCAGATCATTTCTTACCTGGTTCAAACCATTGACCAGTAGCTCGAAGTTTTCCGACATTCGGCGAAAGAGCGGCGCGACTTTGGCGTATTCGAAGTACTCGAATTTGGAGACGATGTAGTAACTTTCCTTGCCGGCTTTGACGAAATCGACAAAGCTCTCCAAGCGCGCCCGGCGAAGCCGGTGATCGTTGAGGCCCTCGGGAAACATCCCGGTAAAAAACAGGGAATAGTCGCCGATATGTTTGCGCACCTGGCGCTCGCGGTCAAACGAAGGCGCAGGACCATAGACGGGATCGGCTTCTATCAGCATCTCGCCCACGTCGGTCAACGGACGGCCATCGGCATTCTTGATTTTGTACAGAGTTTCGCCTTCGCAAAATTCGGTCAGCAGATTGACCACATAGGCTTGAACTTCAACATTGCGGATACCAACTTCGGCATAGTTGCGTTCCACGAGTTCATTGAAAAACTGACGTAATGGATTCGATTCAGGAATCATGGAGCCCTCTTTCTCCAAAACGCCAAATGCGCCGGTGAAATCGCGTGTCACCGCCCGGCTATTTCTTCATCGGCATTCAGGAGCGCTGTTCTTATTTGACGTGCAGTATGGGCGTGTTGGTTATCCAATGCAAGTAATTTGTTGGCTTCCACTCATTTTTAGCAGCCACCCGGAGGGAGTGCTAAACAGCTACTGGCTACTAGTTCTGGCTGGATCGCCTGGATTCATCTTCTTAGATAACGCACCAGGTATTCATATTCGCGTTTCAAGACGTATTGCCGGGGACCAAAGTTCATTGAGTGGTTTGCGTTGGGCACGTAGATCAACTCGAAGTCTTTGCCGGCCTGCATGAGCGCGTTGATGAACTGCAGGGCCGAGCCCGGAGGAACATTCTCATCGGTTTCTCCCATCATGATCTGCAAATGTCCCTTGAACTTATCGGCTTGTGCTTCCAGGTTGAGGCTCTGCCAGTTTGACGGCACTTCATTTGGTTTCGGACGCCATTCACTTCCGTCGCTGTAAACCGGCACGCCCTGGTACTCCTCAAAATCGGGATAGACAGTGTGTGGACTGCCGGGAGCAACCTGGGCAACACCGACTTTGAAGAAGTCGGGAAAATCCAACAGGGCCCGAATGGTGCTGTAACCGCCGAAAGAGCCTCCCATGATTCCTACTCGCGAGATATCCATGTAAGGAAATTGTTTGGCCATCTGCTGAATGGCGGCTACATGATCATCAAGGCCATTAATGTCCATCTTTCCGTACGATGCCAGGGAGAACTCGCGCGAGCGATGCGGGGTGCCATGCCCGTCGATAGCAACAACAATGAATCCCAGATCGGCGATTCCCACCGAGTTAGCCCCGGCTCCACGTATTGTGCGTATGTAGTCGCGGCCAACCGTGGTGGTGTAAGGCGTAGCATATTGCGTATCGACCACTGGATAATGCATGTTTGGATCGAAATTCGCTGGCTTGTAAATCAGGCACCATAGATCTGAGCTTCCGTCTGCAGACCGAGCCACAAACTCTTCGGGTGGATGGTAGCCGGCAGCCAGCAGTTCGGTGATATCTGCTTTCTCTATGGTGGCGATGAGGCGTCCATCGGCAGTGGAGCGGATCACCGCTTGCGGCGGTTGGTCCGGAGTGGAGAAGTTGTAGACAGCATATTTCCCGCTGGGGGAGATCGTTTCCAGGTGCAAGATTGGCTCGAAGGATTGCAGCCTGCTATCCGGTCCGCTGATCAAGTGCTCGGCGTGTTCCGGTGAGAGCAGCTTGAAGCCGGAACCATCGAAGTTCACGCGATAGAGATAGCGGTAGTATGGATTTCCAGGCTCGCGGCCTCCGGCGGTAAAGTAGATCAACTGATGTTCTGCATCGACTCTGGTTACGCCCCTTACTAGCCATTGCCCACGGGTAATTTGGTTTTTCAACTTGCCCGTCTCGCCGTCATATAGATAGAGGTGGCCCCAACCATCGCGCTGGGAATACCAGATGATGTCTTTGCCCTTTGGATCAACCCAGGCGATGGGTACGGCTTCCAGATCACTCGGGGCAAGCTCCATGCGTGGCGGCAGATGTTCTTCGATGACTGTGCGCGCGTTGCCTGTAGACACGTCAACATCGAAAAGAAAAGCCGATTGATTGTGCGAGCCGGACGCCAACAGATACAGGTGGCGAGCGTCGGCGCTCCACCAGGTTTTGCGGATCGTACGCTCATAGGAGTCTGTTGCCATCAGCTTTTCGTAGGGAAGATTGATGCGCCGGTGCTCCCCGGAAGGAGCGTCGAAGATGTACCACTCGATCAGCCCCGGCTTTTCTCCTACCAGCGGTATTCGAACCAGATGGAGCTTCGGACGGAAGCTGCCATCCCAGGGCACAGTTTCAATAAATGGATAGTCTGCGACGTGGCGCTGGTCGACATGGGGCACAATCGCGGTGCGTGAATCCGGCGACCAATAGGAAGCCATGGGTGGCAGATGATGTCCGGCCTGGATCATCCGCTCGCGTGGAATGGCGGCGGTGTTGAAATTTCCGATGTAGATGCCATAGCCGCAGTTCTCCTGGCCATCGCGGGTGAGCTGGCGTTCCTGGCCCGTATCCATATCGTGCATCCACAGATTGTTGCCCTTGGTCAGGACGGCCCAGCGTTTGTTGGGAGCGATCAATAAACCTTCATTCGGATCGGTAACCGGAGGAGGCACGCCAATAGCAACAGTCACATCCAGAGGCTCGGGCGGGACCGAAGTGCCACCGGAGCAAGCTGCGGGTTTCAACTTGCAGTCATACTCCTTATCTTTAACAACGATGTGCATCGAAGTGCGGTCAGCATTGAACTCGAATGCGTCAAAGGGAAGATGCGAAGCCGTAGCGTTTACGCCAGTTGTTTTGGCGACAGCTTCGGCT
>DASZFK010000471.1:0-7241 GCA_035939855.1 Candidatus Angelobacter sp.
CGCTGGTCAACCCCGGAGACACCATTATTTGGTCCGGGAGCCACGGCGAATCGATTGAGAACCCCCACCGCTATTTATTGGAGCCGGTGTCACCGGGGAAGCCACCGATTGATCCCGTGATCATAGTGGATTCTCCTGGGGATCCGCAAATTGAACCTCCCGGTCCAATACCCCCGCCGCCCACCAGAGGACGGACCTAGCTAAGCTAGCTGTATTGCATTTTTGCTTACTCAAAAAGGTGTCCACGACCAAAGCTACAACGAGACATGATATGAACTGCGTCTATGCCCCTGTCCTTTATGGCTACGAAACACTATCCGCACGAATCGACAATGCCAGTGATGGTGCCGGTGGTGAACCCGACAACTCGGCCAGGCGGTTTGCAGTCGAGGGCCATCCTAATTCAATAAGCCCCCAAAGCAATGGGCATCTGAGGTCACCCCTGGGCGTTCCCAAGATCAAGAGTTAGCTGCTTCGATAAGCCACATCGCAATTGCGACGGCTTACCAACCAAGCATAGTGAATGGTAGGGACGTTATCATAAAGAATGGCTGTTGCGTGAACTCAGTCGGAACGTTCCCCGATCATATACAACACCTTATAGTTTCTGTCGATTTTCAAATATAATTAGCTAGCTACGAATCTTTCGAGAACACATAGTAGTACCACTCAGTAAGCAGCCAATGGCTTTTTAATGGATAATCATCCCCTTGCATGGCAACGAACGTGAATCCCAATTGCTTCAGTTCATGGATAACTGCTCGCGGTACCCAAAAATGAGTCTTGAGGCCAACAGTATCCAGCGTGTGGCCTTCTCCCCGCCAAAATGGAGCTTTGAACGCATAGAGCCTCGTCCGCTTGATGGAAGATCGTGCTGCCCGGCGCAATGCTCTCATACAGCCAGTCAACCGGGACCAGATCGAGATGCCCCGCACATTTGGCGCAGCGTCTTGCGCAGCACCACCGTTTGCTGCTGTCTTCCAATCAGGCCGGGCGAAGATTGCGCGCGGATTGTGCGACGAGAAAATAAGCAGGCCATCGTCTCTCAGCACGCGATGGCATTCGCGAAGACATCGCCAGCGATTCTCGTCAGGAACAATGTCATCCAGCGTATTGAACGACAGCACGGCAACATCGAAAGAACCATCCTGAAAAGGCGAGAGGTCGGTAGCTGAGCCAACAAGAAAATCCAATTGTGGATATTTTTTCTGGCAGATGCGGATCATTTCCGGCACGTAGTCTATGCCGACATAGCGTGAAGCGCCCGCAGCAAGCAGTTCTGAGGTGCGTCCACCACCTACGCCTATGTCCAGAATCGCCATGCCAGGTTTTATGTAGGTGCTGACAAGCAGCCGCTCGCAGGGGGTAATGTATGCCTGCTCTTCATAATCTTGGACGATTGGCGGATGGCTATAATAGTCAAACGTCTTCTCCGCATCGTCAGGAGAAAACCTGGGTTTAGTCAAACCACCGAGTTTCATAGCCGTCTACACAGGCAATCCATTTCCCATCTTCGAGCTGATGAGCATCCATGTGATGCATGCCGTCGGCGTTCCATGCTTTGCCGGGAGAGAGCAACGGGCTTTCCGGCAATTCGATCTCGCGATAAGTCTGAGGAGTAAGCTCGCTCACGGCAAAGGCGCGCACCTGGGTGCCGTATTCGGGCACACAGTCCTGAGCGAGACGCAGCACGCCTCCGTTCCAGGCGATCACCCGGCCTGCCGGACGGGCCCGCCTGGGATCACCCTTAATCAATGGGTTTTGCGGATGTGGCATCCAGGGTCCGCGCAAATCATCCGCGTGAAACAGGGCAACTTCATCGTGGCGGCGCGGCCTGCCGCAGGCGAACATCCACCATCTTCCATCGTGACGGAAAACGGTCGGGTCAGCATAAACGCCCGGCACCAGGCTTGCACATCGCTCCCATTGCGTGGGAAATTGCACTGCCCGGTAGAGTTGGATACACCCCAGGTCGAGTGTTTCCGGAACCATGTAATACTCACCATTCCACAAAAACACGTAGGGATAAGAGAGATGGAATGGTTCGCGCAAGACGATCCCTTGATATTGCCAGTGGAAGGCGTCACGGCTGGTTGCAAGGCCAATCTCGCCCCGGCGATTCCCAGCGTTCAGCACCTCAAAGAAGAGTATCCACTGGTTCCCTTCGCGCACCATAAAGGGGTCCGCTACGAAACTGGCTTGCACGTCCGTAATATGCTCGCGAGTAATTGTGGGAACGATGCTCTCAGGTGCGGGACTCAGCGCGAGCGGCGAAGGTCCGGAATAAATCGCAATAGACCAAATCACCTCCCATGTGCGGGGTTTGGACTCTGTTTTATTGTCAGTCACGGTGACCAGTTTTTTATCGGGAAGCAGAACCCTTTCCAGCAGGAACTTCCGGCGCATCCTGTGGAATCGCGCGCAAAATCAGGTACTGCTGGCCCGTTTCCTTAAGCCCTAGTGTGGCCGAAGCCACGTGAAGATAATAAACGCCGGGACGAGGCGGCGTAAATTCAACTGCATACACTCCTGGCTCGCCGGCCGGCTGCGCCAGTTGGCGCGAAGACCACATTCCGGGCGCAAGATAAATCGTTGCTTGCACGTCTTTGATTCCCTCCTCCGGATGGTTGCTGGGTTCTTCAAACACCCGAAACCGGACGCGCAACTTTTCGCCCGATCGAACTGTCAGAGGAGCGGCCAGAAATTGCACTTTGGGCGTTTCCGCCATGAGGGCTGGGTTTGGATCGACGCGCAATGGGAAGCAATGTACAAGTTTGGGCGAATCCAGGAAGAAAACGACTTCATACATGCCAGAGCGGCCCAGAACACCACTGGATTCGTACAGGCCAGGCGCAGACTTCTCTCGCAAACTGCGGTCCACGACCATCACCGCCTTAGGCTCACGCCCATAGTTGGAAAACGTTCCCGAGGGCGCGGCCATGCCGGCGCGGTAATAGTAGATCGACTGGTCTTTAGGATCGGCCACCAGAACCGCCTCTTCTCCAGGCGCCTGTACTACGCCATCTGCTGGAGAATCCGCGCCCAAGCCAGGCGGATTGTTTCCAGCAGGGAAATCCGCGACCCCGACGGGCGCCCCACGTTTCCCGATCTGGTCCAGCGACACCATGAGCACTTCATCGTGTCCTTTGTGGCGGATGTACGCCAGCGTGTCGCTGAATGAAACCCGGTCAGGCTTGGTCTTGGTATCAAAGGTCTGCACGAGTTCATTGGAGGCCGAATCGATAATGTAGCCCTCGTTCTTGTCCGAATTAATAGCAAAAGCATAGCGGCCATCGGGCGCAAACCGGACCTGGGTTACGCCCGGCGCTACTTTGATCGTCGCCGCCACTAAGTGCCGGGCGGCGTCAATAGCGGTGATGGTGCCATCGCCAGGATTGGCGGCATAGACCAATCCTGCCTTGCTGGAGTAGGTCAGCGAAGAAGGAGCCATACCGGTATTGACGTCTGCGATCTTTTTTAGGCTGCGAACGTCAATCACGGAAACAGTGTTTTGTGCGCGATTGGAGACGAAGGCAAAACGGTTGTCGGCGCTGAAAACAATCTCATGATCACCGCGTCCGGTAACAACTCGGGCAGCGAGTTTAAGATCGTTGGCCGTCAAAACGCTGACCCCGGAATCATTGGCATCGGGCGCCGACTCGCCGGACGCTACCCAAAGATAATGCTCATCCGGCTGAAGCGCCACACGCGACGGATGAAGTAGTATCTGCGTGCTGGCGGCGATCGTCCAAGATTTCGTATCCACAACGGCAACCTTGTTGGCCTGAGGCATGGAAACAAAGATGCGGGCCTGGTCGCCCGTTAGAGTCCAATCATGAGCAGGCGCGGGAAGAGAGACCAGTGTCAACAGCTTGCTGTCTCCGTAGCCCAACAGGGGATCAATCACGCTCAAGGTGGCGTCGGCATTCATGGCGACCACAAAGAACACGTTGAGATCGCTGGCAGGCTTGGAATTGAACCCGCCGCCTAGAAACGTTTTGAGCTTGTTGGTACAGGTCTCTGAGCTGCGGCTCTCTCCGGCGGCCACTGTATCAACCCAGGCAGCGGGGTGTGCATTCGTGATCGGGCGGCCGCTCGCCGTGTCACTGATTTGGAAGCGAAAGGTAACAGCATCGCCCTGCCGCAACTCCGGTTTCTGAGCTGAGCCCGGTTTGGCAAGATCGACCGCAAAATCTACGGCAAGGCCTTCCTGCACAATTCGTCGATGGGCGCCGTTATCGGCCGATTTGTCAGGTGTGCCAGCCTGTTGTTGAACGGCGTCCGGTTTGCCAGTTTGTGCAACACTGATCGCGGCAAGCAGCAAGAAAGCAGTTAGCACGAGACTAATTCTGATCATAAATATGGGAATAGTTTTCATGTTCGGTCAGTTTGAATTCCAGCCAGGCTCTTCACTCCAGCTTTAGCTTCTGCCGGTAACAGGGCATGGCTTCAGCCGTGCCGGCAGAATTTCGTATATATCCGGCTTTAGCCGCTGCCGAATGGCATTCAGCATTAGAACAAAAACCCAGCGGCTAAAGCCCAATCATTTTTTCATCACATTCGGCATGAGTAAACTCATGCCCTGATACCCTCAAAGGTAAAGCCAACTGCCCCTAAGGCGCCCGAAGAGTCTCCGGCCCTGCTGGAGGATCACTACCTGCGCTTCAGACTGTTCAGGAAATCCCGACGCCATTCCCGCGGCAAGCTTTTCAGGATTTCAGAGTTGGTAAGGTGACGGGGCGCCGCTTGCCGGTCCATGAGCAGCCGCTGGATATGCTCGTCGCCCACGAGGATGCCGTTGGCAAAAAAGGTCGTTTGGCTCGCGGCAGCCTCGTCATCCGTGCCAATTCGCAGATTGTGGATGGGAACCGGTACGGGGCTTTCGCGCCGCTCGACAGCAATCAACTCGGCATTCCCACTCTCGGTCATCACGACATCGCCGGCCTTCAGAACCGATGCCATTACGGGGCCGCGCGAGGTCATGACCGGATGTCCCTCGGTCAGCAGCAACGTGTGGCCGCGGTCGTCACGCAAATAGACCAATGGGTTAGTTTCATTACCCCAGGTAATGGCGCTGACGCTGCGATTGACGCCGCTCGATCGCACCAGCTCATCGCCTTTGCCCTGAAAGTCCTCAACAGCTCTTTCCGATCCGTCGGCCATACGTATCTTGACTCCATCAGGAAAACAGCCGATCGCGATCTTCATGAGAGGCACGATGAAGGTATTCTGCGGTGGATTCTGGGTGCTGACGCTGGTAAATGTGGACCCTGAGAATCCGGACGTAGTGGAGATAGCAAGCTGGAAAAGATAATTGAACATTGTGCCGTTTTGCGTTGGAACGAGGCAGGGTGTGCTGTTTGGACCGGTATTGTTTGGGAAATTAGATGGGGCAAGGTTCCAGGAGGCGGTATTTCCACTTATGGTGATGACGTTGCTTATCGGGTTTTGGGGGTTCGTGTTGCTTGCCGACTCCAATACACACCCGCCCTGAACCATATTTAACACAATTTGCACTGATCCAGTTAAAGGCTGAAGCGGCGTTGCCCCCAAATTGACGTTGCCCTGAATTGGAAAGAAGATATTCGGCGGGTTTGAACAGTTGTTGGGCTGGTCACATTTGCAGCCGTAGTCGCAATCCGACTGAATACGATTCCCATAGCAGACTGAGATAGGTCTGGTCGGTGTGCCGACGCATGCAGTATTCGAGTTGGTCTGGCACTGCTGTTGCTGGTTAAGAACCGGACTATAGGCAGGGGATAGCTGACAGCCAGCGGGCGCCCCTACTTCGTTTTCCAGAACTACACTGAAAGCCTGCCACGGATCGCCATTCTTCGGCGTAATCAAGAACAGCGCATTGGCCTCGATGTTGCTCGAGCTCTGGGGAGCCGGCGCATTCACCGGCACCAATACGTTGCTGGTTGAAAAGACGTTCTGTTGGTTCTGATTGAGGACCTGGCCGGTATTTACATCAAACAGGCTCAAGAAAACTTGAGTGTTGTACGGGATTTGGCCGCCCGGGTAGGAAGAATAAGCGTTGCTTGCGTAGTTTTGATTGGTATCCTGGCCAAAAGTGGTTATGTAATTGAGTCCTCCGAGCGTGGCCCCGCTGTTGTCATTATTCGGTGCTCCGGAGAAATCGGCTGTTGTCATCATCACAGGCGGCCCAGGTTTCCCCTTACGGACGGCATTGATGCTACGAAAAAGTTGTGGACTGTCTTTGGGTGTCCGGCCGAAGCGTCGCAATGTATCCATTACATAGGCATATTGTTGCGGGTCGGCCAGGTTCAGCCTGTGCGTAATCACGCGCGCAGTATGGTCCGCGATGTATTTCAGGTGTGCCTGTTCTGCAGTCGACAACTTGTATGGTTTGGCAGTCGACGACTTGTATTTGTCGGCTCCCTTATTGACTTGTCCTGTGGTTTCGGACGGCAATAGAAGCAACGCCAAAATCGGAATCAGTAGACTCCCTAAGAATTTTTGGTGGGAAATCATAATCCCTCCTTCGTAATTTTTATTCCCAAATTGGTAAAGCAAAAATCGTGTATATCTGGGGTCTCGACATCAACAGCTTCGTCGCAACTCTTATCAAAAACCAGGACCGGCGATGGCAATCGCCAGTCCTGGGATTTATTTTTAACGAACCGTGGCCGTGTAGCTTCCGCCTTGAGCTGTGGTGGCGGTCACTTTTGTGCCAGCAGTGGAACTCATCGAGCACGACCAGCTTCCACTGGAATTAACCGTAGCGCTGCATCCCGTCCCCGAAGCGGGTGTAACAGTGACTGAAGTTGGCATGGTCGTGCCGGACTTCACCATCACCGAACCCGCTACCTGGGTGGTGGACGCCTGACTAATGACTACCGAGATGTCTTGAACCCGCAGCAATCCCCACATGCCATTTTGGGCATTGTCACGGAACATCTCGTAGAGATAGTCGCCGCTCACCCGGTCTTTTCCGCCCGCGCTATCCAGCAAAGCGTTGAGCACCTGGTAAGGCACCATCTGCTCCATACCAAGGTTCTGGGAAAGAGAATTGAACCCGAGGCGGCTGCCATCGCGCACCCATGGCTCTTCCTGCCAGTGGTGCCCATGGATATTGAAGACCCCGGGAAAGACGGCCGTGCCACCGGCAAAGGCCATGTGAATCCTGACCGGCATACCTGCACTCGTATAGAGGATGGGCGTCTCCGGATCGCAAGATGGATTGCAACGCGAACCAATCTTGATCAGATCATTGGAGT
>DASZFK010000472.1:0-2402 GCA_035939855.1 Candidatus Angelobacter sp.
TGCGCTTCCGATCAACACAAGGGCACATACGAAAACCATCCCCATAAAAAGCTGTTTACGCATCTCAGGTCTCCTACGTTTCCTGAGCATTGTAGTCGGCTTGGGGTGATTCTGTCTGCAACAGCAGATTGGTAACAGATTGCCAAGATCGCCGTAACTGCCAAAATTGCCATAATTGAAGAGCCACGACTCCACCGCGAACCATCGCCGCGCCCAAGGCGGCCTGCTCGCTCGAAAATGCATCATCACACCGCTGGCATCATCGGGCAGCTATTTCAAATTGTGGCAATTATGGCAGTTATGGCAATCATGGCAATTCCGCTATCTCCCTACAACCGGCCTGACCTCTATTGAGCCGGTATGAACCGATGGGATCCGCGCGGCGATTGCGATGGCCTCGTCCAGGTCCTTGGCTTCGACCAGGAAGTAGCCGCCTAACTGCTCTTTGGTCTCGGCAAAGGGTCCGTCCGTCATGGTCTTAGAACCATTTCGAACGCGGACGGTGGTGGCCGTCGAAATAGGTTGCAGCTCATGGCCGCCAAGATGATTTCCGCTCTGTTTCAGGCTTTGCACCAGTTCGCCATACTGCTGGTAAATTTTCTGCTTGGCCGGCTCGCCCAGCTTTTCCCAGTCCGACTCCGCGCCGTAAATCAAGAGAAGATATTGCATGGAAGATCTCCTTATATTGATTGGATTACACCTCAACGTCGAGCGAGGGACTCAGAATCGACAGTTGAACGCATCATTTTTGAACAACTCATATTGATCCTCACATTAAAAATGCGCCGGGAGAGTCCGGCGCACGTTTCAAAGACAAGGCTAAGTTTAGGGTGCGCAAGCCTGCGAAGGCCCGGGTAGCAAGCTCTCGTCGGGGAAGCTGAAGGCGCTATCAATGGCGTTGGAGGTGGAAGGACGTTCGAACCATTGCAGCAGCGCCTCATTCTGCGGATGGTAAGTAACCCCGTCAATGATCACTGGAAAGGCGGAATTAGCAAAAACCTCAAGCGGATCGCCGGTCTCCAAAGTGTCCTGGCACCCACCTGCGCCATTGGGGAACTGCCAGGGTGGAACCGTGTTGTTGCCGAAAGGGTCATTCAGCCACTCAACAATCTCATGGCTCAACGGCGTGACATCGGCCACGTTGCCGCCAAAGATGCCCCCGCCGACCCAACTCGCCCAGGCGAAGGTCTGCACAAGCTGCGTGTTGCCGCGCGCGCCGGCATCAAACGCGGTGTGGAAGCCGAGAATGCAGCATTTCCTGACATTGGCGCCGGGAGCAAGAAAGACATTGTTGGTAAGTGCGATGGGCAAGGCATCCACTTCCAGGTGTTCCAATTGAATGATCGTGTTGAGCTGAGAGATGAAGAAGCCGGTATCGACAACCGCAAAAAACTGGCCGGTGGAACGGTTCCGGAAAAGACTCGCTGCGCCTTTGGGGACATCGAGGGTGACGGCGGGAAGCTGCCGCGGCTCATTGATCAGGGTGTGCCAGTCCAGGTCCATCGCATGGAAGAATTCGGCACGCTGGATGGCATCGCCAAACTGGGTGAAGCCTGACCGGTAAGCGGACCGGCGAAAGTTAGGTGAATTCCGGACTGGATCAATCAAGGGCGAAACATCCAAAACAATTGGATTGCCCTGCTTATCTACAAACCCCTCAAAGAACATGGAGATAGGAATAAGCTGGGTCTCGACCCGGGTGGTTTCTCCGCGTTCCGGTGCCCTTCCTACCATTGTGAATGGAAAACTTTTCCCCAGTAAGGTGAATGATTTCGTGAAGGTGGGGACGGAGAAGATCCGGTTCTGTTGCTGCGCCAGCTTGGCCGCGTCCGACAGGGTCATCGCGGTTTTTTCAGCCTCAATTCCAAACTGCGGCGCCGCCCCCAGGCTTTGCAGGAAATTATCATCCACGTCGAGTGGTTGCGCCGCGGCCTGATCGGGCGGGGACGCGGGCGCTTGCGCCGAACCAATGATCGAAACGAGCAACAAGAATGACAATAAGAAAACGGTATAAAGTGAAGCCCTGGACATACTTCTGGTCCTTTCACCATGATCGATGGGAACTACCACGATTGCTCCCTACTCTTGAAAATGCAAATTCGGGGGGGCCATTGAGACGCCTCCATCCAAACAAACGCGATGGAAGCATCTATTCTCCTGCGAGTTGCTGGGTTTGTCGAGTTATTCATTGTAAAAAGAATGTCAAGACGCGCTCACGCTCATCTGGATTAAGGTGAATCGAATCAACGAGCTGCGACAAAAATCTGAGGAGAGACGCTCTCAGGCAAAGCTTAGTTATGAAGGAAGACGAGGTCAATGCTCTCTTCTGAAAGTGCCACGCTGAATTGCACACGCAAGCAAAGAGGTCTTGGATGCTGGTTCTAAGGACACTAAAAAAGCGC
>DASZFK010000473.1:0-3792 GCA_035939855.1 Candidatus Angelobacter sp.
TGCTCCCGCAGGCCGGGGAGGGTTTGACCTGCGAAGAAGCACCGAGGATTGACGGGTTGTTTGGCCTCTCGTTTGCCAAAGAAGAATGAACTCCTCTTGCAGCAACCCTCACGGCACGTTCGGGATGATTGAATTGGGGCGGTCGATATCGCGATAAACGCATGGCGGGAGTACGGTTTTTCCACTATTCCGCAAACTTTTTCAACCGTTCTGTCGCTCCGAAGTGAGACAAATCATTTGTTATTGAACTCCCTCGCGACTCGTGGTTAGCTTGTTTGGGCGCCATTCTTGGCACGTGAAGGAAGCAGAGGAATATGAGTCTATCCCTTAAGTCTTGGTTATCGCGTGTGACTGCGGCGCTGGTCGGGGTTTGTGTTGTCAGTGGGTTTGCATCTGGGGCTGGTCCGCACTACGTGGTGACCAATGATGACAGCCCGCCCGCGCTGGCTACCAGTGTCACCTTCTATACGGTGGGAGCCAACGGTCTGCTGAACATGAAGGCAAAGGTCCTGATTGGCCGAGGCGGCATCGCCGGAGGCTATTTTGCGGCGAACCGGGTGAACGTGATCAACAGTGGGAGTGCTCAGTGCGTTTATGCTTCCGTGGCGCAGGGCGGCGAGATCAATGGAATCTCCGTCAAGACTCTGAAGATTGGCGGCCACGCGGTTGGCTCCACGAAGGATACCGGTGCCTCCAATGGTGTCGGCTTAGCAATGAACAGCCAGTATCTTTATGCCAGCTTCACCGACTCCAGCAACATTGGGACGTTCAAGGTGCAGGCGGGCTGCAGTCTGAAGTTTGTTGGCGACATCACCGTGGGCGGACTGCAAGGCGGCGTGATCGACGGAATGGTCATCCATGGGAGCATAATGGTCGTCACCTACGGGGATGGCTCTATCGAATCCTTCAACATCTCCGGTGGCGTGCCGGTATCGAATGGCGACAAACAGAATTCCACCGGCTCGCGCGGAGGCAATACCTATCCCACTGCCATCGACATCACGCAAGATGGACACTTCGCCATCTTCGGGGATACTTCCCCATTCAATGTGGTCGAAGTCTCTGATATTTCCTCCGGCAAGTTGACTCCGACGGTTGTCTATCGCCTGGGAGTTGCACGCAATTCAAGTAACATTCTGCTGAGCCCGGATGAGACGCTCCTCTACATAAGCAACAATCAGGGGGGAAGATCACCGCGGCTTTCTTTGACAAGAATACGGGCAAACTTACAAAAGGTTGCGTCTCCAGTTACCTCAAGGGCTTCGTAACGAACTGGTCCTACGTAGGATCCTTGGCAATGCAAAGAACCACGGGGACGGGCGGACTCCTATATGTTGCCGAGTATGGCGCGCCGTCCTCGATCGGCGTAATTAACGTGAAATCGTCGGGCGGGAAGTGCACGCTAACCGAATCTTCCAGTTCGCCCGTTGCTGACCCGGACAGTCCGGGCTTGTTGTCGATCGGAGCTTTTCCTCCCCGGCCGTTCTAACCCGAGGTAAGGTCGTTTTACCTTCTGAGATAAAGGAGTTGAATATGCGCTCTGCGTTGAAATATTTGCTTGCGATCCTGGTGTGTGGATTTTCTTTTCTGAGGCCGGAGGCGCAGTGTCCCAAGCGCCCTGACGTCGGTACCGTGGTTCAGGATGCCCTCAGCCTCAACAGCCTGAATGGTGTTCTTAACGCGGAATTGACCATACGTCACTCGGTTGATTCCGCCGGCTATAATCACTATTGCTACAACTACCTGACTAACAATGGCGACGTCGAGGCTCCGACGTTGCGCCTCAACCAGGGCGATCAGCTGCTGTTGGACATCAAAGACCGCATCGAGAGCGATGACTCGGCAGGGATGATGGAAATGCCCGCTTCCGGCAAGGTTTGCGGCGACGGCGGTCTGATGATGTTGTCTTCGACCAACGTTCATTTCCACGGTTTGAATGTCCCGCCAACCTGCCATCAGGATGATGTGCTCACGACTTTGATTCAACCTAACAAACCGCCATTTCAGTTCAACATCCAGATCCCGAAGAACGAGCCGCCTGGACTGTATTGGTACCACCCGCACGTACACGGGTTCACCGAGTTCCAGGTAAATGGCGGCGCCGCGGGAGCGTTGATTGTCGAAGGGATGGAAAAGTTGCACCCGGAGGTGGCCGGACTTACCGAGCGCGTATTCGTGATCCGCCAGCAGTACCTGGTTCCCTGGGTACCGGGGCCCTACCAATTAACCATCAACTACCAGGTCGCGAACTATCCCAACTTCCCTTCCCCCATCATCAAAATGAAGCCCAACGAAAAGCAATTCTGGCGGGTGGCAAATGCTACCATCCAGGACTTCATGCCCTTGCAAGTTTGGTTTAATGGTGTGCCGCAGAAACTGCAGTTGATCGCTCTCGATGGCTATCCACTTCCGAAGTCCAGATTCGAAGACACCATTTTGTTGCCTCCCGCAGGGCGCGCCGAGTTTATCGTGCAGGCTCCTCCTCAAGACAACGAGGCGATTTTCATTTCCCTTGCTTATTCAACCGGTCCAACTGGCAACCCGGATCAAAAACAACAACTGGCTAGCATCCAAGTCAGCAACGATGCAGAGGAAACGCAACAGACAAAGACTGCTGAACCCGCGCCTCGCCTGCCGTTGAGCCGCATTAAGTTCGCAGATTTGAGCAAACAGAAGGCGACGACTCTGCGGAAACTCTTCTTCTCCGAGGAGTTCGGCGGAACCAACGGACCCATCCAGTTCTACATCACGGTCGACGGACAAAAACAGAAGGTGTTCGAAGCCAACGAGAAGCCCGTGATCACGACTCATGTGGGAGCGGTTGAAGATTGGATTGTCGAAAACCGCGCCCTCGAAACCCACGCCTTCCACATGCACCAGATCCATTTTCTGGTAACCGAAGTGGACGGAAAGCCAGTCAAGAATCAGGACCTGCGCGACACGATTGAGATTCCTTTTTGGGAAGGGCCGGGTCATCCGTACCACAGCGTGAAGATGCGCATGGATTTCCGCGATCCGACGATCGCGGGTACTTTTGTGTTTCACTGTCACATCCTGCTGCACGAGGATCTTGGTATGATGCACAAGATTCTAGTCCTTCCAGAATGACGCGTGGCACCGACCAAGGAGGGTTCATGCGAAAGAGGATTCTGTTTGTCTTAGGTACCGCGCTTTTGTTCGCCGCCGGATACCTGGTTGGAAACAAGAGCGCGACTGTCGCTCATGCCGAGACTCCAACCCGGGGCAGCGTTCCTAAATCGTATGGCCGTCTGGTTACGGCGATCGCGCACCAGATAGGTACCGGCCTGGTTTTTGAAGGCAGCGACGGCGTGATTCGCTTCGTCAGCATAACCGGCATGAAAGAGGGGGAACTGGCACGCTATGACCAAACCCCGACGCAGGGGGGCATCCCCAAATCGTATGGGCGGCTGGTAACGGCGGTCGTGAACTCCGAGGGGACGGGCCTGATTTTCGAGGACAGCGAAGGCGTGATTCGGTTCGTCACGATCGCCGGTAAAAAAGAGGGAGAATTGACTCGCAATTAACCACTCGCCAGTCTCACTTGTCGCCGCCCGGCCGCGGCTTGTGCTCGCAACTCGGTGTGTTAATGCAGGAATCTCGCAGCATCAGCCGCTCCACTGGTTTACCCCCAACAATGTGAGACTCGATGATTTCATCCACATCAGCCAGCGTGACGCCGCCGTACCAAATCCCTTCCGGATAGACCACCAGGTTCGGCCCATGCTCACACTGATCCAGACACCCGGACTGATTCGCCCGAACCCTTCCTTT
>DASZFK010000474.1:0-12403 GCA_035939855.1 Candidatus Angelobacter sp.
GCGCAAAAGATGGATGCCCTGGGAAAGCTCGCGGGCAGCGTTGCTCACGATTTTAACAATCTGCTGGGCGTCATAAGCGGCTATGCCGAACTTCTGGAAGCCAAACTGGGACACGACGCTCGATATGGACATTACTGCTCCAAAGTCATCGAAGCGACGCAACGCTCCAGCGGCCTTACCCGCCAACTGCTTACCTTCAGCCGCAAGGAACCCAGCCGTACGCTGGTTCTCGATCCGAACCAGGCCCTTCGTGAACTGGCCGGCATGTTATCGCGATTAATTGGGGAAGACATCGAGATCAAGGTCGATTTACGCTCCCGTGGCTCAATTGTGATCGATAGAACCCATTTCGAACAGATCATCGTAAACCTTGCCGTGAATGCCCGGGATGCCATGCCTCACGGTGGCCAGCTTGTAATCGAGACTGACAATCGGATGGGGCCTGCTCCTGCTGAGCAGCCCTACCTGGTGATACAGATCAGGGATACGGGAGAAGGCATGGATGAGGAGACAAAGCTTCATGCTTTCGAGCCTTTCTTTACCACGAAGCCGATCGGGCGCGGCACGGGTCTGGGCCTGGCGACGGTGTATGGCATCGTAAAAGAGTGCGAGGGTGAGATCAGCATCGAATCTACACCTGGCCAGGGAACGCAGATATCTATTCTGCTTCCAATCGCTCCCCAAACCGGCGATACCGGCAATTTCCATGAGCGGATCGCCTTCCGCAGAGAAACCGGCAATATCCTGTTAGTGGAAGATGAGATTGAGATACTAAATAACAATGCCGAATTGTTGCGCTCGATTGGATACTGCGTCCGATGCGCAGGCAGCGGGCAAGAAGCTCTGGAATTAGTGCCTGAGATTCCGAAGCTTGATCTTGTGATTACTGACGTCGTAATGCCCGAGATGAATGGACGCGAATTTGCCGACCGTCTTTTGCAAATTCGTCCACAGACCAAGGTGTTATTTGTTTCGGGCTATGCCGACGAGGTCCTGCTGCAGGCCGGCATCTCAACCCTGAGCACGCCGTTTCTGCCGAAGCCGTTTTCGTTGAAACAACTGGATTTCAAGGTCCAGGAACTCCTGACCGTGTAACCCAACCCGGTATAATCTACATTGCACCTATCTTGATTCCCCCTGATTGGAGACCTCGATGAAGAAGCGTCTTAGGGCGTGTGTGGTTTATCTTTTGCCTTTGCTGGCCGCATTCAGCCTTTGCCAGGCTCAAACGGCAGCACCACAGCAGGCGAAAACCACGCAGCGTCTGTTCATGTGGAAGGCAACATCTCCCACGAATACCGTGTATCTGTTCGGCTCCATTCATGTCGGGGATAGCAGCCTGTATCCGCTGCCGCGCGCGGTGGAATCGGCATTTGCCGCATCCAAGGTGCTGGCGGTGGAGTTCAACATCAAGAGTGTCGATCAGATGAAGATGCTCAAGCTGATACAGGAAAATGGGATGTATTCGAATGATGACAGCCTTTCCCAGCACATTTCCAAAGAAACCTCTGCCGCTCTTGACGAATTCTGCTCCAAGAATGGTATGCCTCGCATGATGCTGGACAGGACGAAACCATGGGTGGCGGCAATTACCGTAATTGCGCTCGCAGCAAAAGCGGCTGGAGAAGATCCGGAGTTGGGGATCGATATGCACTTTCTCAATGAAGTCAAAGAACCACAGCGAATTGACGAACTGGAGAGTGCCGATTTTCAAGTGTCTATCTTGTCCTCGGCCACAGAGCAAGAGCAGCAGGAATTCTTAGCAGCTTCGTTGAAACAGGCGGATAAGGTCAAAGACATGGTGCACCAGATGCAGCAAGCTTATACTTCAGGCGATACCGAGTCCCTGGAGAAGCTGGTCCGGGAAGAAGAAGGCGGTCCCAAGACGTTGATGAAGAAACTCTTGGACGATCGCAACGTGACCATGGCCCAGCGGGTGGAGCAATACCTGAAGGGCAAAGAGCCGTCTTTTGTGGTGGTAGGCGCGGGCCACATGATTGGCGAGAAAGGCATCGTGAAGCTCCTGCAGGAGAAGGGCTATCACGTCGAACGGGCAAACGCTGGCCCTTAACCCAAACCTCTGGAAGAGGTTTTCACGCCTCACCCTGGTCTTTTTCCACACTTTTTCGCACGATAAATTCCATCAATAGGCATGATAATGTCTTTTGATTGGCCGCTGGGTAAAGTCCGCGATAATCTGGAATGCTAGCCTTTCAGAACCGCGTTCGCCTTCCGGCTGAACTCAAAACACATCTTGAGGAGAGATATGTCAAACGAACTTCGCAATTTCCTGGCGCTCTCATACGACGAATTGGAGCAGTTAAACCTCAAGGCGAAAGAGCAGCGCCAGACCCGCGTTGCCGCCGATAAGATCCAGGAAGACCGGATCAAGTACCTGACTGACGAAAAGCGCATCAAGGCTGTGACCGTGCTCTTCAGCGACCTGGAAGGCCGCCTGCACATGCTGGACTACGATAAGAAGTTCCTGATCAAGAGCTGGGACAATCTTACCTTCGATGGCTCTTCGATCCGTGGCTTTACGGCGCAGCGCGAGAGCGATCTGCGGCTTGGCATTGATTGGGGCGCTTTTTATTGGGCTCCGGCCGATATATTTGGAGCGGGGAAGGTCCTGGTATTCGGTGAAGTTATCGATAAAGGCGGGACTCCGTACAGCGCCGATATTCGCGCCATGCTCAAGCTGTTTGCCAATGAGCTGTATGAAAAGGAAGGGTATACCCTCAACGCCGCCAACGAGATCGAAGGGTTCCTCTTTAAAGGTCCCGACGCGGAACGCCGTTACCACGAAACCGGCAAGTTCGAATATGTGAACACCGGCGGCTACTACCACTCATTGCCCGGTGACCCGCTGCGGACATTTATCGACACGACCGCCGAAGTGCAGCGCTCCATGGGCTTCCAGAATGAAAAGGACCATCCCGAGGTCGCGCCTTCGCAATTTGAAATCAACTACAGTTACGGTGAAGTGGTGGCCGCCGCCGACCAGATCCAGCTCTACAAGCTGATCTGCCGCCAGGTCGCGACCAGGATGGGGCTGACAGCTTCGTTCCTTCCCAAGCCAGTGGTGGGCGTCAACGGTAATGGAATGCATACCAATGTTTCCATCAGCAAGAACGGCAAGAACCTCTTTTGGGATCCGAACGGCGAAGAGAAACTCAGCCAATGTGGCTGGGCCTTCATCGATCGCATCCTTACCCATGCCAATGATATCTGCCTGATGCTGAATGCCAGCGTCAATGCTTATCGCCGCCTGGATCCCCACTTTGAGGCCCCGAACCAGATCAAGGCATCACCCACGGATCGCGGCTCCATGGTGCGTATCCCGATTGGCAACGAAAAGAGCATGAGAGTCGAGGTGCGCTCCGTCGCTCCCGACGCCAACCCTTATATGGTGATGTACTCGATCTTCAAGGCGGGAGTGGAAGGCGAAACGGCCAACATCAAAAACCTGCGCCAGGCGGAGCGTTACCTGCCCGACAATATCTACACGTCTCTCGAGCACTTCAGCAATGCTGATTGGACCACCAAGCTCCTGGGCGCCGACGTGAAAACCCGTTACGCCGATTTGAAGCAAGCGTCGGCCGATCGCTGCCCGCGCCTCCTGGGAACCTTCGTAAAGCCTCCAGAGGTGCAATATCACCATGACGTTTACAACCAGTTCCTTTGGAACTTGTTTTAAGCTTGTTTTGCATCCCTGTGAGACAGCCCGTCTCACAGGGATTTGCTCGTTGACCGCGATCATTCCAGCATGCCAGCCAAGGCGAGGCTGGATCAAGCCATCAAACCTGCGGAATCGTTGGCGCCGCAGACGAAGCCCAATCGTCCACCTGCTATATTATTCTCAAGCTGAACCGGAGGAAGATGAACGGGAATCTGCGAGCAGCGCTGGCATTGTCTGTTGCCATGGTGGTCTCCACCATGATTGCAGCGCACACCTTTCTAAAGGCAAAAGAGCTTGACCATAGCATCTCAGTCACCGGGTCGTCGAAAAAGCGCATCAAGTCAGACCTCATGATCTGGGGCACATCGGTAAGCGTGGAAGCAGCTAAGTTGGCGGATGCCTATGCCCGGCTCACTGCAGATGTAGACAAGGTCCGCGCTTTTCTCATGGCGCACGGATTCCCTGAAAACCAGATTGTAGTGTCTGCGGTCTCCACCAATCCGCTCCGCCGGACGGAGAAGGGCGAGCCTGCGTACGGCGAGATGTCCGGCACAATCGTCGGATACCATTTGACACAATCCCTTCAGATTCGCTCACCGGAAATCGACAAGCTGACCTTGGTGTCACGCAATGTAACCCAGCTCATCAATCAAGGCATTCTTCTGGAGTCACAGGCGCCGAAGTACCTGTACACCCATCTTTCGGAAACCAAGGTGGAAATGCTGGCCGAAGCAGCGCGGGACGCCCACGATCGCGCCCAGCAGATCGCCGGAAGCAATGGCCGAAAAGCGGGAGATCTGCGCTCCGCCCAGATGGGAGTGCTGCAAGTCACCGCCGCCGATTCCACCCAGTTCTCGGGCGAAGGCGTCAATGACACCACATCGTTGGAAAAAGACATTACCGCTATCGTTCATGCCACATTTGCAATCGACTAGGATGGCTCGAGAGTTCGCCTCTTGTAGATTCTTGATATCCTCGTTGAACGCACAGAATCTTTAGCGGCAAGTCGTACGCTAACTATCGATTATGACTTGAGCTGAACTCGTATGCAATGAAGTTTATGTCCATGAGCGCTCAGCATCGAAGACTGCGCCTGCACGGTTCAGGCAGCCACAAGTGTTTCCGAAACCTTGTTTCTGAGATGGAGCGCTTCTGGGATTTGCCGTGCGCAGAGTGCTGTGAGCAGCCCCAAAAACGCCTTCCGCAAATCCGGCTGCGATTCCACTTCATGCTGCGAATGCTTCCAACAAGCTGCAAGAGCATCAGTAAGCAAGGGGCCAAGGGAATGGTGGTGCCAGTCGCGATCTGCAAAAGAGGACAGTGCATCAGCGAGCTGCCGAATCCCTTGACTAAGAAGAACCCGACCGGACTCGGTCGGCAGAAAATGAGCAAACCATGCGGCATTCGATGCGTATTTCAACCACGTGTTCCCCCATTCCTCATAGACCGGAGTCATCATCGCTACCAATTCGGTGTATGTGGCTTGGCCCAACACTGTCACTGCCCCTTCGCGCAGGCCCATCAGATCGGCTGCAAGGGTCTCCACAGGACACCAGTAACCTGGTTTTCCACACTGCCACGCGGGAAGATTCATCGCATACTCCGCGATGTCCCGCCAAATAGCTGAAAAAACAGCGTTGTCCTTGGCCATTTCGAGACCAATGCCAATCCAGGCTTGCAGAAAGTCCTCGACCCAGTAGCGCGCAACCGGCCCCAGTTCTATGATCGGCCGGTAAAGCGATCGCGCAACGTCGATTGAGTTCGCATGCACTATAAATTCGACTACACGCGCCATGACCCAAACGTCAAACTCGTATGCGGTTCCCGATATCTCGTAGTTCTCTTGGCCGGGTTCTGGGCGCGGCAGGGTCCGCATCTCCAGATCGTAGAGTTCGCGGACATATTGTGACAACCGTCGTGTGTCTGCGGGCAAGGGATCCCGCACCATTGCCGGTAGAAAACCTAATCCCTTCTGAATCACCTCGAAATCGATGCCCGGGCTCTCCCGGTATAGCTTGCGATCATGTCGGTCTTCACGCATCGACCTCTTATGTTCTTCGCGCCAGCGCTTCTCGCCGGGGGACATCTCCCTACGGGAGATTCTTTCCACAAGCGCATGACCTAGCCTTTCGGCTTTGCGCAACGGCACGAACCCTTTCCCAAGCTTTCCCGCCAAGAATCGGCGAAACAAAGATCCCTTGTACTTTGCCAGCAGCTCTCGGTCCGCTTCGTATCCTGATTCCCGAATAGCCGCCCGCCTCAAAGCAGACCACAACACAACAACGTTCACCAGTTCATCAAATTTTTCACCAATCTGTTCGCGCAGCAAATAAGCACGCCACAGGGTCTGAAAAGTTGCGTTGTAATAAAAGGCCGTGACGCCATCAAACGCCATTTGTAAAACCGATTCTTCGGTACTCTCCTGCAGAAGCGCGACACCGGCTTCCCCTCGAAAGGATTCAGCGCTTTGATCCATAGCAGAATGCGGTGTTTCATATTCTGTATCTGGTTCAGGCTTTAGATCTCGCAAGGTCTCGATGCACCACTTTTCAAGATCGGGGTTTTGCGCTAGCCAGCCACGGTGCTGCACGACGAGAACGGCAATTCCTCCAGCCACAGAGTCTTGTCGATAGCGTGCTTGTGATACGTCCATGTCGGCAAGGCTTGCATTTGCAAGCCGTTGAACCTGAGAAGCAAATTCCGGCAGATCTGCGGGAGCGAGTGTCTGCCGCCCGGATAAATAGGAACGCGCCCGCGAGGCGAGTGTGATGGATAGCATCCCCAGATGGGCCTTTACCTGTGACTCTTTGGCTTTACTTTCCAGCTCTTCAGGCCAGCGCATTTCGATCAGCACTTGTCCGTCCGCTTGGGGCGTTCGCGTATAGTTTTGCGGATCGAATCGTGCCAGAAAGAACCTAAGTTGATCACGCTTCTTTTCACCACGGTAACGCTCCATTCTTTTCGCCCATCCGGCTCTACGCTCGTCCAGGTATTTCAGCAGCTTCTCATCCTGCAACATAAGCCAGGGGGCAACATCTCTTAAAAAGAAGCGTCGGTGCGGCATGCTGTTCCATTCCGTCGCCAGTTTTATGACCTGTTGGTTCTGCCGGGCCAGAGAAATGCGCCACGTCTCCGACTGTTCACTTATTGCCCAACTCGATTGGCACTCGTATATGTGAATGTTCCCCAGCAAAGGCATGAGCTCATTCAGAAAAAGTCCCGGATACTTCAAGCCGACTGAGACCAGAACACCCGCAAACGCCAATGATTTTCCATTTGCGACGATGTATTGCACCCATCGCATGATGTCACGACGGTTCTCGACTTCGTCATAAAGCCATTTCTCCAACGCCATCAGTGCGCACTCTACGGCTGCGCCATGCATGGACACAGAGCGGTGCCAGCCATACACGTTACCGTTACCTGTCCAGTAGACTGACTTACCGTCGAACTGGAACTCCAATGCGTATGTTCGACGCTCCTCTTCTGTTACTGGACCGCCATGTCGCTCAAGCGAACGCGTGGTCGCGTGGTTCACCAATCTCGTAATCGCATCAAGTCCTTGCTCCGGCGCATCCTGTAGAAATTTCCAAAATGGCCCTTTCCAATACATCGCAGGATAGCCGTTTTGCCAGTGCGCCAAACCCAAGCCATCAAAGGGTAGGGGACTCCCATGATAAAAGTCGGTAGCCTTCGGCTCATCAATGCACGCTGCGAGCAATACTTCCTTCGCCACCTCCGGACGCGTTGCAATAAGACCAGTGAGCCCAGGCGTGTCCAGAACTGCTGAACGAAATCCATCCGACACTTCCCGAAGTGGTCCATCTGGGTCCGGCGGACGCATCGGCCCACTTGGATCCGATAATAGTGCGGGCGGACCACGCCGTTTGGCCTTCTTGTCTTCAGGGTGCTTCCTTTCCCATTCCTTGCGAATTTCGGCTTGCCGTTCTTCAGCCTGGATCGCGCGCTGAATGGCGTGATCCGGCTCATCACGCCTGCCCGAAAGCTCCAGCGCAATTTGACTCGCTTCTTCCGGCAAATCCCTTCCCGCTGACAAGAGCGATTCGTACACCGGCTGATCCTTGCCAAGGAAGTGCACTTCTTCAGCCATCAAGTCCTGTGTTTCCTTCGCAAGTTCAACTGCCAGCAGAGCAGCCTCTTCCCTGCCGGGCATCTGCGCCGGCATTGTCCTCAGCCAAAGGGCACATGCTTCGGCGGCACTGAGAAGAGCGTACTTAGCCACGTCTTGCGCATGCTGGCTTAGAACAACAAGGGCTGGATACCAGTAAAGCGGGAGAGGAATACGAAACCAGGCCGCCAATTGATCCGTATCCTTCGGATCAGCTAGTAGGCCCATGCGCCAATCGGGGAACGAGGCGACGTGCACCAACCGCTTCAGCAATCGGTTCAGAATCTGGCCATGGTTGGCAATCAGATCCTGCCACACCTGTTCAAGCAAAAATTGTGAATTCGCCGCAAGCAGTAAGCCATCCAGAAACAAATCGCTTGCGAGTTGGGCCTGAGGCTTCTCGCTGGCAAGTTCCGTAGTGGCGGACTTCCACCGATCAAGGCCACTGCCTTGCTCGGCCAAAGATTGAGCATACAAACGAATCGCGCGGCCCCAGCGCGGAATGTGTGCTAGAGTCTTGATTTTTTCTACCGCATCATGCCCTGAGAAGACAAGATTCCTAAACCTTGCCCAATCGCCAATCAGATCGTGCGAAAATTGAACGGACGGACTCGTAACCCGCAGCAAGCCTTCGCGTGCGAGCGTTCCTAAGAGTGGCAGCTGATCTTGGGGGATTGTGTCGATATGCACCGCACCGCTCAGTTTTTCACCTTCCCCTTGCCCGAGCGTCCGCAGCAAAGAATCGCGTGCGAACCGCATGTCGCTTTCGCCCGTCCAATGTTCCCAGATGCACTCGATAACCTCCGTTTCTCCAATGCGCGGCCGCGAGGCGGAGAAACGATGCGCGATATTGGCTCTAAGTACCCAGTCTAAGACCACCAGATTGCACAGGAAGGGTTGTAGGTCGGTGCGTAACAACAGCGCTCTAATCGCGGGCAGGTGCCGCAGAGCCGCGAGGATTTTTTCGGGTTTCGGTCTCCCGATTTCCAGTTTGTGAACGTGTGCTATTCCGGCATCTATAAGCGTATCCTGCGCAGATCCCCAGAGCTGCGGTTGACAGGTGATAATAACTTTCCACCCATCGAGACCCTGCTCTTCTAGGCTCTTCATTAACTCAGCTGCGCGGCGCCGCGCATCGCCTTCCAGGTGCTCAAAACCATCAAGCACAAGCGCACATTCACGTAGGCTGGAGTGGGCAATCAGGTTCGGAATGTCGTATGTCAAGCTGAATGCAGTCGCCAATTCTGCCTGGCTCGGCTTCGATAACTGTCCTGCAGTCAGCCAAAGTACACGCTTGAACATCCTGACGGACTCCGCCAGCAGCGCCGACTTTCCGCTGCCGGATTCACCCACCATCGCAACAACAGAGTGTTCCCTAACTTTGGCGGCCAGCGCATCTTTTTCTTCCTGCCGAGCCAGATGGATGTCACTGCCGAAGACCGTCCGTACCTCTTTGATGTTCTCTGAGGAAATCCTTTCGAGACGCTCCCAGTCTGCCCTGAAATCCGGAAAGTCCCGCAGCTCAAAATCAGCACCTAAAACGCGGATCAATTTTGGGAGATCGAAGTACCCGCCCGTCCCTCTGCTTTCGGCTGCCAGTTTAACGAGGCGGCTCCATAGCTTCGCTCCCTCGGTCTGGGTGCCATCGAGCACCGCTTCCGCGCAACGGTTTATGTAATCGCCCTCTTTGTCCTCCGAGAAATGCAGGAACCGGACCTTCGCGACGAGCCGCGCAGTCTCAACATCGCAGCTGCTTTGCGGATGTTGCAGACTCTTGAAAATCGCACGGTGAAGAGGGGAAAATTGGTTCTCTCCGGCGAGTCGTCCCACCAGCCGATCCGGGGTCGTCGCCGAGGCCTGCTTCTGCAGTTCCCGCCAGGCGTGGAGAGCCTGATCATCAACTACGCCCGCAATCAGGCAAAGAATATCTGTTTCACTATTGAACTTACCTGTGGTTGATCCGTGCCACTGCTCCCAGGCATCCTTGACGAACTCGCTATTGAAACCCGCCTTGGTTAATTGGCGATTGCTCTTCACGGAAGCAGTGCATTTCGATGTTTCATTCCCGCTGCGCAGTATAAGCTGCAGGTCATCCAGCAAGTTTCCGCTGTCACGCGTCTCGAAATGGATCTCCGCAACAGTGCCAAGTTCAGGCTCGAACGGGAATGCCCGCTGAAGCATCTGCACCAGGAATGCTGCGGCAACCTTATCGGCAAAGGTATATCCAGCGCCGCCGGTTGCTGTCGTTGACGCGCTGTTTCTTGACATCTTGATCACAGAATACTCTGCAATCGCGCAAGACTCAATTCCATGTCGCACCGGGCGCAAGCTAGGCGAATGAAGCCTTGCTTAACATATCTGCTACGCTAAAAGTGAGGTCATCGCCGTCCCAACGGTGATTGCTTATGACAAGCCCCTCATCGTTCAGACATTCGCTGAGGGTGCTTGGCATCCGAGTGTGGCAAAGCTCTACGAAATTACTTTATTACTTTCGTCCTGTTACCTACCAACGGCTACCAACTTTTTCCTGCAACAAAGGTCATCCGCCATGTGTCTAAGGTGAATTCATTGCCTACCGCGTTGGCTTCATCGATGGTCTATTCACCTCTCACGCTCACTAGATTCGCCGCTGCCGCTTCAATAAGGTAGGGTTCGTGCATTGGCACATTCAAACGAAGGCGCGTTGGATCAGGATATGGTCAGCTTTGGCCGTCATTTCCTTTTTACAGGATTCGTAATGACAGGCTTCCGCATCGGGATGATTGCGCCCTGGCTGGGGTCGGCGTGGGCGTGGCTGGCGCGCGTGGCAATTTCCTGATGAACGAAACGCACAAATTCCTGCATCTGGCGGTTCATTTCTTCCATGCGTTCGCGCATCTGCAGGATGATGGCCATGCCGGCAATATTTACTCCCAGGTCGCGGGCGAGTGAAAGTATGAACTCCAGGCGCTGCAAATCTTCTTCGGTATAGAGGCGGGTGTTGCCTTCCGTGCGGGAAGGCTTGAGCAGGCCCTCGCGTTCGTAAAGCCGCAGCGTCTGCGGATGAATGCCGTACATCTCTGCCACAGAGGAAATCATGTATGCGCCTTTGGACTTACGCTTTGCCGTCATGGTTCACACCTGTGTGTCGCATAAATGCAGTGGTCATAGTTGCGCCAGAAAATCACTTTTTCGCAGACCAGGCCATTTTTTTCGGCTACGCGCCTCGAGCTAAGATTTTCCGGCCTGATCATCGAGATTACCCTTTGTGCTCCCAAGCGGCTGAAGGCGTCATCCATGCACATTCGGGCCGCCTCGGTAGCGTAGCCATTGCCCCATTGATCGCGCCGGACGTTGTAACCAACCTCAATCTGGTCTCTATCTTCCACGAATTGGAAGCTGCATCCGCACCCTCCAATTACTTCACCAGATTCTTTGAGAACCATTGCATTGTTTCCGCATCCATCAATTTCATAGCGTTCCAGATTCTTTCGGATCCATTCTTCAACACCTTTGCGCGTCAAGGGCGCGGGATAGAATTGCATAGCCACTGGATCGCCCAGCACGGCCTCCATCGCGTCCATGTCGTTCAAAGTAAAGGGGCGCAGGATCAGCCGCTTGGTCTCAAGAATCACACCTTGTCCCACAATTCCTTCCGCGGGTCGTCGGGAGTCAACTTTTGCAGCTCCTGCCAGATCTCTCTCGCTTTCAGGTCACGGGCTTCCGGCACAACAATCTTGATCTCGACGATCTGGTCGCCACGCAAACCTTCATGTCGCGCAGAAGGCACGCCTTTTTCCCGCAGGCGCAGCTTCTGTCCGCTTTGCGTCCCTGGGGGAATCTTGAGTTGGGAGCGGCCGTCGATGGTGGGAACTTCGATTTTCGTTCCTAAAGCCGCCTCCATCGCATAGATAGGAACCGTCACGTAGACATCATCCCCTTCGCGCCGGAAAATCGGATGCTCACCGGTGCGGATGATGATGTAGAGATCGCCCGGCGGTCCGCCGTGCTGTCCGGCGTTGCCTTTTCCGCCCAGGCGGATACGCTGTCCATCCCTGGTTCCGGGCTTGATGCGGACTTCGATGGGGGTCGCATGGCTCACAACACCCGCACCGCGACAGGCCGGACACCTGTCTTGCGCTTTCCCGGTTCCATTGCACTCCGGGCACTCGACGTTGAATTTCATCCGGCCACCAGTCTGCGTTACCTGACCGCTGCCGCCGCATCGGCGACACGTCTCCGCCTTGCCGACCAAGCCTTTGCCACCGCAATTCGTACAAGTGTCCTGGCGGGTGATCTCCAGGCGCAGTACGGTGCCTCGAATGGCATCCCAGAAGCCCACGTTGACCTGGTATTCAAGATCAGTCCCCGGCTCCGGTTCGGTGCTGACGGCAGTGCCGCCCCGGCTTCCAAAAATGTTGGAGAAGATGTCATGCAAGCCTCCTCCTCCACTTTTTCGGCCTGCGGCGCCGGTGAAATCGTTGAAATCAAATCCGCCGAAATCAAAGGGCACGCCTCGTGATCCAGCATTTCCGGGAGCTGCGCCAAATCCGCCCGCCCCGAAGCCATCGCCACGCGCGTAGGCCTCGGCAGCCGCCGGATCGATATTGTCAGAA
>DASZFK010000475.1:0-11129 GCA_035939855.1 Candidatus Angelobacter sp.
TACGAATCCCGTAGGGTTTTTCTACAAATCTTCCCTCTATCTTGTATTCACAGCCGCGAACAATCTTCTCTGTAATGATCGATAAGGCCGCCCACGGAATTGGAACTGACCATTCAATTGAATCGTCGGGAGGGGGACCTAGGCCCGGGATCGCACCGGGCTTACCTACGACTTCCCGATAAGGCATGAGTTCCGACTGAATCCGGATTCTGAGTCGATCCCGATGACGTCTCTCAGGAGCAGCGATGCTGCTCGTATCAAGGCCCAAGGAGCGCAGCACCCGTGGGGCGAGTCCTGAGGCTGCCTCCGATTTCGGATTTACGCACAAGGCAAGTCGAAGAAGCAGATCCTTTTCAAGTTGACCTAGTGCGCGGTTGCACTCTGGACAACATGGAACTGTCCATCGCTGAACCTTCGCTGGTGTTGTGTCCGGATACCAGGATTTGGGAATGACATGATCGTTTTCGATCGCAGGAAGATCTGTACCTAGGCAATGGACACATCGTCGGGTTGAAACACTTGCGGCTATGCTGTAACTCCAAGAGCTAAATTCCGCTTTTCATCTGAAACGGCTTCTGGGCTTCATCCGTTATTTAACACCAATTGCAAAGTCCCGTCATGTTATTCATGTAGATCTCCCATATGTTACATCTGATTTACTAATTTTCTGCATACTTGCTGGCTCCAAAATCTAGGCAGTACTAGACAATCACATACTACGCGCTACTGAAGATCGAGGCCTGCGAGGTTCACAAAGTTCTCACCAGAATTGCTAAGATTGTGATTTGCAAGGGATTTTTGTGAGTTTTATGCAGCAAGCGTACCAGTCCTTTCAGATGACCGGTCGGCAGCAGCTCCTTTATGGTTCGCTTGCCGCCAAGAACAGTGGGATTGCACAACTGTATGAGTGCGCTTTACGGGTTCTTTCTGACAGCACGATTCCTGGTCGTGTTTTTCTCGCCGCACACTCGATTCGCGAGTTGACAAGCGATCTTCCCAAAATCCTTGATCTTCCTGTTCTTGCCGAGCTTGGTCGCATGGGGGATCAAGTATCGGCGCTCCAAAATGCTTGGGAATCTTGTTTAAAGAGTTCGTGCCATTGCGAGGGGAATTGGAACGGAACAATCGACGGACCGCTGCAGCGTCTCCTGGAAAAACTCCAGAAATTCATGCGCTGGCATCAAGAAAATCGGCCAAAGAGAAGAGATGTTGTCACAAATCTTTTTCGACGTGCTGATCCCGCAGGTTTGCCGCTGCCGAGGAACCTTGAGAAACCCCGTACCGATTATTGGCTTGAATTGCATGATTACTTTGTTAGGACTGCGCACAGGCGTGAAACGACGATCGAGGAGTTTGAAAAACGCGTGGACGAACTGGAGCGATTCTTATTAGAAACGCTCTGCCGAAAACCGTCGGAAGATTTTTCCGCTATTGACGCCATCCTAGACGAGGAGAAATCTCATGATTAAAGAAGAAACAATCATGCGGGCTCTTAAGGAAATCAAGAAAGGCTTTGCGCAATACGAATATTTCTTCACACAACTGGATTCTTCAGCCTGGCTTGAGACACTCGCTCAACACGGATTCTTCCAAAACCCTCCATCACCTATTCGAGATGGGGATCGCATAAGTCTGGCCATTTGGCCGGAGTCACGTTACTTGGTTCGAATGAGCGCACGGCCAGAGGCACAAGAAGTGATCGTACGCATTGCATTGGCAATACCCAAGACAGAGAACAGTCGCGTTCACGATGACCTGATGGAGATTGCATTAGCTCTTCAGCCGGCTTATTCCGCCAAAATGGTTTCGCAGGCTTCGGAGTGGGTTCAATCACCTTTCAAGCTTCTGTTGGCGGAGAAGATAGCAAGGTTAATTGGCCATTTGGCAAACGGCGATGAGGGATCAGCAGCCTTAGTATTGGCGCGTACGTCGCTTCAACTTGGACCGGATCCGAGGGCATCCGAGTCTGCTGACAAAATGTCGATTGTCCGATATGAACCGCGAGCGCACTTTGATAGCTTTTGGTACCAAAGGATTGTTGAGAAAGCTGTCCCTGAGCTCACTCGCGCTGTTGGTCTTGAGGGTGTCGGCTTGTTTCTTGACTTACTCAATGACGCAATAGAGTATTCCATCGGACAGGTTGAAAAAGAAAATGGAGACGAAGACTATATCTACATACGTCATCCAGCAATCGAGCAAGGAAAGAGTCGGGATGATATACCCGACGGACTCCTTTGTGCGGCTCGAGACGCAGCCTGCCAACTTATAGCCTCAGACAGTACTCAATTGTCTGCTGTAATGGATCTACTAAAGAAAAAGAGGTGGGTTTCTTTCCGACGCCTCGGGTTACATCTATGTCGCCTCTTCCCGGAACAAGGACGCACGGTCAGCGAAGAAGTGTTCCAAACACCTGAGATAACAGATCAGCCGAGTCTCAGACATGAGGCTGTGCTTCTTCTGAAGCACAGCTTTAGCGACTTTAAACCGGCGACGCAGCAGAAGATCCTTGAGTGGATGAATCGCGGGCCCAACGAGGATTCGATTCGCCAATGGCTAGAGTTTGTTGGGCAACCAATTACTTCCGAAACCGTGAAGACGATTTCAGATCGGCGTCGCCGGGATCTCTTGGCCATTCTTGAAGGCCAATTACCCGAACCATACCGTCAGACGTTAGAAGAGCTAGTAGCATTGATGGGACCTGCGGGCCGCATTGAGGAGCCAAACAAAGCCAAGTTTGGTGCGTTTGCTCCTCAATCGCCGAAGTCGCCAAGCGAGTTGGCGGAGATGAATTTGGATGGTGTGATCTCTTTCCTTGAGACTTGGCAGCCTAGTGGAGGCATGCTGGAACCGACAGCAGAGGGAATGGGGCGAGAACTAACTTCACTTGTTGCGCAAAGGCCAGTAGAGTTCGCAGAAGCGGCGAGCAGATTCAAGGGGCTCGATCCAACTTACGTCCGCTCCTTTTTCCTTGGTCTGACCGTCGCAACGAAGCAGAGGCTGGTGGTTGACTGGACACCGGTGCTCGATTTGGCAGGTTGGGTCACAAGTCAGCCACGCGAGATTCCAGGGCGAACGGGTGACCTGGTTATCAAAGATCCCGATTGGGGATGGACGCGAGACGCAATAATTGACCTGCTGAACGCCGGATTTGGTGAAGATGCCGTACGATTTCCGATCGATACTAGGTCAAGTATCTGGCAGGTCCTGAGACCGCTGGCCGATGATCCCTTTCCCACTGTGGAGAACGAGAAAGATGAGAATTTCGATCCAGCACTCCTATCAATCAACTCGACAAGAGGACGGGCCCTTACAGCGGTGGTGCAATATGGTATCTGGATACAACAGAATAAGGAGCCACAGCCGGAAAATTGGCAGTCGCATTCATTTTCCGATATGCCCGAAGTTCGGGGTGTCTTGGAGCAACATCTTCATGTTGGCACAGAACCTACACTCTCGATCCGTTCGGTTTACGGTAGATGCCTACAATGGTTAGCGCGACTTGATTGGCAGTGGCTGCAAGCTAATCTGACCGCAATTTTTCCGCTAGACAATGAGCACTCCCAATATTTTCGGGCTGCTTGGGATAGTTTCCTTTCTGCATGGCTGCCCAGCACGGCTCTGCTCCCGGTTCTGCTTCCGTATTACAGGGCAGCCATCTCCAGTATAGGAAATGTGAGTGGAATGAGGACGCCGGCGCATCCGGATGATCTCCTTGCTGAACACCTAATGACTTTTTATTGGTACGGCGCTATCAGTGCTGACAGCGGTGACCGATTGCTGAAAGAGTTTTATGACAATGCGCCGGATCAACTGCGAGCGCAAGCGATGTGGTTTGTGGGTACTAGCATCTCCGGTTGGGATGAAAAGACCCCTGAAGAACCATTTCTTCGACTGCAGGCATTATTCGAAAACCGTTTGCAAAGTGCAAAGCAGGCCTCCTCACTTGAAAATTTCTGTAATGAGTTGATGGGCTACGGTTGGTGGTTCACGTCTGGGAAGTTTCCGGAGAAGTGGGCGGTGGAAATGCTTTTGGCAGTCCTTAGACTCACTAATAGAGTTGCGAACGATATGAAGGTGGTTCAGAAACTGGCGGAGCTTCGTTCCAAGTACCCAGAAGAATGCGTTATCTGTCTCACACTCATGGTTCATGGAGATGTTGATCGGTGGCTGCTGGTGGGAGTTGAGCAACAGGCAGAGGACATTATCGCCTATGCACTCGCTGATCCCAAGGCTCGCGATTCTGCTATCGGCTTGGTCGAGGAGCTGATCGCAAGGGGCCACTACCACTTCCGCAGATTGCTTAGCCTGAAAAATTAGGAATTGACCGAGTTGAATGGTTTTTGCAACCGGCTCGGCGCCATCAGTGCGGGGCTCGAAGTTGACTGTCCTTCGAATCTGTCATTTGTCCACACTGCTCGCGTAACTGCTTGTCACACGGGACTCTCCAGGCCCTGATCAACGGCGTACAAAGGCCTTCCGTCGTGCTGTTTGACCGAATTTTGATTCCGCCTTATGTTCTCTTCGCTCGCGCAGGTTGGCAATAAGCCAAAACAAGCGAAGGGGTCGTGTGTGTTTTGCTCTGTTGAAGATGCCAGATCAGGATTGTTCCAGAACGGCTATATCACTGACGAGGTGACTGCGACCGTCGTCTTTTTAGCCTCCAAGCTGAACCGACCTGTTCTCTTGGAGGGGCCTGCCGGAAGTGGCAAGACCCAATTGGCCTATGCGGTTGCTGCGGCTACAAATACCCATGTCGAACGCCTTCAATGCTACGAAGGGATCAATCAAGAGCATGCGATAGGACGATTTGATGAGTCGTTACAGCGCCTCTTTGTCGAGCTTAAGTCCCGCAGCGCCGAGCCTGACTGGAGCGCTCTCAAAAGCGAATTACAGAGCCGTAATTTCTTTATGCCGGGCCCGCTGGTTCGGGCATTGGAGAGCCCAAACCGTTGCGTGTTGCTGATTGACGAGCTCGATAAGGTAGACCATGCATTCGAAGCCATGTTCCTGGAGTTGCTGAGCGTTTGGCAACTGAGCATCCCCAAATTGGGTACTGTTCAAGCTGCCAGCATTCCCTTTGTGGTCTTGACGTCGAATGAAGAGAGACGCATCGGCGATCCTCTTCGCCGGCGCAGTTTCTATTTGAGAATCGACCATCCCACGGCAGAGCGGGAGGCCGAGATTGTCGCCCGCAAGACGCCGGATGCGACTCGAGAGTTCCACGCTGGCCTTGCAGGAATTGCGAAAGCGCTGCGGGGCTGGAGCATGGAGAAGGCGCCCTCCGTCTCGGAGATTCTGGATTTAGCCCTGGCCCTCAAAGTGATGGGTACCGAGCGAATAACCCCGGAGATGCGCGACAGCATATTGCCGCTACTCGCGAAGACCGAAGCAGACCGCCAAAAACTGCTGCTGCGAGATGGCTTTGCGAGCCTGATTTTCGATTCCGAGCAGTACAAGCTGGAAGCTTTGCAAGGATTCACAGCATGAGTTGGTTTTTCAGGATCTCGGCGATGCTGGTTCTCGTTCCCCTGGCCTGGTGCGGAACTCCGGAGAGACGGGCTGAGGCCGAATACTACGCCGCTCAATTCGCGCAGTATTACCGCGTTCCAATTGAATTCGTTCGTTCAATCATTCAGCAAGAGTCTGGATGGCACCCTTGCCTCGTCTCATCGAAGGGTGCGGCCGGCATCATGCAACTCATGCCTGCTACAGCCGCACGCTTGGGCGTAAGAAACCGCTGCGACATTAGGGACAACATCTCGGGCGGGGTCCGCTATTTGGCGTGGCTGATGCGCAAGTTTCACGGAGATCTTCGGCTGGTCGCAGCCGCTTTTTACGCGGGTGAAGGATGGATTGAGAAACGCGGCCTTCGCTATCACAACCCAGATGTTGTGAACTACGTCTTGCAGGTGCGAAGCCTATACCAGCGGCAGCCACGGATCTCCCAGTCCAGTGGAAAACGGAGAACAAGTATCCAATGAAAAAATGTTGCCTTGCACTTCTTCTAATAGCGGCTGCCGCAGCGTCCGGCCAGACGCCGCCAGCTTCGCGTGCTCTTCCCCAGCCCCGGATTGCGACGCTGACCCTTGATTCCGAGGCAATCACGGTTCTGCATCTGCGCCCTGGTTACGTCAGTTCTATCCGATTGCCCGAGGAGGTAAGCAGCGTCGTATTGGGCGACCCGGACGGTTTCAAAGCCGAGCATTCGCCTGCCGAGCCCTTGCTGGTCTACGTCAAGCCCACAACCCTGAAGCCAGACCAGACCAACCTGCTCATCAACACGAAAGCTGGCCATCAGGTGTCTTTGCACCTCGTCAGCGACGGCCGAGCTGAAGAGAGCGGCAATGTTGATTTCGTTCTCGAATTCGAACGGCCGCGAAGCTTCTTGGTTTCAGAGTCCACATCCAGCTTTCTCGTTGCTGAGACCCGGAACATTGGTGCCCAAGAGGAAGCTCCCGCGGAGAAAAAAGGACGCATCGGCCCGGCCGATCAAGCTTTGCTAAATCAGATGAGAATCTCCACTCAGGATTGGCAGGGCAAAAAGCTGCAGGCCGCAATTGGCCAAATCACGCAGAGCGGGGACCTGATGACGGTTGGGTACTCGGTGTTGAACACTTCGGATCGCAGCATCGACCTATTGCCGCCTCAGATTGAATTGGCCGGCCCTTCAAAGCACCGAAAGGGCCAGTCAATCAAATCCGAGCTTATCCCGATTCAGGAATATAAGACCACTCTGAAGCACTTGGCCCCCGGCGCAAGATCGGATGGAGTTGTGATGTTCGGGCGACCGAACTTCAAACAATCAACGGAAGGCTTGATGCTTCGCGTGGCGCAAGCAGACGAGGTGGATCGCCCTGTTCTTGTCTCGTTTGCATTCACGGCTCCAGCCGGAGGGGAAACAAAATGACCAATCTCAATGGCAATGATCCAAATCAGACAGGCACTGTCGTAGAAACCGAGAAATCAACTAGCGGCGCTCCAATCACTGCTGGGAATGTTCCTGCCGGGCGGCAGCATCCTGGCAGCTTGTTCGCGTCCCGTAGCAAGCAAACAGTCAAGCCGGTTCCCTTCGATCGCGTTGTCATGGTTGCAGCAGGGGCATTGGTTATTGCCTTGGTGTTATTCATTTCATGGTCTCTCCCGCACAAAGGCAAGAAGCCAGCGACGGCAAAGACAGCGACATCTGCTGCCAGTCAAGACGATACCCAGAGGAGCTTTATCCCGATTACCGATTCGGCCCGCCCTAACGGGAAAGCCAAGCATGACGAAGCTGTTCGGGAAGAGGACATCCAACACACTGCCACAGAAACGGCTTCGGCAAAATCCACTCCCCCAAACGCTAAAGGATCACTCGCCTCGGTCCCACCTTTCGACGCCCAGCAAAACTGGCAGGCGCCACCCCCATTGCAGGCTTCGGCAAATGCAAATCCTGCCGCCGAGAATTCCGAGGTAACGCGGGCAGAACGGGACGCACTATCGAAGTCGTCCTTGGTTTTTGTCAGAGGTGCTGCAGGGCCCCAGTCTGCCGCAGGCAGTCCTGTGCAAGGCAACAGCCCCGAGGAGGACTTGGGTCTCGGCTTAGCTACGGGCACTCGGCTGAAAGCCCGACTCGCATACGCCGCGAGCACCGCTTTGAAAACACGCGTGATTGCAGTCATTGAGTACAACTATGAACGCGACGGAGAAGTCATCATCCCTGCCGGCGCTCAAGTTGTCGGGAATATTGAACAGGCCGATCGTTCCGGCTATCTGTCCATTCGTTTCGATTCTTTGCAAATGCCGGACGGTTCCAAGACGCCGCTCAACGCGATCGCAACCGATCTCGATTCGCAGGTATTGAAGGGCCGCGTCGAGGGCAAAAATACTGGCAAGAGCCTACTGGCGAGATCTCTATCCGGCATCGGACAAGGAGCCACCCTGCTCGTGGGACGCGGCAATCTCAATCAGCCGCTCAGCGAACAGGACTTGTTGCGCGAACGAGTAGGCGAAAATATTGGGCTTGCCTCAGACCAAGAGGTGACCAGGCTTGCCTTGAACGAGCACGTGGTCGTATCGCTGTCCGCTGGAACACCGCTCTACATCGTCCTCCAGGACAGTGCCAAGCAGCCTAAGCCCGTCGACGCTCCAGTTCGGACTCCACAGCAGAGCGGATCATCGAACACTCAGGAGTTGCGCGAATTGTTGCAGCTTCAAAGGGAACTCAACCAGAGTGCTGTATCAGCCACTCAAAACAACTGACGTTAAAGGCTGACGAGTGACTCCCGCCCGCTCGCCCACGGGCGTTCCATTGGCTGTCTTGGCTTCGAATTGTCGCAATGGACTTAGAGACAGCATTGGCGAGCACGGTAACAAAGGCTGAGGCGATCCGCGAGATTAAGCTGCATGATCAAGATGTGACGGAGTTCTTTGCAGAAGTGGGCGACAAGGCGGAATATTCAGGATCCGAAGTTCTTTGTTGGCTGGGGTATTAGCGAATCGCGGAGGCTGGGAACAATGAATCAGCTTGAGCGGGAAAGAGCTCGCTGATGTGAGTGGAGAAAAGGACGTACACACGCGGTGACTAATGAAAATCATACTCTGCAACATTTTTTCTTTGCATTGGTCTGCGCGTAGATGCGCCGACGTTCTTAATTGTTGGCAGTAGCAACATGCGCCGGGGAGACAAACTAAGTTCAACGGCCGCCAGCATGTCTCCAACGGTTGGTCTGAAGGGGCCAAAATGATGATCTGAAGGTCTATTCATCACTGCTGGTTGACAGCAACACGCAGCGGTTGAAGCAGTTTGGGCTGTCTTCCAAGAAGCCTTCAGCTTAGCCACGATTCCCTCTCCCAAAGAATCTTTGTAACGTTTTGCTTCCTCGCCTCACTACTTCTATAAGGAGAGTTCTGTCTCTCTTGTGTCCCTGATCCTTCCCAGTTTCGCGAGGAGGCTCCATGGCCAGCCCAAGCACCGAATGGACCAAAGTCTTGATTCACCCTTTAGGTCTGGTCGGCTACGTCCTGTTCCTTCTTTTTGGACTGATCGCCCGCGCCAAACGGCGTGATGAAAAACGCTGGTTGTATCCAGCGGTTTTGGCCGCTGCCGGCATCGCGCTGGTCGGCGCCTTGGGACTGGCTTATCTCGAGGTCAATCACAAAGCCCACGAAGCAGTGATCGTGATACCTGCATCTACTCCGACACCCATTGTTGTCCAGCGGTCAATCGGTCAGGCTCCGTTAAAACCCAGAGATACGTCACCGCTCGAAATCAAAGGGGACAATAACCAAGTCTTCAAAGATATACAGTCCAACGGCGACATGACAATTACCGTGGGTGAGAGATCTGCAGAGACTCAAACACGCAAGTCTCCCCATAAAAAGCCCTAGGAAAGCCGATTTGGCGTAAAACCAATGCATGTCGCTTTAACATTGTTTCTTTTACTTCAGCTCAAGACATCCCAGGAGCGCCCAAATCCTGCCACCTTGATTGTGAGCGGGCGCTGTATTCTCTACGACATTCGCGTTGGGGGCAACCTCACGGTGAATTGTCCAGGAGTGGATCCCAGAGCACTCAGGCGCCTCAATGCGGAACTGGATCGGAAGAACCTCCAGTTGGCGGAAAAAATCCAGGAGGCGAATCAATGGGCGGACAAGTATCACGAACTGGAGCGACGGCTAGCTGAATCCGGAGACGATAGCGCACTTTCCAAGCAAGCGGGGGAATATATCCATCAAGGTGAGTTTGAGAGGGCAGGGGCGATCCTGGACGCGATCCTTAAGAAGGAAGAGAAGCAAGTTGATCGCACTGCCGCAAATCACTGTAACCGCGGCTTAACCTTCGAGCTTCAATTTCAGCCTCTGCAAGCTCTGCCTCATTTCCTGGAGGCCTACAAATATCGGCCAACCGACTTTTCTTATGCGCTTGCCTACGGAACGCTCTTGGTTAAGCAAAACGCTTACGCCGACGCCCAGCCTGTACTAGAGTCAGCTCTACGAATCTCCCGCAAGCAGGCCAAAAGCAACCCCGCTGCCTATCTCGGTGTAGCGCGAACGCTCAACAACCTAGCGGACCTCTACAGCAACACGCAGCGACTAAAGGAAGCGGAAGTCGCCTACCAGGAAGCCTTGCAGATCCGCCGCGAGTTGGCCAAGAGCAACCCCGCCGTCTATCAGCCCGACGTAGCCAGTACGCTGAATAACTTGGCGAACCTCTACAACAAAACACATAGGCTGAAGGAAGCGGAGGCCGCCTACCAGGAAGCCCTCCAAAGCTACCGCGAGTTGGCCAAAAGCAACCCCGCCGCCTTTAAACTCGACGTGGCTATAGTGCTGAATAACCTAGGAGAACTCTACAGCAGCACGCAGCGGCTGAAGGAAGCGGAGGGCGACCTCCAGGAAGCCGTGCATATTCATCGCGAACTGGCCAAGAGCAACCCCGCCGCCTTTCAATCCGGATTGGCCATAACGCTGAACAACCGGGCGGGCATCTACCGCGACACGCAGCGGCTGAAGGAAGCGGAGGCCGATTACCACGAAGCCCTGCACAGCTATCGTGAACTGGCCAAGAGCAACCCCACCGCCTTTCAACCTGACGTGGCCATGACGCTGAACAACCTAGCGGGTCTCTATAGCAAAACACTGCGGCTGAAGGAAGCGGAGGCCGACTTCCACGAAGCCCTGCACAGCTATCGTGAACTGGCCAAGAGCAACCCCACCGCCTTTCAACCCTACGTAGCCGGAACGCTGAACAACCTAGCGGGCCTCTACAAAAAAACCCGACAGATGAAGGAAGCGGAAGTCGCCTACCAGGAAGCCTTGCAGATCCGCCGCGAACTGGCCAAGAGCAACCCCGCCGCCTTTCAACCTTACGTGGCCGAGACGTTGCGCGGCCTGGCGTCCCTCTTCAGCGATACGCAACGGCTGAAGGAAGCGGAGGCCAACTTCCAAGAAGCCCTGAATACCTACCGTGAACTGGCCGAGAGCAACCCCACCGCCTATCAACTCGACGTGGCGCATACTCTGAACGATCTGGCGTTCCTCTACAGCAACACCCAGCGGCTGAAGGAAGCAGAGGCCTCCTACCAGGAAGCCCTGCAGATCTGCCGGGAGTTGGCGAAGAGCAACCCCGCCGCCTATCAATCCTACCTGTC
>DASZFK010000476.1:0-11511 GCA_035939855.1 Candidatus Angelobacter sp.
CGGATATTGCCGCTGTCCTTGTCGAACTCGCCCCGTAGGTTCTCCTGGCTCTTGTCCTTCTTGCGAGTAGCGGCAACAATGGCATCTTCTACCGCGCTCACTACAATCTGCGGATCGATTCCTTTTTCGCGGCTTAGAGCATCAATGACGTTGTAAATCTCGCTTGCCATACGTTTTCCTTGAATTGCTGGTCCCTAAATTTCCGGTACAACATTGGCCTTCTCAACATTGGCCAGATCGATCTCCACGACTTTCGCAGGCTGGCTGTGACCTGGTTTAGGCTTCTTGCCCGAAGTCAATTCCAGCACCAGCTTGTCATCCTGAAAACTCTGTAACCGGCCCTCAAAATGCCGATTGCCGTAGACCGGCTGCCGGGTCATGACTTTAACTCTGCTTCCCATGAACCGAAGATAGTCCTGGCTGCGCAGCAGCTTGCGATCAAGGCCCGGCGACGATACTTCCAGCGTGTAGGAACTGCCTGGCACGGCATCTTCCACATCGAGAATCGTCGAAACCTCGCGGCTGACGTTGGCACAATCTTCGTGGGTAACGCCTTCCGCTTTATCGATTGTGATCTTGAGAGTGCGGGCTTTGCCCCCGCCACGCATCTCCACATCAACGACTTCAACTCCGTGAGTGGCGGCTACCCGCCCGGCAATGTCGCGAATTTTGTTGAGTTCCGCTACCATCCACCTAGAACCGCTCAGCAGATTTCCATGTCTGCAGGCGAGAATCCGGTCTTCCCGTATCGACGTAAGAAGAAGTTCGGCAAACCGAGCCGCACCCAAAAATAAAGTGGGCCTCTCGCCCACTGGTACGTCCGCCACGGATTTGGAACTTACAAACCCACTCAGACCTGCAAGAGGCCTAAGTCGAAACCAGTTACAACTTTTATAATACCCGCATTTGCTTTAAAATACAATGCGATTGCCGAGTCAAAATACGGCGGGAGCCGCGAAATTCCTTGCTTTTTAACAGGCAAGTTCGCAAGTAGAAAGTCTTTCCGGGGCTGCGAATATTCATCCAAGTTTAAAGGGCGAGAGGGCTCGTTAGCGTCTATGTTTGTGCAGAACGAAAAATAATTGCCTTTACAGGGAGTTTCTGAAAACCGGAATGAGTCTTTGGAATTGCCGGTTTTAAGCGGCTAAGCGCAAGTCAAAACCCTGCGCAAAGGCTGATTTGTTCTAAAAATAGAACATTAGTGATTTCTATTGACGGATTGAACGGCTTTCATTTTACAGTTTGAACCAGACTACGTCGCTTCCTTTTGTTAGGGATGCGGCCCAAGCAGCGGTTCTGTGGATAGCCCAAGGAACAGACCCCTATGAGGAGCGATCTCATAGATCGTTGCAAGGAGTAAGTATGCCGACAGTCGTGCCAATTCAGCGGGCGCAGCAATATGTGGTGATCTCTCCAGAAGGAAATCAGATCGAGATTCCTAAAGAGCTGTTTGGCGCCCTCTCCGATTTCCTTCAAGGAAATGCGAAACCGACCGGCTCTGTAACCATTCAATTCCGCAATGGCGGAGTTGCCGGGTTGGAAGCGATGATTAAGAAGATTTACAAATAGCAAAATGAATCGTACAATGCTTTAATAATTTGGATTCTAGGGCGTTTTGAGAAAGAGTCGTTAAGAGATTAAAGAATCCCAATCAAAACAAACGGGTCTCCAAGGGGTTCGCAGCTTCCCGGTACTGTGTTAATTTTTTGAAGAATTGCAGGAGCTTATGGCTGACACCAGAGTTCATCTCGCTGACTTGCCCGCGCGAAACAATAGCGACGTAGCGGTTGAACATACCACGCACGACAAACCAAAAGCATCTTTTTCAGCAGCGATGGAACTTCAGGGAAGGTGCATGGCTGTTTCACCGGATGGCGCTCATATTCCTCTTCCCAGAGAGCTGTTCACTGCCCTTATGGATTTTATGCAGTCACGCAAGTGTCCCGGATCGATTACCATACAATTCCGCAATGGCGAGATTACCTGCGTGGAGGCAGTAGCGAAAAAAACATTCCGCAACCCTTAAAGAATTTGGGCTGCGAAAAAATGGCCTGACATGACAGGGCCCTGATTTTTTAGTTCCCGGAAGCTTTCCGGTCTCGACAAGAAATTTGGCCCAGAGAGGTATTGCCTCTCTGGGCCTTTTCGTTTTGCGGTGCGGGAGTAAAAAACGGCGTCAACCAACGCCGCCTCCCACCGCAAATCGGCCCTAACGGGGCGAAAGAAAGGAATGATATGGCTTCACCTGCTCTCGGTATTTTCCGGAAAAAAGTGCCTCAGGAAATTGGCGGCAACACTTTCCTGAAGAGGGTTCCCGAAGAACGGACACGTAGCGTTAAGGTTCTGCTCGTAGCGTCTGTTTCGGCTGGAGTCCATGTTGTCTTAGGCGTGCTTCTGACGCCGTTGTTCGCTATTGCATTTCTTGCAGCGAAAACGCCTTCGAATCCGATCATCTTCGGAGAAATCAATGGGGCTACTCTAGCTGTGCTCTTTCCAGTTCTTTATGGAATGATCGGATTTGCGGTGGGTGCGGCAGCAGCAGGACTTTATAATTCCCTGGCCAGGCACATGTTCCCTCCGGAAGCGGAGGCGCCTGAAGTCAGCGAAGAGTCCGGCGGACTGGAGATCGTCTACAGCCGTCCTATCTAGCTTCTTCTTCTTGGTTCAGATGAGACTTGGCCGAGACAAGCGCAGATCGATTGACGCTTATCTCGGCTGATGTCGAATCATGTGTCGGTTCAATCTCGGCTCGGCAGCAAGCCGATGCGATCTACGCCCGCAAGGTGTGTCATATCGACGACGTCGACCACGAACTGAAATTCCACTTCCGGATCTCCTCTTAGGAACGCGACCTTTTCTGCCCTGGTTTTGTAGATTTCCTGGAGTCGCCTGGGCAGATCATTCCAAGCAACTTCCTCCTGGTCAACTTTGATCCGCGGCATCCTGCCTTCGTCTCCCTGATAAAGCCCAATGACGACGCCGGGCGGATGTGCGGTTTGGATTTTCTGTGTATCTGAATGTGGAATTTCGGTCGTTTCGCCCAGCTTTATCTCCGGTTGAATCACCATAAAGATAATCAGCAGAACGAGCAGCACGTCGATCATGGGAGTCACGTTGATTTCAGACGAGACTTTCTCCTGGCTGCCGGACGTCATGGCCATGGCCTGCTCCTCTTAAAACTTTTTTTGCGCCTCCGGATCTTTGTTGTGGCGCTAACACTATTGACACTTCGCAGGCGGTAGAGGTTCCCGGGGCTTGATGGGCTTCAAGTACATTCCAGCGACAGATGCACCGGTTGATTGGCTGAAATCCACCGCCAGGTGCATGAAAACCACCAGTTCGCAGTATTTTTGTCCTGTGAAAGAGAGCGGAAATGCCAGTAAATCCTGACTATGCAAAATGGCAGCCGAGTTGCAGGATTGCCGAATGAGGAATCCGGCGGATCACGATTCCTCAAGAACAAAGGAAAGGATTCTCCTATGTATAAGCGTGTGGTCGTTTTCTTAATGGCACTCGCATTGTGCCTGCCGGCGTTGGCCAAGCCTAAGAAAAAGATTTATGAAAACTCCGCGACCGATGTGTTTGATGCAGCCCTGCGCACTGCCCGTGAACGGCATGTGGTGACCTATGTCAATGAAAAGATGTTGATGCTTACATTTGAAACGGGCCAATCACTTCTCTCGGAAGGCTTTGTTGCCAATGCCTCGGTGGAAGCCCTAGATGGGAACCGATGCAACCTGATCGTCAATGTGCAAAACAAGAAAGGTGTTTCCTGGGGCGCCGGTGACCGCATGGCAGATAAGTTCTTCTCTCAAGTTAACGACGAACTCGCGGGAGCAAGTAAGCAGAAATCTGCAATCAAGCCCGAACAAGAACATATAATGGTTCCTCCGCCCAAGGCCATACCAAGCGAACCTACTATGACCGCTGCGGCAGATCTCCCCGGCGTTGTCCACTTGGCAGCATCGTCTCAAAATGCCGAAGTTTCAGTGGATGGTAATTTCGTGGGCAACGCGCCGGTAGATTTAAAGCTTGCGCCAGGAAAACACACGATCCAGGTAACGGCTTCGGGCTACCGGTCATGGTCACGCGAGCTTTCGGTACTCGCAGGTTCGGAAGTGCATTTGAACGCCGGGCTCGAAAATCAATGATAAAAAACGGGATAGCAATGCATCACTTAATTAGAGTGGCCCTGCCGGATTCTCCGGCGGGACTCTCACCATTGCCAAGTTTGCTTCAAATCTGCCAATCTTGAGCCCTAAAAAGGACTTCGGAAAATCATTTTTGCTCTCCCAAAAGCATTTGACATAATGGGCCGACGGGAATATAAATCCTTGCCAGCAAGTCCCCCAAATTATTTTGAAACGTTAGGCGTGCATGAATCACTAAATAGTATGGGTTCGTATGCCTAGGCATGTGGGCCGGGTAATAACGGAGAGGTCCATTGTGAGCAAGTTTTTTGCCATTATCGTGGAAGATCTGGGGGACGCCGAGGGAAAATTCTTTTCCAATCCCGATCAGTTTTTCTTCAGCACAATTGTGCAGCCTCCAACCGATTGCGAGATTCGCGGATGCGTAGAAATCCCTGAACAGCAGGCTCGAAAGATGCTGGCACCAGACCCAGCCAATAAGAAATTATCCTAAGCACGCGAACTGGCGTAGCTACGCCCCAGTTGCGCTACCACTATTTTTAATGTAACGAAGAGGCGATTTCAATCACTACTTAATATAGGCTCTTGTCGCAAAAAGCCGAAAGGCGAGCAGTATGAGTAAATTCTTTGCCATCATTGTCGAGGATTTGGGGGATGAGAACGGGAAGACCTTTTTGAACCCTGAAAAATTCATGGTCGGGACGAAGGTCGATGTTCCCGATGACTGCGAGATCCTATCTTGTATCGAAGTCCGGCCAGACGAGGTCAGCCGTTTGCTAGAGCACCGCAAACAGCCCTATCTTGTGCGGCTCGGCGAAGATTAATAGCCAGTAAACGAAAAGCTAACTGCAACCCGAAGTTGATCCACAGCTCATGCACCGGTAACAACTTCCATTCCGGGTCATGATCGCTCCGCAGACATGACAGCTCGGAGCATCACCCATATCGACCAACTCTTTCATTGCGTCGGAAGCATGATAGATGCCGCGATCTTCCATTCCAGTCGAGCTATGGGTAAATGGATGCTGGGACCCCAAAGCCGCCGGCGAAGGGACTATTCCTCCTTGTGGCGGCATAGTCGCTCCCATGTCCATGGGTCTTGGCCCGAGGAGTGGAGAGGTCCCATTTTCTTCCGTTACAGCCGGTGCTGCGGTTCCGGGTCCCTTCAGGTCCTTAAACAGCAGATATTGCTGCCCAGTCAAGAAACGCATTTGAAGCCAGCGGAAGATGTAATCCATGATGGACTTGGAAAAACCTATCTCTGGATTACCGGACCAGCCGCTCGGTTCGAAGCGCGTATGCGAGAACTTGTCGCACAACAATTTCAGAGGCACGCCATGCTGCAAGGCCAATGAAACAGCAGTAGCGAAAGAGTCCATCAATCCGGAAACAGTGGAACCCTCTTTGGCCATGCGGATGAAAATCTCGCCCGGCTTGCCATCTTTATACAGGCCCACTGTGATATAGCCTTCATGGCCGGCAATTTCAAATTTGTGAGTAACCGAGAGGCGCTCGGAGGGCAAACGATGACGAATGGCCCGGGGAGGAGCAGACTCCTGCTCTTCTGTAGTCGGCATGCGTACAGCGGCCAAAGCGATAGCCTGCTGCTCCGTGGTGAGGCGAGCAAAGGCCATCTCTTCGGGCGTTGCCGGCACAGGCTTCTCGGCGCGGGTTCCGCGCTTAGCAGCTTCCTCTTTGTTCTGCGCAGCCATAAGCGGCTGGGCCTTCTTGGAGCCATCGCGGTAGATAGCCACGGCCTTCAGCCCCATCTTCCAGCTTTGGATATAGGCCTCCATAATCTCTTCAACCGTGGCGTTCTCAGGCAGGTTAACGGTCTTGGAGATGGCCCCGGAGATAAACGGCTGAGCGGCAGCCATCATCTTGATATGGCCCATGTAGTGAATACTGCGCGTCCCTTTTTGGGGCTTGAAACTGCAATCAAAGACCGCCAGGTGCTCATCCTTGATGCCGGGCGCGCCTTCGATAGTACCGGTGGCATCAACATAGCTGACGATGGCATTGATCTGATCTTCCTTGTAGCCCAACTTGAACAGCGCCGCCGGGACGGTGTTGTTTACGATCTTAATCATGCCGCCACCGACCAGCTTCTTGTACTTGATCAGCGCCAGGTCAGGCTCGATGCCGGTGGTGTCGCAGTCCATCATGAAACCAATGGTGCCGGTGGGCGCCAGAACTGTGACCTGCGAGTTGCGATAGCCGACCTTTTCTCCCAGGGCGAGGGCCTGGTCCCAGGCATCCTTGCTGCCTTCATAAAGATTTGCCGGAACATTGTCGCGGTTGATCTTGTTTACGGAAGCGCGATGCATGCGGATAACATCAAGGAACGGCTCACGGTTGATGTACCAACCCGGGCAAGCTCCGCCCGAGACTTCGCGCTCGGAAACTCGAGACGTTGCCGGGGTCAGCGATGGGCAATGCTCTGCGATCCGGGCCGATTGCAGATAGGCTTCGCCGCACATGATGGCGGTAACACAAGCGGCATAATCGCGCCCGGCATCGGAGTCATAAGGCAGGCCAGACGCCATCAACAACGCGCCCAGGTTGGCATAGCCCAGACCCAGTGGACGGTAGTCGTGCGAGTTGCGATTGATGGATTCGGTCGGATATCCCGCGTTATCGACCAGTATCTCCTGCGCAGTGATCAGGATGTCAACCGCGTGACGGTAGGCAACCACATCAAACATCCCGTTTGGTCCGAGGAACTTCATCAGATTCAACGACGCAAGGTTGCAGGCCGAATCGTCCAGGAACATGTACTCCGAGCATGGGTTCGACGCGTTGATGCGGTCGGTGTTCTTCGACGTATGCCATTTGTTGGTTGTGGTGTCATATTGCATGCCGGGATCGCCACAATGCCAAGTAGCATCAGCAATCTTGCGCAGAAGATGCCGGGCCTTGTAGGTCGAGACCACTTGGCTACTGCGCACAGCGCGAGTGGAAAATTCGTCGTCGCGCTCCGCGGCATTCATGAATTCATCGGTGACACGCACGGAATTGTTGGCATTTTGGAAGAAGATAGAGCTGTAGGCTTCGGAGTCGGGCGACGATCCATCATAGCCCGCCTCGACCAGTGCCCAGGCCTTTTTTTCTTCTTTCATCTTGCAGTCAATGAAATCTTCGATATCCGGGTGATCAACATTGAGGATGACCATCTTGGCGGCGCGACGGGTCTTGCCGCCGGACTTGATGACACCGGCAAAGGCGTCAAAGCCTTTCATGAAGCTAAGCGGACCAGAAGCCTGACCGCCGCCAGAAAGCTCTTCCCTGGAACCGCGCAGCGGCGAAAGATTGGTTCCTGTACCGCTTCCCCATTTGAACAACATGCCCTCGGTCTTGGCCAGCGTAAGGATCGAATCGAGCGAATCTTTTATTGAATTGATGAAACATGCAGAGCACTGGGGATTACGATAGCCCGTGGTAGCAAATTCCACCCGTCCCGTTTCTCTGTTCCAATGCCAATTCTGCGCGTCGGATTCCGGCTCCAACCGGTCGCATCCCACGTTGAACCATACCGGAGAATTGAAAGAGGCTTTCTGTTGCAAAAGGATATGCACCAGCTCGTCATGAAATGTATCGCGGTCATCGGTAGAGGCAAAATAACCTTGTGCCCAACCCCAATCGCGGATTGTCTCAGCGACGCGCTGGATCAATTGCCGCACTCCCGTCTCGCGCTGGGGTGTCCCTACCTGGCCATGCAGATATTTACTGGCCACAATGTTGACAGCGGTCATGGACCAGTCTTTGGGTGTCTCTACGTTTTTCTGCTCAAAGATAGTATTGCCTTTGGCATCGGTAATACTGGCAGTCCGCAACTCCCATGTCACTTCGTCATAAGCTGAAACACCAGGCTTGGTGAAGAAGCGCGAAAACTGGAGTCCGGAAGTTTTTTTCTGTTGTGACTTCGTAGTCTGTATGGAATTCGTTTGCACTGTTATTTCGCCCATCGTTACTCCTGATGTCCAGCTAATGGCTGCTAACCTTTAGCTTCTTAGTGCTTAGTCAGAAACAAATATCTCTTCGATCTTGCTATTTTGTTGCGGGATAAAGGGCAGGCTCGTCGCCTGCCCATTTCACCTTCTAAACGCTGTCGAGCACGATCCATCAATGGCTTTTAAACTCAGCCATCGGTTACTTACCAAAAATCTAATAACTATTTGTCCCGGTAACTTTGTCCACGGCTCGCTCGGCTACAGTCTTTTCGCTCACAGGCCGATAAAGCTGCATCGGTTCGTCCGGGCGAAATCGCTGCTGGGAGATATGGGAGGCCGCATCCAATTGAGACACAAGCCAATTTTTCAGCATAAGCGCCGAAGTCTTACGCTCCTGAGCATCTGCAACGACTGCATAACGTACATAACAACGGCCTTCTAACAAACGACTCCGCCACAGGTTTGAAGGAAGGAACAACCTGCCCAAGGCTCGGGCAATGTTCTCCGCTTCATCAATCTCAAACACCGCCAACATGCGTCGCGCATTCGAATCTTCCGGCGCTACCAGTTCCTCTGCCAAAGCAAAGATACCGGGTTGATCGGGCACCAGCAAAAGCCCGAAGCTGGATTCACAACGAAACCATCGCGACCAATTCAGTTCCATGGCTTTTGCCCTCCCAGATAGCCACAGTGGTGCATCCGAAATCAACCTGCACCACCGTGGGAACATTTAGTTGTTGTGGCACGACGATTTGTCACCGCGATCTACTGGGTCTGGGCAACGCCACCTCAGCGTCGCTCATACTTTCCATACTTACGTGAAAGGCAAGTTACTCCCTTATATTGGGCCTGTCAAGCGCAAAACACCATATATGGTACTATTTTACCAGATTCCCCTCGACTTTCGTAACTCCCGCTTTTTCTGGCTGTTACCGGTATTTCATTGGATTCTGTGGGGTTAATACCTGGTTTTCCACATACTTAGTACCTGTAGTACTTAAACGCCAGTGCAGGCCAACAGTTTGGAATCAAAGAGGCTGGATACTTCCTTATGACAGATGACTGTATGCGTCTGGCTACCCAGGGTCAACGCCGCAATAGGGTGCAATTCCTGTGGATTTGTGTGCAGCATGTGGAAAAAGATGCTCTTGGCACAAGGAGTCCGGGAAAGAAGATTTAACAGCGAATCGCGCTTATGCCGCCCGGGCCTTACTCACATATTCTCTAATAGCTTTGAAATGGTGATAATCACGATCGAAACCTTCGTTGCCCCTCCACGATAATTCGTCTTGCCATCTCGCTGCCTTCCCATCCGGCAAGCTCAGTCTTTTTACCCTCGAGGCTTTTGTAAATGGAGAAAAAGTGTTCGATCTCACGCAACCGATGGGGAAAGATCTGGCCGGCATCTTTGATTTCACGATAAACCGGATCACTCTCGGCCACTGCAAGAATCTTTTCGTCTTGCTTCCCCTGGTCCACCATTCGCAACACGCCAATCGGCCGCACTTCAATTACACAGCCAGGAAAGCTGGGGGAGTTGACCAGCACCAGCAAATCAAGCGGGTCTCCATCGTGGCCGCGTGTACTGGGAATAAAACCATAATCGCCGGGATAGTGAACTGGCGAGTGCAGTGTGCGATCCAGACGAAAAACCTGCAGCTTCTGGTCATATTCATATTTATTTACCGACTCCATGGGAATTTCGATAACGGCATTCACACGCTGCGGAGCGTGATCGCCGATCGGCAGTTTGGTGTAGTCGGGCATTGGGGAGTTCAGCTCTTAGGAGTTAGCCATTCGTTGTTGATCTGTCTTAAAACGCGAAACGCATCCCAGCTTTACTGGGATGCGTTTTTGGAGACATGGAATTGTTTGTGAATTTATTTTTCTTCTTCTGGGCCCTTCTCGGCTGCGGCAGCTTGTTGCTCTTCTTCCATTTGCTTGCGCAGTTTCTCCTGGCGCTTCGTGCGTACTTCGGCCCTCTTGGCTCGCTTCTGGTCAATGAACTTCTCACTGCCCAACAGTTCGATATAAACGGTATCGGCGCCGTCGCCGCGACGCCAGCCCTTGTGAATGATGCGCAGGTAACCGCCATTGCGGTCACCGAAACGCGGGGCCACAGTATCAAAGAGACGCTTCACGGATTCACGGGTCATGAGATAAGATCCCGCCAGACGGCGAGCAGCCAGATCGCCACGTTTGCCCAGCGTGATCATCTTTTCCACGTGCGGGCGCATGGCCTTAGCTTTTGCCGGAGTGGTTTCCAGCCTCTCTTCCATGATAAGTGAGGTCACCAGGTTACGCAGCAGCGCGCGCCGATGGCTGGTGTTACGTCCAAGTTTCTTCTCTACTTTGCGGTGACGCATGGGAATCCTTAATTTCTAATTTAAAATTTATAACTTGTAATTTTAAAAATCTGTTTCTTGCGTTCCCGCAGGCTCAACAGAAATATTCACTTGGTTTTAAATTACAAATTATAAATTTGAAATTACAAATTTCTGTTAGGAGGCGGGTAATTTGAAACAACAAAACAGTTTCAAATTACCCGACTTCAAGTTGCGAAATTAGAACTCGCTTCCGTTACCATCACCCCCGACCGGAGCCGTGATCGGAGACGGCATCTGGCTCGTGGGTCCGGGAATTGCATTGCCCTGGTCGTCGATCTTCATTCCCAGGGAGAGTCCCATTGTTCCCAGGATCTCTTTGATTTCATTGAGCGACTTACGGCCAAAGTTCTTGGTCTTGAGCATTTCGGCCTCAGTCTTCTGCACCAGTTCGCCGATGGTTTGGATATTGGCGTTCTTGAGGCAGTTATAGCTGCGCACCGAGAGTTCCAGTTCTTCCACGGAGCGATTCAGGTTTTCATTTTTGATAAGCGGCTTCTCTTCGCGGCTGGCTTCAGCTTCAAGCTCCTCTTCAAAGTTGATGAAGATGGTCATGTGGTCCTTGAGCAGCTTGGCAGCGAGTCCCAGAGAGTCGGCCGGAGCAATGGATCCATTGGTCCAGATTTCAATATCGAGTTTGTCGTAGTCGGTAATCTGGCCCAAGCGCGCAGCCTCCACCGTGTAATTGACTTTGCGGACAGGCGAGTGAACTGAATCGATAGGAATGAAGCCCAGACCCAGATCTTCGTCAAAGTTTTTGTCGGCGGAGACATAGCCGCGGCCGCGCTTCAGGCGCATCTCCATCTCCAGCTTGCCACCTTCTGATACCGTAGCGACATAAACGTTCTTGTCCAAAACCTCGACATCGGCATCAGCTTCAATCATGCCAGAGGTTATGACTCCCGGCTGGTCCGCTTTAAGGTAGATCGCTTTGGGGCCGTCGCCGTTCAGCTTGAACGGGATTTGTTTTAAATTGAGGATGATGTCGGTCGCGTCCTCGACCACGCCCGGAATGGACTGGAACTC
>DASZFK010000477.1:0-13078 GCA_035939855.1 Candidatus Angelobacter sp.
GGTGCGGGTACACCCCGAGAATGGAAGAACCGTGGTGGAATGCTCTTTTTGCAGTTCATTTTTCTCTTCACATGCTCAGAGCTACCAAATCCATGGCATGAAACCTATTGCCATTCTGAGCTTCGCTATTGGGCTACCACCAGTACTGTCCGCCGACTGTATAGGCTAAGTTCAATTTCAGCGGCTTTCACCACGGGCTGTTAGGCTCCGAGTCTTTCTTTATCTTCAATGTCGCTATAAAAGTCGCAGCCTCTCGGGACGAGCTATATCTTAATGTCATTTACTTTAGCTTGTGGTTGAGTTTCCATGTGTAACAGGGGGAAAAACGCATCGTTCCGCCGGGGCCCGGCTCATTTTTTCAATCTCAACCTTTCAGAAGTGAAATTAACGAAATACTGGAAAAGCTTTACACAAATTGAGGAATTGGTTCCCCATGAGCCGGTTTTCGTTTGTGCTAGGTCCGTACTTAGTGTGTGCCGATCAGGGTTCGCGCTGTTTCCCGATTTTGGCTATGCTCTGCAAACACTTAACTACTAAGCTCCCGACTTTTTTAATCTGCGTGCTATGGCTTTTTCTCAGTTGGCAGAGAGCGTGCAGTAGTAAAGCCTGTAGAAGTTGAGATAGATCGCTTAAATCAAAACAAGGAGTCTAGCGTATGGCAATGACAATCCAACAAACAGCAAATGGCAATGGCTCAGCTCGCACGAGCTTGACAGATGTTCTAGAGATCCAAGTGCGGTATGACGACGCAAACGATGCTGTCACAGTAAGTCCGGGAGAGGTGAACAAAGGTACGACCGCTCGCTTCGTGAATCCGGAAGGCGGACTAAGAATCGTATTCCTTTCCCCTAGCGGAGAGGAGATGAAATCAGTATCCGACTCCGAGTTATGCACGCTAGCGATTGGAGGTATCTATCACTTTCGGTGCTACTTTAGACTTACAGGAAAAAGTGGTGAGATCAGCCCCACGAATGGGGGTGTTATCGACATTCTTCCCCATCGGCCGTAGGTCCATTAGTAGCAACAGAACCTCCGGCGATATCGACAGTTGTCACTTACGAAAGGAAGGCTGATCTTGTGCAAAGAAAAACCTCTGAACTCCGGGGTGGAGCAAAAGGTGCTGATGCTTCCATCCCCGGTGTGCAGAGATCTTTATGGGATCGGCCACTGAAAATTGCTTGACAATCGAGTTGTTTACTCACTCAAAGGCTATAAGGCACAACGTAGGTGGACAGCGTGGACGTAATGGACTTGGTGGACAATACCCTGGATAAATGTCTGTACCGTTCTTCTCTTTTTATCTTTTTATTCCTAACTCTTTATTCATAGCTCAGCCGCGGATACCAGTTAGTGCCTCGGCCTTCCGGCGTGTAGTCGAAGAGGTTCCACAGCGGCCATATCAGATCAACGTGTCGTCCGTCTTGTCCTGGTTCCGAAGGCGCGAATAGGAGTTCGGTGTTGTAGAAATGGCGAATTCTTCCATCGCGTCGAACGAAAACATTCAACGAAGGCGTTTGACTCCCTTTGGCATCCTCGCCCTGATAGTCATGGTTGTAGGTGTTTGATGCAGACGAGAGCAGCCTCAGGTTCTTCCAGCCTCTGGTTCGTGCGACTTCGCGAATGCGGGTGATCGGTGACTTCGCTACGACGGCGAAATTCACTCTTTGCTGGACATGTGGAGCCGTGCCGTTCAGGCCGTCGAGGATTGAGGTACAGGAGACGCACGGCGCCTGCATCTGCGGACCAAACATATAGCTGTAGAGGATCAGAGTGTCTTTGCCGGGTGCGAACAATTCCGACAATCTGGTCTTTCGGATCGATTGGGTATCATTTAGATCGCTCCCGCCCTCCCCAAAAAGATAGTCTTCCCGAACTTCGCCGCCTGGAGGCAGCGTACGGCGTAATGCTGCAACTTCCTCAAGGTTCCTGCGCAGCCGGATTTCGGCCTCGAGCAATTGGTTACGAGCTTCGCGGTAAGCCGGATCTTCGTTGGGAAAACGGATGGAGTGGGGAGATGATGCCATGATCGTGCCTCCTGGTACTGGCCTCGGAGGAAACATATCGACTCTGCGGACAGACTGTCAAACGGGCAGTTTATTAGTCCTTTCAAATCAAGCAAATAACGGCAAAAATCCAGGAACTTTCCTGCCACCTGCGGCGTCTATATTTCTGTGTGGCGATAGAGGGGGCTTCCCACAAAGGTTACGCAGGTACTGGAAGGCAAAATATGAATAGTTGTAGCGCGCCCCCCATATTCTTGATAATGTTGGGGTGACGCCATGAGAAAAATGGCGGGAGCAGCAGCATTGGGTAATCTGGCTAGCGCAATCGCCGTTCGGGCTGAAGAAGCCTCGATTATTGCCGAACTGAAATCCGGCTCTGAGGATGCTTACGCCTGGTTGATCACGCATTATCACCAACCGATCTACAGCCTTGTGTATCGCATCCTAAGCGATCCTGCCGATGCGGCAGACACCACTCAGGAGGTGTTTCTCAAAGTCTTTCGAGGTATGAAGCGCTTCAACGGGGAATCGAGTCTGAAGACATGGCTTTACCGGATCGCGATTCACGAGGCTTCGAACCAACGGCGGTGGTGGTTCCGCCACAAGAGCAAAGAAACCACCATGGAAGCCTCCCCGGACGACAACGGCAATTCCTATGGGATCTGCGACACGCTGGTGGATAAAGGTGAATCCCCGTTTGACCAGTTGGCGCATGAAGAGGTTCGAGCGCGGGTTGACCATGAGCTGCAACAGGTGTCTGAGCCTTACCGCACAACGGTAATCCTGCGCGATATCGAAGGACTCTCGTATGAAGAAATTGCGGAGGTTCTGCAGGTCTCGTTGGGAACGGTGAAGTCCCGGCTCATACGTGGCCGCGAAGCGTTGAAGAAGAGATTAGAAAGTTTTGTCTGTCAGCTAGGCAGTGAATTTGGGACCAAGGCGAAGGAGGGTTCCAGTTCGTCTGACGGAACTGATGTGGAGGCAGTACAACCATGAGATGTTCAGAGGCTCGTCCACTGTTCCCCTTGTATCAGGATCGTGCGGTTTCCGGTGCGGAAATGCATGCGCTGTCCGATCACATGGGCCAATGCGCTGGATGCCAATTGGAATATAGAAAGCTGGAAAACACCCGCTTGTTGGTTTCGTCGCTGGGCCGCAAAGCTGCGCCCGCAGACTTGGCCCTGAGGATACGGGTGGCGGTGTCGCGGGAGCGTTCCCGCAGTTTGCGCAGCATTCTCCGCTCTTATGCGGTGCGGCTGGAAAATGGGCTCAACGCATTTATGTTCCCGGCTACGGCCGGCATTGTGAGCGCGGTAGTCTTCTTTGTTGTTTTGATCGGCTTCTTTGTTCCGGCGCAAGCCGGGGCTGACGCAGTTGCGCCCGGCCTTTACATGCCGGCCCGTCTCCAGCCCCCGCAAACAGCCATATCATCTTCCGCAGACATCGATTTGAATCTCGAAGCCCCAGTGGTCGTTCAGGCTTATGTGGATTCGGGCGGGAAGGTGCAAAACTACGAAATCATTTCAGGGCCCGACACTGAGGATATCCGTTCACAGTTGAACCGCGCTCTCCTGTTTACCAGCTTCTACCCAGCTTATGCCTTCGGGCAACCGGTACCAGGAACTGCTGTAATTTCGTTCTCTCACGTCAATGTGAAGGGGTGAAGAATCGGATGATTTGGTGATCTGGTGATCGGGTGATCTGAAAACCGATTCGACTTGAAGGGGCCAAGCGTTTGCTGGCCCTTTATTTTTTTGGGGCACAAGTCCTATGCACAAGTAACTGGGAATACCACTCCACTGCAACTCCTTCGCTGGATAAATCCGATTCTCTCGGTTCTTCAGATCACCGGATCACCCGATCGCCGGATCACCCGATCCAGTCCCTGGGTGTAAAATAGTATTTACCTGCATGGGAGGGATTCTGAGGTCCGCGTTTCCATTTGCTCATTTCCGGTTTTTCTCTCTTCTGCTTCTGTTTGCGTTTTCAGGCGCTTCGTTTTCACAAACCACCAAGGCCCAGCTTGAGGTAAGCGAAACGATTTTCAGCCTTACGGCGGCGCTCAACAGTTGCGGTTACGATTCCGGATTAGGAGATTCGTTGCCGTTGCGGCAAGCGGTTCGAGCGGACATGCAAAAAGCCATCGCAAACTCCCCTGAGGCTGGCAAGACTTTGAACGCCTTGTGCGAATTCCGGCGGGAACACACTCCAGCCGATGCTGGACGGGATACTTCACAATATATTTCTTTGGTGCTTAATTTAGGTCCGCCACCCGCATTCAAGCCAACCATTGCTGAGGCCGACCTGCCACCCGACGCCGCTCAAGTGCTGGGGATTGCTTCGCTCTTGCAGAGTTTTTACAAGGCCGCAGGGTTACATGCGGTGTGGCAAAAGCGCCAGATTGAATATGAAGCGCTGGTCAGGCAATTCCATGATCCGGTTGCCAATTTGATCACCGAAACCGATCTTTACCTGAAGCTCCCTTTCAGTAACACCGCGGGCAGCCGCTTCGTCGTCTACCTGGAGCCTTTGCTTGCCCCCGGCCAGGTGAATGCCCGCAACTATGCCGAAAATTATTTCCTGGTCGTTTCACCCGCCAAAGAAGGTGTTCCCGAGCGTTTGCGGTTGCCGGAAATCCGCCATACTTACCTCCACTACATTCTCGATCCCCTGGCGTTGCGCCATGGCAAGAGCCTGAAAAGAATCGAGCCTTTGCTCAACAGCATCCAGGAATCGCCTCTCGATACCGCCTACAAATACGATATCGGCCTGCTGGTCAACGAGTGTCTCATTCGCGCCATTGAAGCCCGCACGATACCCGGCGGCAGGTCAAGTGAAAAGGCGCAGCGCGATTATGTGCAGCATTCGGTGGAAGAAGGTTTTATCCTGACCCGCTATTTCTATGAAGCCTTGGCCGCCTTTGAAAAAACTCCCACGGGACTCAAAGATGCTTATGGCGATTTTCTTTACAACGTGAGCCTGGAGCACGAGCAGAAACGCGCGCGAGACGTGCAATTTGCCGCCCAGGCTGCTCCCGAAATAGTACATGCCTCGAAACGCAGCGCGCCGCGTGAGCAAAGGCTGCTGGATACGGCTGAAGACCGGCTCAGCAGTGGTGACCCTGGCAGCGCCCAGAAGCTGGCCTTGCAGGTGATCAACGATCCCAAGACCAATGAAGATTCGGGACGCGCGCTATTCATCCTGGCTCGAGCCGCTACGCTTTCAGGAGACATGCAAGGAGCGCAGAGCTATTTTGGCAAAGCCATCGAAAACGCTCATGATCCGCGGACACTGGCCTGGAGCCATATTTACCTTGGCAGGATCCTCGATATACAAGAGAATCGTGATGGGGCCATGGAGCACTACCGCGCAGCTTTGGCGGCCGGCGATCCAACTCCCGATACCAAAGTCGCCGCCGAAAAAGGCCTGGCTGCCCCGTATGAGGCGCGCAAGCCGAAATGAAGGTGATTGCGTAAACGGCGTTGGGTAAATGGGTAACTCGGTAATTTGGGTAATTTTGAAGCATGAGAAATTCATCGTTCAACTTGATAAAAAAATGCGTGGTGGTCTTCCTGGTCATCGTGTTTGCTTTGCCGGCGCTCGCGCAACAACCGAAAGCAGGCAAGGATCAAGGCACGGCCGCTAGCTCCGGCAAACAGCCGCGCCAGGCCAAGACTCCGCAGGAATATGCCGACTACAACACTGCTTATGCGAACACTGGCGGCGAGGCCATGGAAAAAGCGGCCAATGATTTTGCGACGAAATATCCGAAGAGCGAATTGCGGGTTTATGTTTATTCCAAGGCCATGCATGAATACCAGAATGAGAACAATCCGGCCAAAATGCTGGCTATGGGACGGAAAATTCTGACCCTCGATCCGGACAACACCGTTGCACTGGTGCTTACCGCCACAGTCCTGGCAGATAGCTTGAACGATGCCGATAAGGACCACGACGAGAAGATGGATGAAATCAAGGTCAATGCCGATCATGCTTTGCAGACCGTCGATTCAAGCTTTGTGCCTCCGCCCCAGGCTACTCCGGAGCAGATTGCAGATTACAAGAACACGCTCCAATCGATGGCCCACTCAGCCTTGGGAATCATGGAATTGAAGAACGGAGATGATGCAGGAGCGGAAAAAGACCTGAAAACCGCCGCGGAGCTGAACAAGAGCCAGCCCGATCCCTATATCTGGTACCATCTTGCGCTGGCTCAAGATCACCAGAAAAAATACGTTGAGGCGCTTGCCTCGGTGGACCAGGCATTGCATTACACCGGCTCCAATCCAGACTTGGGCAAGCTCGCGGCGGGAGAACGGGAGCGGCTGGCAAAGCTTACCGGCGGATCGACGCCTCAGCCTCCACCCAACACGCCAAAGTAGTTTTGCCTGCTATGGACAAAGAAGAGCTTAAGGCTCTGGAAGCCACACTCGAACATACCTTCAGCAATCCGGCCCTGCTGGAGCGCGCGCTGACCCACAGTTCTCATGCTCACGAAGAATCCAGGGCCGACGCCAGGAGTGCCGGGGAGTCATCGGGCGTCGAACGAATCGACAACGAACAGTTGGAGTTTTTAGGAGATGCTGTTCTGGGTTTAGTCTGCAGCCAATTGCTATTCGAGCGTTTTGCCAGCTTTCATGAGGGCCAGCTCTCAAAATTAAAAGCCCACCTGGTGAGCGCCGGATATCTTGTTAAAGTTGCGGCCGAGCTGGATCTGGGCAGGTATCTCCGCCTGGGACGAGGCGAGGAGCACAGTGGCGGGCGCAGCAAGTCGGCCCTGCTGTCCGATGCCATGGAAGCGGTAATTGCGGCCATGTATCTCGATGTGGGCCTGGAGAAGACCCGCGACTTTATCATCCGGCGCATCCTGGAACCGGAGTTGGAGCGGATACGGATGGAAACCGCCAACGACTTCAGCGTTACTGACTACAAATCAGCTCTCCAGGAGCTTCTGCAGTCCAGCGGCCGTTCGCAGCCTGTGTATGCTACGGTCAAGGAAGAAGGACCGGACCATCGCAAAACTTTTACAGTAGAAGCGCGTATCTATCCTCAGGGGCAGCAGAAGCCCGAATACGTGACCCGAGCAGAAGGGGCGACGAAGAAAAAGGCGGAACAACTGGCAGCCAGGCAAGCCCTGGAACATTTGCGCTCGCAATCGGGCGCTCGTGAAAACCGAAACTTATGACCGACCCTCATTCCACCGAAACCCAGGTTGTCCAACCAGAAGGCGTGCCACCTGTGGACGATGCGGCCCAGCCCTCCACGGTTGCGATGGAAGAAACCGCTCATGAGGGCGCGAAAGAGCATTCGTCCCACGACAGGCATGAGAATGGGAACGGCGCTCTTAAATCCACACTGGCCTCAGTCGTGATTGCGCTGTTTGTAATCACGTTCATCGTGCAGGCTTTTCAGATTCCATCCGGCTCCATGGAAAAAACCCTGCTCATCGGCGACTATGTGCTGGTGGATAAAGTCCACCTCGCTCAAGGCGGGGTATGGGGCGGAGTGATGCCCTACCGGGAAATCCGGCGGGGCGACATCGTCGTATTTCATTACCCGGTTGATCCCTCACAGCATTTTGTGAAGCGCGCGATTGGCCTGCCAGGGGACCGGATTAGGCTGCGCGATGGAGTAGTGTTCGTCAACGGCGACCCTCTCCATGAAGATTACGTGATTCACACCGTCAGAAGCTTCGACTACTACCGCGATAACTTTCCTATCGACAGAGATACCACGGGCAACATAACTACGGCGTGGCACTCGGGGCTTTGGAGCCATGTGGCACATGGCGAACTAGTGGTGCCCAACGACATGTACTTTGTGATGGGCGATAACCGGGATCAAAGCGCCGATAGCCGTTACTGGGGTTTCGTGCCTCGAGGGAACATTGTAGGGCAGCCGCTTATCGTTTATCTTTCACTGAAGGATCAATCCATGGCCGCCATCGACGATCCCAACGACAAGCTTGTGCACTCGGCCCGCTATCTCGCGCATTTCTGGCAGTTCGCCCGCTGGAAGCGCATGTTTCACTTGATTCGGTGAGGTTGTCGTGACGGTTGAGATCCGGTTTTGGAAGGCGATTCTTCGCTAACAGGAGTAAGTAGCACCACCTTGGCGTGCTCACCTTGGATCAAATCAATCACGTTCACGACCTGTTGCCAGTCCAAATCAGGGTCCCCACTAACATAGACTGGCCAGTTCAGAGGACGGCGGTCGAGCTCCTGCCTTAGTCGAACCCGAAAAACATTCTGTGGCATCTCTTCAGAATTCAGAAAAAGCCTAACTGATCTGCCGGGTCCCATTTGTATCCGCACAACCAGCGGTTCAGGCAAGAAATCGCTGCTGACCAGAGGTGTGCCCAATTTTATGAGATTGACAGTCAATCCGAGAGATGGCGGGCGAGAGTTTAATATCCAGATGGGCACTACGAAGAGAAAATACACGATTACGGCCAAGAGTCCGAAGTGTGGGAGGTTGGAGAACCGCCGCTTGAGCGGCCTTACCACCGCCATTCCTTGTAATCAAATTTATTTGACCCTATTTTATTCAGCAGGAATTCATCGTTTATAGATGAGCCGGCGATGCGAAAAACTTTGTCCCAGCCCTGGCGCGCGCGGCGTTCCGCAGAAATGACGATGCAACCATTTTCAACATTCAGTTCGACCGAATTGCCGAACCTGCACTTTTTGATGAAGGGCTCTGGGATGCAAATACCGCGTGATTTTCCCATGCGAATCAATTTAGTTCTCACGACTGGAAACCCCTGTAATCAGGTTGTACTCACAACAGACTTCGCTTGCAACATCAATAAGACATTATTAATAAGACATTGAGGTACGACTGAAAGTTTACGCTGTTTGCGTCTGAACGCCAGGTTTCCCTTTGGCTAGTACCCGAGGATGACGATGCGTTTTTTCTTTGGTCAAGCGTATTAGTGTCGTGGTCTTGATATGATTCATGACTTATCGCTGTGAGCGTAAAAATCTAATGTTCTACATACCTGTGATTCTCGGAAGTATTCGCCGGAACCGCGAGAGCATCAAGGTCGCCCGATTTGTCATCCGACGACTGGAACAACGCCCTGTAGTCGAGACGGAACTTATCGATCTCAAAGAGCTGGACCTCCCTATGATGGAAGAACGGCTCAGATTCCGCGATGATGCTGGACCGAATCTTCTTGAATTCAGCGCCAAAATCGCGCGGGCAACCTCCATTCTTATTGTGACCCCGGAGTACAGTGGCGGTTATCCCGGAGTACTGAAAAATGCCCTCGACTATCTTCGGCCAGAGTACAAGAGGAAGCCCTTCGGGATCGTTACGGTTTCCGTTGTTGCCACTGGGGGAATCCTCTGTTTGAGCTCCCTGAGGCAGATTGTTCTGCAAATGGGCGGAGTGCCGATCCCCGCCAGTTTAATGGTGGCCAACGTGCAACAGGTGTTTGATAGTAATGGAAATCCCAGCGATGAAGCATTTGGCCAGCGTACTGATGCTTTTCTCGACGAGCTTCTTTGGTTTACTGAAGCCATTGCCAACCAGAATGCCAAGAGATCGGGTGATCCGGTGATCCGGTGATCAGGTGATCTCAAAACCGAGTCATCGATGGCAAATACTCCTCCACGATACTGAGAAAAAGCACTATTCAGGTCTGGTGAAGACCGCAAAGTACGCGGAAATCGCAGAGGGAAATTGGGGTTGAGTTGGTTTGGCCTATGGGGGACATAAGGAAAATTTAATTTTTCGTTTTTTGCCCGGACGAGCGATGGACTTCCCAAAAAAGTCTTGAAAGTAGGGGAAGGGAAGAATAGTCTTCTGGCGTTATATATCCGTGATTGCCAAAGAGCCTCAAAGAGTCTGATTACCACGTTTTGGAAACAGAAATTCTTAACAATTCGGGAGAAGAGTTGATCCAGGATTTAGCGCTTGAGTTCGGGAAAGGTCCACGGGAGCTGATTCTTCGCGCGCGACAGTTGGCTCGGGAGAAATTTGCCGGACGCGCGGCTGACTTTGATCGCTCAGCCGAGTTTCCATCCAAAAATTTTGACGACCTGTTCCATTCCGGGCTGCACGCTTTGGCAGTGCCCAAGGAATATGGAGGGCTTGGGTTGGGGCCTTACCGAGGAGACATCTTCACGCTCTGGATGATCACCAGGGAATTCGCCAAGGTAGATCTCTCTCTCGCACGTTGTTGGGAAGGGCACATCAACTCCCTGGTTCTGCTTGACGGAATCGGCACGGAGGAGCAAAAAACACGCTGGTTCCACGGGGTCGTACAAGAGGGCGAGACCTGGGTGGCCTGGAGTGGAGAGCCGCAAGCGCGTTCGCGTTCCCAAGCATCCCAGATCGGCACCACCACCGAGAAGGTCTCGGGCGGATATATGATCCAGGGCAACAAGGTCTTCGCCACGAGTTCCGGCGGCGCTCAGTGGGCCCTGTTATTGGTCAGCACCGAGGGGCCGGGAGGAGCGAGGCACGCGAGCGGATCAGCGGATTCCGTGCTCTTGCTGGCCTGTAATCTCAAGGACCCTTCGATTGAAGTGGATCGATCATGGTGGGATCCCATCGGAATGCGAAGCACGGCCAGCCATCTGGTGCGCTTCAATCGCACGTTCATACCTGAGGCGGATTCCATCGGATATCCAGGGCAGTACCTCAAAGAAAGCTGGCAAACCTGCTTTATTCCTCATTATGCCGCGAGCTTTCTGGGAGCTGCGGAGGGCGCTTACGAATATGCGGTGGATTATGTGACCAGCCAAAACAAGGTTAGTGATCCTTATGTGCAGCATCACATTGCCCAGGCGGCGATCAACGTGGAGTCAGGATATCTGTGGCTGCGGCATGTGGCCGAGATGTGGGAGAGTGGCCGTCATGCCGAGGCCCAATTGGCGGGCAGCCGGGCGCGGCACGCCATTGAACACCTGGCCGAAGAGACAGTACGCCATTGCATCCGGGCTTGTGGCGCGCGCAGCCTGAATGGCGACAGCCTGCTCGAACGTGCCTATCGCGATCTCTCATTTTATGTCCGGCATGACAACGATGATCACATTTTGGGAACGATAGGGAAATCCATTTTGGGACAGCAGCACGATCCATCATTTTACAAACCGTGAACCAAAAAACCAAAAATAACCACGGAGGCGCGGAGGCACGGAGAAGAGCTAGAAAATTTGCGCAAGAGACCAAGAAATTTGAGGTTAGTAATACGGAGAAGATCAAAGCCAAACATCTCTATCGCAGAGAGCGCAGAGAAAAATCGGAGATTTGAAGCGAATCTTTAGAATTTTGCGAGAAAAAAGCAGGATTTCAAAACATCTAGTGGCAAGACGGTATGACTACAATCACGACAAAACGTGAACACACTCTAGGGATATGGGCCCTGGGCCTGGGTTATTTCATTTTTTACACGCCCTACAGTGGCCTGATCAAAGCGGTAACGACCGGCTTGCTTCCCGGGAGCGAGCGGGTCTCGGGCTTCGTCCTGCTGCCCTCCACGGTAATCTCTACCGCGCTCGTGATGCTTCTCTTCATCACAGTCATGGGGTGGTGGAAATACGTACGCTTGCGCAGGGTATTTGGACGCGAGGTTCGTTGCCCGAACCGGCATACATTCCTCTCGGGGATTTGCTTTGCAACCATTATTGCCACGACTACTCTGGCTTACAGTTTCAAGGGAGTATCCATCATCTTTGCGCTGCTGCTGATGCGGGCCGGGACTTTGATCATGGGTCCGCTGATTGATCGAGTATTTCGGCGGCGGGTGCGCTGGTTCTCATGGGCAGGACTCGGCTTCAGCCTGGCTGCGCTGCTAATCTCTTTCCTGGATGTGCATGAGTATCAATTGAGCCTGCTGGTTGTCGTAAACCTCGCTGCCTACCTCGTTGGATATGCGCTGCGACTCCCATGCATGACCCGTACTGCCAAGACAGCCGATAAAAAGGTGTCGATTGGCTACTTTGTAGAAGAACAGATGGTTGCCATACCCACACTGGTGCTGGTACCGGCCATACTCGCCCTGATTGGCCAAGGTGCGATCATGAAAGACCTGCGCTTCGGCTTCACCCATCTGTTCAACGGTTCGTTTGTGCTGCCTGGACTGGCAATCGGCCTGTTCTATGCCGGCTTGGGAGTATTCACGACCTTCATCTTCCTCGATCGTCGCGAGAATACTTTCTGTATCCCGATGCACTCCTGCTCCAGTCTTTTATCGGGAATTGTCGCAAGCTTTGTCCTAATGTGGTGGTTCCATGCGCCGCATCCGAGTGGCGCGCAAATTGGAGGAGTTTTCCTGATTACTACCGCGTTGCTGGTGATGTCTCCTCTCCATCATCTGCCGCTTTACATCAGGCAGATCAGGGAGGCGATTGCGGAGAAGCGGCTGGTGATGGTGGATTTCGTTGGGAACGAGCCTGCACCTTCAGCGGCAACAGCACGTTTCATCACCGTGAATTTCCAGGCGGTGCGCGATGTGTTGGGAAAACACCGCCGGGAATCACAGCCATCCTAAAAAGCTCAAACAAGTTCAAGACTTCTCGAACGCAATTTACCAATTAACCCAATTGCCTATCTCATGCCCAGATCGGCGGAGAGCTTTACAGTTGTGAACTTGTTCTTGGTCACGGCAATTTCATCGGAATGGATGATGGGATACCTGGCTTCTCCAGCCTGAGTAATGATGTATTTCCCTGGAGGAACAGCGACACGGAATTTGCCATCTTTGTCGCTGTTGCCGGTAGCAACCACTGTCTGGTCAGAGCTACGCTTCACCGCGAACGCGCCCTCATAAGGACGTGGTCCGCATGAATTGTCGTCTCTGCGCTGTGGTCCTGGACAGTTGCCAGTGGCAATGATTGTTCCTTCAATTCCGGAACGCGAAGACTTCTTGCTCGCTCCACATTGAAACGGCATTGCAAGATTGGAGCCTAACATGACAGTCAATACGGCGAAGAGCATGGGCTTTGAAACCAAATTTGAAGTGTTAAACATACTTGCTTTATTAACACAGTTGTTCCTGTTTTGTCTCAACGGTCTTCCGATTGCCATTCGTACCGCCCATGTCATTCTGAGGCCGTTCTGTGGCC
>DASZFK010000478.1:0-16884 GCA_035939855.1 Candidatus Angelobacter sp.
AAAATCGTCTCCAGGGTAGTGATATTGAATGATGTTGCCGAATTCCTGGCCATAGCTTGTGCTGCCTCTGGGATTGGGATAGAGCACAACATAGCCTTTGGCGGCCATCCATTGGAATTCGTGATCGAAGATGAAGCCGTACGCAGTATGAGGTCCGCCATGGATGTCGAGGATCAAAGGATATTTCTTGGACGAATCAAAATCCGGGGGCTTCTGGATCCAGGCATGAATCCGCTTGCCGTCGAAGCTGTTATACCAAATCTCTTCCGGCGCAGAAATGTTGAGCTGGGAAAAAAGCTTGTCATTGATGCGCGTGATCTGCGCGAGTTGCTTGCCGGAACGATCCACCACGAAGAGGTCGCCAATATTCATGGGAGTGGAGATGAGGACCACGAATTTCGAACCATCATTCGTTGCGCGGAAATGTTCCACGGCCTGGTTGCCCTTCGTGATCTCGGTTGGCTTACCCGAAGCAACATCAAACTGCACCAGATTGGACTTGCCTTCTTTGGCTGTAATCACAACGAGCGAATTGCCGTCGGCAGTCCAGAGGACTTCATCGCCGCCTCCAGATCGAGGAGTGCCTTGATCGCCCCCAAGGCCGCTACACACATCGAAATCGTAATTAGTCGTCAGGTTACGGGGTTGTGCCCCGGCAGCGAGATCCATGACCCATAGATCGGGCTCTGTATAGGATTGCACCGGTTCATTCACCGAAGCGCAGAAGGCGAGCCGCTTGCCATCGGGACTGAGAGTTTCCTCGCGTATACCCAGGTTGATGCTTACCACCTTTTGTAGATCTCCGCCGGAAGCAGCAACGGAATAGATGTCCGTGTGAGGCAGATCATAAGAAGGGTCGTGCACGCGCATGGTATTGAAATAGATCTTGCTGCTGTCCTTCGCCCACAGGATGCCGCGTTCAGAAAAAGGCCCGCTGGTGAGTTGCTTTGGCTTGACTGCCTCTTCTGAGCTACGTGGGGCGGCCATCACCCAAATATGGGAGGGATGCTTAAGATCGAGGTAGCCTCCGCCATTGAGGCGATACACCGAATGGGTGATTACCTTTACATCGCTCTCATGTTCCGGCTCTGGCTTGTTTTCCGATGCCTGCTCCCTACCCTCTCCGCCCTTCTGATCAGGGCTGTCTTTCCTGCTTTTCTGCCTGGCTAGATCTTCAGGCGAAGTGGTGCTGGAGAAGGCGATCATCTTGCTATCGGGTGACCAGACCAGTCCACCCACACCTCGGGGCAGGTCGGTGACCTTCCAGGATTCGCCTCCATTGGTAGGCAGCATGTGGAGCTGTGGTCCGGAAGGACGGCTTGAACTGCCTGAACCGGCGCCAGCACTCGGAGGAGGAGCGTCAGGAGTGCGGATGAAGGCCAGCCATTTGCCGTCAGGAGACCAGCGAGGCGAAGAATCATGATTGCCACTGCCGATGCGGACTGGCTGCTCGTCGCCCCGGATCGATACACTCCAAATGGAGGTGTCATAGCCATCTTTCTTGTCATTGACCGATACCTTGACGAAAGCCACGCGCGATCCATCGGGCGAAATCTGGGGATCTCCGATCCAGTTGAATTGGAACAGGTCTTTCTCGGTGATCGAACGCTTTTGGGCATACGCGAGAAATGTGACAAGAATGCAAAAGCTCAAAATAATCGGTCGAATGCGACGATGCATGGCAGCTCCTCAGAGATAGGACTGACTGTTATAGCGATTGGTGAGCGTGGATGTCGAGAATCCGGGTGAGTTGATCACTTCGGCTCGCGTTCGCTCACCTCAGTGCAGGCTCGTGATCGGGTGATCAAGCAGAGCCGCAAGCACTAATTGCTATTTCAGGGTTACGAAAGTAAGAATCGAAAAAAGGCTAAATACTAAAGGCTAAAAAGCTAACTCGCCTTCTTCGCCTTATTGTTCAACACCTCGATTGCCCGGCGAAGCTGCTCATCTTCTTTCGATTGCGGTTTCTGCGTCTCTTCCGGGTTGGTGCTGTTGTCTTCGTCGTCAGGAAGCACAAGATCGTCTACGGAAGCAACCTGGATGTTGGGGGTAATTCCGGTCTCCTGGATGATCTTGCCCTGTGGGGTGTAATACTTGGCAATCGAGAGGATCAGGGCTGAGCCATCTGGAACTTCGAGTAGTTTTTGCACCGATCCGTCACCAAATGTCTTGTCACCCAAAACATCTCCGCGAGCATTGTCGAGAACAGCAGCGGCCACGATTTCGGCAGGGCCAGCAGTCCCGCGGTTGACCAGCACGACTAAGGGCAGGTCGGTGATCTTTTTATCGGCTTCCGCGTTGTAGATTACCTTGGGAAACTTCTGTCCCTGGAGATAGGCAATCAATCCTTTGCCCAGAAAAAGATTGGCGGTTGCCACTCCGGCTTCTTCATCTCCTTCAGCCGTATTGCGCAGATCAAGCACCAACTTCTTGGCCCCATCCTTTTGTAGAGACTTGATCTTATCGGCTACCTCTTGGACTTTGTCCTTGGTAAGCACCACCGACTTGATGTAGCCGGTGTTATCGGCGAGCATTTGGGCCTTCACTGCCGGAGGATTCACGATCTCGCGGATGATCGTTATCTTTTGCGGCTCAACCTTACGGGCGCGAATGATGGAGCATTCCAACCGCGATCCCGTCTCCCCTACGAGCCGGCTCTTGATCTCCGCTAACGATAGGTCATGAGAGTTCTGCCCGTCGATGGTTTCAATTATGTCGCCACTGCTGATGTTGGCTTTGTCCGCAGGGCCACCAGGAATGACCGAGACCACCGCGGCGTATCCGAAGCGCTTGGAAACCACCGCGCCGATACTGGCTTTGCCTTCGGCTTTCTTCTGCTTGAAGACCTTGTATTCTGCCGGGCTTAGATAGCTGGAATTAGCATCCAGCGACTCCAGCAAACCGTGCAGGGCGCCATTGGTCACCGTCGACATGTTTGGCTCTTCCACATATTCGGTGCGGATGCGGTAAAGCACCTCGCTGTACACCTGCATGTGGGTGTATGCGCCGTCGTTATTGGTGCTCGGCGAGGCATGTACTCCAAGACCGCCGGCTACGGCAAACACGATGATGACAAGAGAACTGGTAAGCAGAAGAACTTGCAGTTTTTTGGACATTGAATACCTTTACACCTAAGACGAACCACGCGCCAAAAGGTGAGCTTCAGTTATTATAGCCACTTTTTTGGATGCGGCTCACATTTCTGAAGAGGTAAGGCGTTTTGTGAACCTCCCGGAGAATTTACAAAACATTGCACTTTCCTGGTCCAGGAAATCGCCGAGAAGTACAAGTAACTTACCCGGTGCCATCCTTCCGTCTCACCGAAAGCAACCCCAATATCTCTTTGAGTCCCTGCCGCAATTGCTTGATCTGGGTGAGGCTGTCCTCCGCCGGTGAGACGAATGGCAAAGGATTTTGCTTCTTCTTCACCTCGGCGCGCAAATGCTGCCGCGCACCCGCGATGGTAAATCCTTCTTCGTAGAGAAGCTTCTTGACCCGCAAAACGTTCTCAACGTCCAGCCGCCTGTACATGCGTTGGCCGGTGCTGCTCTTGGTGGGCTTCAACTGAGGAAACTCGGTCTCCCAAAAACGCAGTACATAAGCAGGCAGGCCGCACAAACGGCTGACCTCGCCGATGCGGAAGTAAAGCTTGTCGGGAATCAGGACTTCGACCGAAGCTGTCTTGCGTGCAGGTTTCTTGGCAATTTTATGCATGGACGTCCGTGTGGACGAAGTGGCCTGAGCGGATATTATTTCGCCGCGAGAAATGCGTCAACTGATTAAACGCGCTACGACTCGCTCCTCCAACAAAAAAGGGTGTTCGATTTGAACACCCGTCACAACTATTTTCCCTTGAAATACGGAGCCTTTGCTCCGCTGCAGTGCTACTTCTTTTTCTTGGCAACTTTCTTTTTTGCCGGTTTCTTTTTCGCTGCCATTTGAAATTCCTCCTTAAAGAATTCTAGGTTTTGGGCCGTTTCTAGATCAGTAAGCCCAACTCCTAGATGAGCCAATTGGCTACATACAAGATATTGAGGTAGTAGAGTTTATCTTGTCAACAAAATTCGCAGTCAAGCATAAGTTTTTTTGAGCGCTCAACTGGGCTTCCTGCACGCTCAGTTGAGATATTCACGAACAATTTTCAGAATATGTTGCTGCACATCTTCCTCAAATCCGAAACCTGAAATCCAATGAACGTCCGGTTCGCGCCGGAACCAGGTCATTTGCCGTTTGGCATAGTTGCGATGGCCCTGCTGGGCCAGTGTGATGGCTTGGCCGAGCGTGAGTTCTCCTCGGAGATACTGCAGTGCCTGCTTGTATCCAAGCGAATTGAGGGCACCGGCAGAGCCGCCGTAGCGCTCAAGAAGAGCGCGTGTCTCTTCGACCAAGCCATTCTGAAACATGTGTTGCGCCCGAATGTTGATGCGCTGATAAAGCACTTCGCGATCGGGATTCAATCCCAGGCGCAAGATGCGAAACCCTGGGAGCGGAGCACGGCCTTGTTGCCAGAGATCGGTCATGCGCCGTCGGGAACTGATGCAAATCTCTAATGCACGAATCGTCTTGGCGACATCATTGCAATGGATGCCTTGAGCAGCCGCGGGATCAAGCCTGCTCAACATCCTGTGCAGATATTCCGGGCTGCGTTCCGCCGCGCGTTCCCGGAGACGCTGCCGCAATTCCTCTGAGCGCGGCGGCCCGGCAAAGAGTCCCTCCAACAATGCGCGCAGGTAAAGCCCGGTACCGCCTACGACAATAGGCAGGTGTTGCCGCGAGCTGATTTCTTCGAGCGCGAGGCGGGCAATCCTGGAATAATCGCCTGCGGTGAAGATTTCGGTAGGCGAGACCACGTCAAGCAGATGATGCGGCGCCTTTCGTCTCTCTTCGCGGGAAGGTTTAGCTGCTCCAATCTCGAATTCCCGGTAGACGGCCACCGAATCGCAACTGATGATTTCTCCCTGTAGCTGTTCAGCAAGGAACAACGAGAGTGGGGTCTTTCCGCTGGCGGTGGGACCAAGAATGGCTACCAGTAAAGGCAGTCTCAAGCCGCACTCCATAGGTGGCGCAGAATTACAAACAACAAAATCAGCAGGACAATAATGGCGAGGCCGATGATCCGTTGGCGATCGATGTCCATTCAGCAATTTTATCGGGAGAATGGTTTCACTTATCGTCCGCCTTGTATTTAAATTGATTGGCCGAGAACTCTTTGAACGACATCTTTGCTGTCGCGGCCATCGACTCAGCCATTGCGGTTGCCAGAGCACGACTACGGTCATTCATTTGGTTTTTCGCGCAGTTATCGGAGCCATCTAGGCAATGCCCAAACTGAACCATCGCGCCAGAGACACTCTTCGTTTCAACCAAGATCATCTTGCCCTGGTAGAGTTGCCAGAAATCGTCGGTTGCCTGCTTGCGCTCGGCAGGAGAGTCGGAATTTGCTACGGTGGCTGCAAACGATAGAGCTTGCATATAAATCTCTCGCTGGCTTTCCAGCCATGGTTTCATGAACTCGCGCGCAGCTGTTTCCCGGCTCTTTTCCTGCTGTTCCGAGTATTGAGCAACTCCCCATAGGAATCCCGCGACCGCTACAAGAGCGGTCACAACAGGAATCGTTTGAGCCAGGATGGGGTGCGCGTGCTGTTGCTTTCTAAGCTCGTCCACTTCGAGTTTCAATTTTTCGTTGGTCAATCGGACCTGGTCCAACTGCGCTTGCCGCAAGGCGGTCGCTGAATCATCTTCCGTTCTCATTGCGTCGGCCATATTCCTCCACATCCCTTCCCGCCGCTCATCCCCGAATCTCGCCCTGATATTTCTACCACCATTCGCCGGTTCTGTTGCCGATCAGTAGTATCCGTGGAAAGCAGCGAGAGAGTTGCCTGTCAGCGACGATGCATTGTTCTGCCAGCCAAAAAGAGTTTTGTTTGCCGCCCGGCTTGCTGACAAAATATAAGACGCATCATATTTATAATTCCCTTTTCTCATGGCCACCATTTTGAAATACAAGTTTGATAACTTTGAAGCCGATTTGCGGGCCGCGGAGTTGCGCCGCAACGGCACCCGGCTGAAATTGCAGTTGCAGCCCTTTCAGGTGCTCGTAGCCCTGCTGGAGCGACCTAAGGAAGTGATCACACGCGAAGAGCTGCGACAACGTCTTTGGCCGGAAGACACCTTTGTAGATTTTGATCATGGCTTGAACACCGCCATGGTCAAATTACGGGATGTCCTGGGTGATTCGGCCAGCAAGCCAAAGTATGTAGAGACCATCGCAAAACGTGGCTACCGTTTTTTGGGTGACGCGGAAGCAGTGCTCGAGCCGCCCAAAGCCGAACAGCCAAAAGTAGAAGAACCAAAAGCAGTCGGAGCGCCAGTTCAGGTTCCCTTCGCCGAAACCGCAAACGTTGGCGTTGAGTCTGCAGGCCAGGAGCAAGCGCGGCGAAAATCATGGCTCGAAGTGCCGGAGCCGGAGTTGCCTCGCGCCAGCCGCCCGACGATCCGGATCTTATTCACTCTTTGCCAGATCATGTATTTGATCTTTTATCTTTCCGCGCTGTTCAGACTAGACCGGCTTTCAGAGTCGGCCCATCGGGTCTGGAGTTCTGCCGGGAACGTGCTCTTTGTGGTTTACCTGGTTACCTCTTTGCTCGGGGTTGCCGTCCGCCTGTATCTCACAACCGCCACTGCATTCGATTACCATCTGCTTTCGGAAAAATACCGCGTGCTGTTTCCTGCGTTATTTATTCTCGACATGATTTGGGCTTTGTCTCCATTCCTGATAGCGGACCGCATCGGGTTGGGATTTGCCCTGGGCGCGGCTGCAGCGCTCATCTACATGCCATTCGTCCAACGCATGTTGATCCAGATGATGGCCCGTCGAGGATAACTCTAGTCGAGATCGTTTTTGTCAGGGTTGTAATAGAACTTGAATCGAAGCTGGAGAAAAGGCCCTTTGAATTCTCTAGGTAAAGAAGGAAACGGATCATTGCCGGTAATGCTGCCATAAGCCGGGCGATCGAGCGCTATATCTCCAGAGCTAGACACGATCTTCAAGCCTGCAACCCTGCCATCCGGCAGAATCGCAAACTCGATTGCCAGTTTGCCTTTTTTCATCAGCGGCGCTTTGGCCGACTCTGGAATCAGGTTGTACCATTGTTCTCTGACGTCGTGCACTATCCGTTGCAAGTAAGGGCCAAAATCAACGCCCATCGTATCGCTCAGTATCTCCAGATCTCCGCGCGGGTCTGAGTTTCGCTCGTGGCGTACTCCATAGTCGCCTCCGAAGCGCACCCGGCTCGTGCCATGGGTTCCGGCGGAAGCTTGTATGGCTTGCTGAACGACCGATCCGGGCGAGCCAACCTTAAACGGGTTCGATGCACTGGTTGCAGGGGCCGGGCTTCGCACCGCGGGGGTTTGTGCCGGTGGTTGCTGCTGGGGCGGCGCAACGTTGGCAGCATTTTGCGGCTGCTCTGCGGGCGGAGCCTGCTGCTGCATCGCGGGTTGAGCCGGCGCAGGCACCGGCCGCGCTGGAGGTCCGGGGCGCTGGGACTCCAATAGCTTGCGGAGAGCTTCTCGATTTGGGACAGGAACGCGGGTTTGCGCAATGCGGTTCTTGTCGGAAATTACGTCAGTCTTTGGAGGTTTCACGCGCTGCATATCGCTTGGCGCAGTCAAGAGTGTCTTTTGATTGTGCGGATCATTGGCCGGAAGGATAACGATCCTGTGAGGCAGCCATTTGGGCGCGGTGAGCACAGCCACGAAAAACATTGCGTGCAGAACGATCGACAGCCAAACCGCCTCCCGTCTGCGGTACCGGGTAATTTCATCATCCAGCTCACTGATCAGTAAATGGAGCTCTTCCGAGGTTGCGGGCGACTTTTCTGCTTCACGAACGGGAGCTTCCATGACGGGGGTCAAACCAACACCTGACTTCTTAGACTCAGCCTTCGCGTCTATGTTTTCTATTTTCTCATTAAGAACGTCGATTGCGAGAGTTCCATGCACTAATGGGTTGTAAATTACCTGTAATCTAGTGGAAAAAGCCGAAAAATCGAGGTAGACAAGTCGCTGCAGCTTTACAAACGCTTTACAAAGAGCTAAGGCCAGCACGTCGGCTGTGATCGGCAATGGCGGAAACGATGTCCAAAGCAGTGGCCAGTGAACGGCGTCCATCCTCCAATGGGATGGCCGGCTTGCTCCGCAGGCGAACGGCCTCAATAAAAGACTTAAGTTCCGCTCGGAGCGGTTCTTCCGGTTGGATGGATGGCCGGTTCATCAGAACGCCTGGAATCGGCACCGGAGATTGCGCCAGGGCTTGGAGTTGTTCCGGAGTGAGCTTGTGCTCGGAAGCAACTTGAAGTTGCAAAACATCCTGACGACTGTAGTCGATGGAGATGTATTCATAAGGCTGAAAGAATCGCAGTTTGCGCACCCGTTCGGTGCTCACTCGGCTGGCTGTGAAATTGGCTACGCACCCGGATTGGAATTCCATGCGCACGTTGGCAATGTCTACCTTGCCGCTGACGACCGGAAGACCTACAGCGCGGATTTCCCGGACGGGCGAATTCACCAGCGACAGTACTACGTCGATGTCGTGGATCATCAAGTCCAGGATCACGTCTACATCCAGGCTGCGGGGCGTAAAGAGGCTCAACCGATGCACCTCAAAAAACATGGGCCGGGTAATGAGCGGCAGCGTCGCTCGAACTGCGGGATTGAAACGCTCCAGGTGTCCAACTTGGGCGATGCGTTGGTTGGCATTGGCCAGGCGTATGAGCTCATCTGCCTCGTCCAATGTGGTTGTTAGAGGTTTTTCGATGAGTGCATCAATACCTGCAGCCATCAACTCCGCAGCGACCTTGAGATGATGCACGGTAGGCACCGCTACCGAAGCAGCGTCTACTCTGCCTCGCAATTCCTCGGGGCTGGCAAATGATTTGCACCCAAACTCTCGCGCCACCGCTTGCGCCTGCGACTGGTCTGAATCAACCACCGCAACCAGTTCCACTCCCATCCCCTGATGCTGGAGTTCGTGATAGACGCGAGCATGGTTCTTGCCAAATGCGCCGACACCGACGACTGCTACTTTGACTGGACTTTGTTTTTGCAATCTTTTGATTGTCTCAGAGGAAATCGAGTGCAGCCAAGTCCGTAGTGTGCACTTTCGATGAAAGTGGCACACTATGGAGTATCAGACTTTCATCGCTAGATAGATATAATCGTAATCCCTGCCTCATCTGCGGCCTGGATCACGGCTGGCCCCCCCAGCAGCAGGCACTTGCCGGAATCCACGCAAAGGCAAGTTGCTCCGGCCTGCGTCATGGTTGCAATGGTTTTCACGCCGATTACAGGAACATCGAAGCGCATATCCTGGTTGGGCTTGGCTACTTTTATGACTGTGAGAGAGCGACTTAGAAGAATCTGGTGATCACTTCGGCTCGCCTCAGTGCTGGCTTGTGATCGGGTGATCGGGTGATCGGGTTCTCTGTTTGCGATTCCTTGAGCTTTATCCCCTACGTTTGAATCCGGCGCCAGGCTCTTCATGATTTCTCCGGCGCGCAGAATGGTTGCATCGGTGCCTTCCATGGCCTCCACGGCGACACAGGCGGATTCAGCAATCACTACGGTCTGCCCGATGTCATATTGGGCGAGATGACGCGCCACCGCGCGGCCATATTCTATGTTTTTCTGTTCGGTCTCATTGGGGCTGCGTTGGGTGAGCACTCCTGGCTGGGCCAGGAGCGGCTCGAGGTAACTGGTGGAGCTGATCAGGTTGATGCCTTCTTCGGCAAGCACTTTGGCCACCGCGCCAATCAGGGAATCGGTATTTCGCGTAGCCAGCGAGAACAGCACTTTGGCCAGACGCCAATCCGGCCGGATGCTCGAAAAAATCTGCTTGTGCTTGACCTGTCCTGCCATGATAGCGGTGTGAACACCTTCTTTCTTGAAGGTGTCAATCAGCTTGCCCAGCTCTCCCAGAGACATCCAATAGACGGCTGAGGCGCCCCGCTCTTCTATTTGTGGAGAAGTTTCTTCGCGAATCGCCGCAACTACGACTTCCGCGCCCTGAGCACGAGCAGCATCGAGCAGCAACAGAGGGAAGTCTCCGTTGCCGGCAATCAGGCCAAGCTTCTGCTGGACAGGCACTCGCATCAGTTTAGCGGATTTGAATCGACGCATCCTATCGAGGCCCTTGGCATCTAAGATAACAATACTGATTTTCCGAGACCTTACGCCATGGGGATCATCAAATCCTTCGACATTAAGAACCTCCTTCCATTTAAAAAGAGGGATGGGGTGCCCGAACATGTCAGGGGAGTCGAGGAAAAAATGATGGAACTTGATCCCACCCTAAGCCATGAGGAGCAGACCTACGTAGCGCACTATGTCGGATATGCAGATCGCTTGTTAGGCAACCCAGAACCCCACCGGGAGCCGATGGAAAAGCGAGTCATTGAGATGCCTACACAAGACTCGGGACAGAACACCACCGAAATGAAGAACAAAGACGACGCGGCGTGAAAGATTCGGTAATTGAGTAACAAGATTTGGCAATTGAGTAAGTTGGTAATTGGGTAATCGAAAATCTGTATTTCTCAGCAGCGTCCTTTTTCTCGTTTCTCAGCAGCGTCCTTTTTCTCGTAAAGTTTCTTACATCAGCCCCAATCAATTCTTCTCTGCGGCCTCTGCGGTTGATCTTGGTTTCTTTTGCGGTGAGTTGGTTTTTGGTTGTCGCTTAAAGCTTCTGTGGAATCGTCACCGGAAGTCGTCCCCGAAACGGAATTCTTCCCCACATTGCGGCCGCTAGAGCGTCCATCGAAGGTGGCAGGATGCTATACGCACAAACATACGTTGCTGCGCTAGGATAGACAGCGAGATCATAAGGCATGCGCAACGCGACGGCGATCAACGGTGTTCCCTGTTTGAGCACGGCATTAACTAAGTCTGCCTGGCCCCGGTGCGCAGTGGCGTTGATTGTCCCCACAATCACTAAATCGTAGCTTTTGAGTTTTTCCCTGAGTGATTTTACGTCAGCTATTTCAGGGTTCATCGCGATAAGAAATTCGTCAACCTGGGCATGATAGCGCCTTATTGCGGCTGCCAACGCTGGGGTTACATAAGACGAGGTGTCCGCCGGAGTCAGGTCTTGAGGACGAGGCACTACCACCGCAATCCTGGCGTCGGACCGAAGGCGCAGAGGCAATCGCCGCGCAGTATCGCGAACCAGGGTGATTGATTTTTCCGAGACCTGCCTGGCAAGCAATACATGGTCGCGGCAAGCGACGACGCTGAGGGTCGGCTGCTTTGTCCTGCTGATCCAGGCTTTAAGAGCCAGAATACGTTGCGGTGAAGCCGCAATCTGCTGCGACGAGAGCAAACCGCGCTTGGCTGCGTGCACAACATTGGCAAAAGCCGCCTCGATCCGGGAGAGATCATGGTTCAGCAGAACCAGATCGAGGCCGGCGGCAACCGCGGCCATAGCCTCCGCTATGTAGCCGTGTCCTTGTTCCATAGCGTGCATGTCCATGGCATCGCCCACAATCAAGCCGCCAAAACCAAGTTTCTTGCGCAACAGATCTCGCAAGATAGCTGGAGAGACGGTCGCCGGCTGGCCCGTTCCACCATTGAGCGCGGGCATGATGATGTGCGCAGTCATGATCAAGCGCACGCCTGCTTTGATGGCAGCGCGGAACGGCGGGAGTTCGATACGCGCAATCCGCCGGGCGTCATGTGGACCAACCGGCGCGCTATGATGCGAGTCACTTGCTACATCACCATGTCCGGGAAAGTGTTTGGCAGTGGCTGCTACTCCCGATGATTGCAGTCCCTTGATCAATGCCGCGCTCAAGCGCCCCACGAGCGCAGGATCGTCCCCAAAAGAGCGAGTCCCAACAACCGGGTTTCGGGGATTATTGTTGACATCGCAGACCGGGGCGAAGTCCACGTTCACGCCCACCGCAGCCAGTTCGCGTCCTATAGCTTGGCCTACTCCCTGGGCAAGCTTTTCCGACCGGGTGGCGCCCAATGCCATGTTGCCGGGAAATTGCGTGCCTTCGCCAATGGCCATGAGCTGGCCGCCCTCCTGGTCGGCGGCGATCAGCAGCGGCGGCTGTTTAGAATCGGCAGCAGCTTTCTGCAGCGCGGCTGTCAGTTTGCGAAGTTCGGCAAGCGTTCCCATATTCTTGTGACGGAAAAGGACAATGCCGCCGATGTGCTGGCGCCGCATGATGTCCAGGATTTCCGGCGAAGGTTGTTGCTTGCCGATGAAGCTTAGAAGGAATTGCTGTCCGACTGCTTGCTCCAGTGTCAGTGCCATTCATGCTCCAAAATATTGGTGTTGAACTTATGCCTCGGCGACCTGGGCAGCCGCCGGTGCTTGAGTCCCGCCGCGGATTGGAAGGAATCGGGAAAGAATCAGGGCCGGTAGGGCTGAGATCAGCACCCAAATAAAGAACGATTGATAGCCAATTCTCACCTGGATCTTACCGCTCATCCAGCCGAACAGGACGAAGCCAGCCTGCATGACACCGCTGGCGAGAGAATAGTGGGAAGTCTGGTACTTACCCGGTGCGATCTCCTGCATCATCAGCAAAATCACTCCGACAAAGCCAAAGCCATAACCGAACATCTCGACGCTGAGCGCCGTGGCAATCGCGATCGTGCTGGCCGGATGATAGGCGCTCAGGAAGACATAAGCCAGATTGGGGAGATTCATGGCGCACACCAGAAAGAACAAGGCACGCTTGAGTCCGAGCCACGATGTGAAATATCCGCCAAGAATGCTGCCGCCGATGAAGGCCAGGCTGGCAACCGTTCCGTAAACCGCTCCCACCTGATCGGTTGAGAGTCCTAGTCCTCCGCTGGAGACAGCATCGCGCAGGAACAGCGGACCCACCTTCACGACCTGCCCTTCCCCTGCGCGATACAGAATGATGAACAGGATAAAGACCCAGATGTTGGGTTTCCTGAAAAACGTAACAATTACGTCCCACAGAGTCGCAAGAATGTCGCGCATGCTTTCAGAATGCCGTTCGGTTTCAATCTTCGGAAGCGCCCAGGAATGATAGAGGCTGAGCAGGACCATAATCACACCCAGACCACTGAAGACGATCACCCATGCAGTTGTAATTCCCAGATGCTTCTCAAGATAACCGGCCAGGATGATCAGGCCGCCCTGGGAAAAGAAACGCGCTACGTTGTAGAAGCCTCCTTGCCAGCCGGCCCATGCAGACTGCTGCTTAGCCGAGAGGCTGGCAATGTATAGGCCATCGGCGGCAATGTCGTGCGTCGATGAGGAAAAAGCCACCACCCCCAGCAAGGCGATGGTGTATGTGAAATAGTGAGGGAGCGGCAACGTCAGCGCCAACAACGCCAGGCTGAGGCCGCCAGTGGCCTGAAAGAGCACTACGAAGAATTTCTTCGTCTTGAACGCTTCCAGAAACGGGCTCCAGAGGAACTTCCATATCCAGAAGATCCCTAAATAGCTGGTATAGGAGGTGATGACGTCATTGGGAACACCCCGGCTCTTGTACATGAGGCTGGCAATGGTGGCCACCGCGAAAAAGGGCAGCCCCTCGGCAAAGTACAACGTGGGTACCCATTTGGCCGGATGAGATGCTTTTGACGGACTGCTGATCATCGCTCTCCCTGATTTGAGGATACAAGAGTAATTGTTTTCTTAAAACGATTCAATATTCTGAGTAAATCGATTCAATCAATTCTCAATGAAGTCAGCGGCCCAAAATCCATCCTTCAATGTCAACGATGTCGGCTTCAGTGGGTTCGTTAAACGGACGTGTGCCCATACATAATTGAATCATCCCCAAAAGACCGACGACGGCATCAAATGCATCATCGCCAGAGGGGAATCCATTGCATATCCCTTCCTGGAGCCTTTGATCCATGACGATTCCGTTCCTCGCAGCCCATGAAAGCCATGACGAACAGAACTCTTTTCGGACGACGGAGTCGCCCTTGCGTCCAAGTAGCTTCCCGGGGAACCAGCCATAGCATTCTGCCGGATAAGTTTCAGCTATCACCATGTTGCCAAGTGCGAACAAGGATGAAAGTGGACCATCAAACGGCCAGAGATAAACTTGTCGCGTCCCTTGAATCGCGGGAATCAACACTTCCCTCCATCCAGAAATGGCGGCCTTTCCCACCTGGTTGGGGCCGAGGGTCCAGAACAAAGAACAGGCTTGCTTCCGGTCTTTACCTCCGAGTTCACAACGGCGTAGCAGAGGCTTCATGGACGAGGCGCCATGGCTGAGAAAAAGTTCTTCCTGCTTCCGTCCTTTGTCCGAACGATGTGGATAAAAAGGTCTATGCGCGGATATTTGTTCCGGTGAATTGCATACAGAAAAGAAATCGCTCCATTCGCGTTGGCCGAGCAGCAGAAGAAAGTCTAGAAATTTCGTCACCCCTACTTGTTTGGCGTAGTGAACAGGGATACCTACAGGAAAATCGAACCCAACGAATACACAATCCTTACCCTCTCCGCGAAGCCTAGCGAGTAGTGAATCGCAACTGCCTACCTTCTCCGGCGCGTAAGCCGTGTATTTGCCATCGCTGCCTAGAGTAGCCCTCGCACACCACCGTTTCTTCGGTCGAATACTCCAGTCAGCGTGACAAATCAGATTGGGTCTGGTCACTTAGTAATTGTAGCCAGATTATTTCGGAAGAGCATTTCTTTGCCCCATTCGTGCGTGCTCTTCAGTTTGGCTCAGGTGAAAGCATGAATTAGAAGCAAGAGTCAACTTCAACATCGTTTGCGACTGATGTACCTTCAGGGAATGCCTGATGAGTGCCGCCCCTAGCGGGGCTCATATCTTTTTCCCTGTTGGTTTCCCAGGGTTTCGCTTCACCCTGGGCTAACTTCTTATCGCGCCTCCGGTGCTGGCCACTCTTGATTCGCATTTTTGATTACACCAAATGAAAAACGGCGGTTAGCACAAAAAGCGCCCGACCGGAAGCGCGTAATCGACTCCTCCCGATGCAATGATGACCGGGAGGTCGGCCACGTGGGAAACCAGGATACCGCCCAGCTTCCATAGAACGCCGGGGAGGCGTGATCCGCTTGTTTCCATTGAACCCGTCGATGCCGAGTATTCTTTGCGGGGAGCAAGCAGCAAGGACGCAGCTTCGCGCTGCATCAGGAATCCCATGATCGACCACTCGATCCAGCGCAGGGGCGCATAAATCAGAAAATACAGTGCAAGGTGAGAGATCGCCCAATTGCCAATGTCCAGCTTCCACACCCAGAGGAAAACAGCCGTTCCAAATACTACGCCAAGCAGGAGACGAACTGCTCCGAACTTCAACGCAGACGTCTCCTTCGACTCATCGAGCGGGCGAAACAGGCCAACACCGATGCGGCACCAGGCTATATAAGCTGCGAGCTTCAATGTCGCGTAAAAGACGAAGAGCGTCACGCTGGTTCCTGGGTTTTGCGCCTAGCAAAATAGAAGTAGACCGGCACGCCCAGCAGAATTACTCCCAGGCCGATACTGGAGTACATCAATTTATTGGTGAAGGTGTAATACAACAAAATTGCTGCAGCTACGATGAAGAGCGCGGGCACGACCGGATATCCCCAAGTACGATAGGGGCGCGGCTTGTGCGGTTCGCGCTTGCGAAAAATGAAGATGGTGCTGGCGGCAAGCATGTAGAAAAGCCATTCTGCAAAAATTGTCAATGAGAATAAATCTTTAAAGGCTCCAACAATCAGCAGCAGAACAATCGCCATGATGGCCTGAACCACAATGGCCGGTGCGGGCGTATGAAATCGGGGATGGACCTGTGCCAGCGCTTTGAAGAAATAGCCATCACGGGCGACGGCGAAAGGAATACGGCCTCCGCTCATGACCGTGCCATTCAAGCCCACAAGCATCGAGAGAATCATGCCGATGGAGACCAGGAGAGCTCCCCGGTAACCGATTGCGAGTTGCGTGGCATCAGAGGCAGGCACGTCGGATTTGGCCATGGCGGTGGCTGGCATAGCGTATTGCACGGCAGCGTTTGTGCCCATGTACAACACTGCCACCAGCATGACGCCTACAATCAAGGCTAGAGGGATATTTCGCTCCGGGTTCCGTACCTCTCCACTGACCATGTTGAGATCGTTCCAGCCGTCATAAGCCCACAGCGCAGCCACCAGCGCAGCCATGAAGCCGGGCATGCCGCCTTTAGCTCCAATGAATTGGGTGCCGAAATTGCTCCAGCTTCCAGAGGCCATGGCGAAGACCACCGCGATAATAAAGACGATCATCGCCACCTTCAGCACGGTAAATGCGAGTTGAAAGTTTCCGGCCTGGCGCACTCCGACATAGTTGATCCCGGAAATGAAGATGGTTGCAGCGATTGCGATCAGGTGCCCGTAGTTGATCGTAAAAACGTGGTTAGCGCTGATATGCCATGTAAGCAGCGGATGCGGAAGAAAACTGAAGGACGAAAAACTACTCAACACGCGCACAATGCCAGTGGTTATGGTGGCAATAGATCCTGGCTTGGCGATCAGGAACCAGGTCCAGGCATAGAGAAAACCGGCCAAAGGACCGTAACCATCGCGGACGTAGACATATTCTCCGCCAGCCCAGGGCCGTATTGCTCCCAACTCCGCGTAGGTGAGCGCGCCGAAGAAAGAAAGCAGGCCGCCGACGATCCAGGCCAGATAAACCAGTTTGGCTGTTCCAACCGCCTGCATCATCTCGCTGGGCACGAGAAAGATGCCGCTGCCGATGATGGTCCCGGCAACAATCGCTATGGAGTGCCATGCATTGAGATCGCGAACCAGTTCACGGTTGTTGGGCATCGGTCTCCAGCAAACTTGTGAGATAGCCTACAACGAAAGTAGTCACCGTGCCCACGGTCACGTACCAGGTGAAGGGG
>DASZFK010000479.1:0-7212 GCA_035939855.1 Candidatus Angelobacter sp.
TCGGCAACAAAGATGTCACCATTGGGAGCCACCAGGACATCGGAGGGCTGATTGAAGGTGTCCGGGCCATCTCCTGCGACCCCTGCCTGACCTAACGTCATCAAGATTTTGCCTTCGGAGCTGAACTTGAAGACCTGATGGCCTTTGCCGTCCTTACCCTGGGCATCGGTAATCCAAACATTGCCTGCTTTATCCACGAAGATGCCGTGCGGAAAGACAAACAATCCCGCGCCAAAACTCTTGAGCAGCTTGCCGGAAGGAGTGAACTGGAGAACGGGCGGAACGCTGGAACCGGCGCAAGTGTTGGCGCCACATCTTTCCGCTACCCAAATATTGCCGTCGGGGCCGATGTCTACAGCACTTGTCGAACCCCATGACCTGCCTTCAGGCAGGTTGGCCCAGTTCTCGATCGTACGATACGGATTGGGCTGGGAGTTTTGGGGCGCGTCCTGTTGTGCAACCACCAGCGCAACCAACGAGATGATCACCGCTCCAACAACGAATTTCATTCGGCCCATATATGCCATCGAAGCGCCTCCTGCAAAACGCGTTATGCATTGTAGAGGAGAATCTGGAATTTGAAATTTATTTTAATCTTGCAATAAATCAGAACACTTTTCGTTCTCCAGATGTCTTTACCTTTAGGAAGGCAAATGGCCGGACAGGTAATTCCAAGAGAGGCGATTCTGGAAATAAGCAAGGCTAGGGCTGAAGCCCCACTGGAAACCGTTGAAGCTCTGGTGGCCCAGCACACTTCAATGCTCTTCCGGATTGCTTACTCGATACTGCGCAACCATCACGATGCGGAAGATGCCGTGCAGGAATGTTTCCTGCGGGTCTTGAAATACCAAAAACGGCTGAACGACGTGCGCAACGTGAAGACCTGGCTGGCCCGCATCGCCTGGACGGTTGCTTTGGACCGGCGTCCCTCGCGATCTACGGCTTCGCTGAATGCTGTTTCCCTGAACGACGAAGGAGTTGGTGAGGAACTCCTGGAGCAACTTCCGGCGCCCGGTCGTGGTCCCGAGGAACAGGCCGCTGGGGAGCAATTGAAGCGGCTGCTGGAGCAGCTTGTTCCGGCGCTGCCCGAGGAACTTCGTCATCCACTGGAGCTTTCAACCGTACAAGAGTTGAACTCCAGCGAAATTGCCGAAGTGCTCGGTATTCCTGAAAGTTCGGTGCGCACGCGGTTGATGCGCGCGCGCAAACTGCTCAAGGAAAAGCTTGCCGTCCTCATGGAGGTAAAGAAACATGGCTGAACAGGAAAAAGACCGAAATCTCGACTTGCTGCTCGATTCCCTACTTGACTCATATTCGGATGTGGAGCCGCGTCCCGGCCTGGAAACGCGCGTGATTGCCAATCTGCGTGATCAAGCAGGAAAGAAGAAATCCTGGCTATGGAGATGGGCCTGGATTTGGGCAGGGTCAGCAACGGCTGCGGTTGCCGCGCTGGTCTTCATCATCGTTCTTTCGGAACGCCCGATCGAACCTCCCAGGCCACCGGTTGCATACGTAGTCTCGCCTTCGGTCGATCGTTCTGCTTCGGCAGTTACGCAAAGGCTTTACGTGGCCAAGAAAGCAATCCAGCCACGCCACCAGGAGCCGGTCGTGGCGGTAGTCGATAGGCGGCCAGACCGCTTTCCCACACCTGCTCCCTTGTCCGATCAGGAAAAACTTTTGTTGCGGTATCTCGCCCGAACGTCCAGGCAAGAGATCATCGCGCAAAGCCATCCTGACGAACCTGCGGAGATGCCAGAGCCTTTCTGATGCAATCTGAACCGCCAACAAAAATGGATTTCAATAACAGCACTCGATAAGGAGAATTATGAAAAAACTACTGCCACTTTGGCTGATATTCGCGTTGGTTTCATCACTAGCGGCGCAGCCAGCCTCGCAAGAAGCCAAACCCGCGGAAACCTACAAACTCAACTTCAAAGTCTATGAACTCGAAGATGGGAAGAGAATCAACGAACGCAGCTATGTGTTTCCGGCTATCGCGACGCTGGCGAACCAGCGACCACGGCCCAGTTCGATCAAAGTGGGTGTGCGCACGCCGCTCGTTGCATCAGAACACGACAAAGATGTCTCATTTCAATACCTCGAGGTAGGATTGAATCTCGATTGCACCCTGGAAGATGTAGAAGGGAAGCTCACAGCCAGCATCAGCGTTGAAATGAGTAATTTTGCGTTGCCCGAACAGGTTAAAGACCCGCGACTTGCAGGCGATCCGGTCATACGACAACAGAAACAAGTGTTTCATTTCCAGCTTCCGTTAGGCAAGCCCGTGCTAGTCACCAGCCTGGATGACATCAACAGCAAGAAGCGCACGCAGATCGAGGTAACCGCCACGAAGTTCGAATAGTTTGAAGACTTCTGGTAAAGTTACATCTCGCGCTATGTGGCCCAAACGCCAAGACGAAGATTCCAAATATTCCGTGGATCAGCTCGGCAGCCTCGAGTCCGAGCTGATGCAGCGGATATGGACCCGAGGCGAGATCAGCGTGCGCGACTTACACTCCGAGGTCGCCGGGCGTCTCGCCTATACCACCATCATGACCACGCTTGACCGGCTCTACAAGAAAGGCCTGCTGGAGCGTCGAAAGGTTGGTCGAGCCTTTTACTATGCCGCAAAGTTCACGCAAGAGGAATATCAGGGACGCTTGACGGCGCATTTCATGGGCATGGTTTTGCATGAGGGCAAACCAAGCAATGCAATCCTGTCGTGCTTCGTGGATGTAGTAACGGAAGCTGACCGGCAGATGCTCGACAAACTCGAACAACTGGTGAAAGCCAAACGGCGGGCACTGCGCCGCTCGGAGTAGCCATGTTTTACACGCTTTGTGTCGCGTTGTGCCTGGCTGTGCTGTTCATCGTGATGACCAGCGCCGGTATGGTGTGCTCGGTTTGCTTTCGGCTCCTTAAGCCGATGCTTCGGCTATTGCCTCCTCGCTTGGCCGCCAAACTGCTGTTCACCATCCGCGCTCTGCCCTTACTGCTGGCAGTTTTGGTGACGTTTGGATTGGTTCTCCCTGCATTCTTGAAGTTCGAGCCGCGCTCCACCGGCGAGTTGATGGGATCTCCTCTGCTGGGGTTGGCGATTCTGGGAGCCTTCGTGCTTCTGGTGATCGTAGCTCGCGGAGTGCGGCTGATCTCGGCGACCCGGCAGTTGCAGAAACAATGGCAGGCTGTCGCTACCAGACTCCGCATTCCGGACATCAAGGTTCCGGTTTATCAGGTAGAGCGTGCTATTACCTTGCTGGCAGTCAGTGGCATGTTTCGGCCCAAGATCTATGTTAGCCGCCAGGTTGCCGCTACCTTGACATCCGCTGAGCTATCCGCAGCGCTAATTCACGAGACGGCGCACGTGACATCTTTCGACAATCTGAAACAGTTTGTGTTGCGAATAACTCGCCTCTCTTCGAAGGCCGACGTTGAATGGATGAACGCGTCGGAGATCGCCGCAGATGAAGCCGCTTTGGCAGGCGGAGCATCGGTTTTGGATTTGTCATCAGCGCTGATCAAAGTTGGCCGCCTCGGACGAAGTGTTTCCCAGCAAGATGCGATTGTTGCTTGCCATCTATTGCCCGAGGCCGCCGGGTCGATGGAAATGCGGGTAACGCATCTGCAAAAGCTCCTTGAAGGAAATTGCCAGCCGCCGCGAGCCTCAGAGCACAAATACGTTGGACTCTATTCCTTTCTCCTGCTGTTGATCGCTTATGCAGCCTGCGTGAACGCGATTCTTCCGTGGATTCATGAGGCGCTGGAATTTCTGGTTCGGTAGAGTTCGGCATTTCGCAGCCCTTCCAACAAGAAAATTGCAGAAAATTGCAGATTTGAGGCTTTGCATATATAGTGACTTTCGCTATGCTTTTCCAAAAAGGGAAACTGTGATAACGGGCCCGCGCGTGTCATGAAGTTATTCTCACATCGGTCGCAATTGTGAAACGAAAGAGGTAACGGAAATGAAAACAAGGTGGCTATTGCTAGCTGGAGCCTCGCTCTTTTTGATCAGTGCGGTCACGTGGGCACAGCAAAGCTCAGCTATGCAACAACAGCTTGCGGCTGTCACTCTTAAGATCAAAGGATTCTTGCAACAGCGGAAGAGCATGAATGTGCCACCGACAAAAGGCGCATTTGAAGCAAAATTCCATGAAACCAATGCAAAGTGTGAAAGCTATCTCCACGAACTCGAGGCCTATTCAGCTTCGCGAGGAGATTTGAAGCCGGCCTTCCTGCGAATATTAACCCCAGAAGAAACGGCTATTTTGAAGCAAGAACTTTCGGATGTGCTCAACAAGAATCCATGTCCAATCGGTGAGCCAACACAGAATCCAGAGGTTGCAGGGAAAGAAAACGAAAGAGCCGCTAACACTGGGTCAGCCGAGCAAAACGCACAAGCCAATAGCACAAACTCGCATAGCATAACTCAAGAAAAACGCGACAACGCTGTTCCGGTTACTAAGCAACGTGTTAATCCTTCGAATGCCGCTGCTAAGCCGCAAGATAATGGCGTGGTTTCCAGCCAAGGGACTCCCGCGGCCTCCGGTTTTCTTCTGACTACACCGCTGATCAATATTGACCCGAAAGCCGATGAGTTCTCGATCATGGTGAAAGTTAAAGACAAAGATCTTAGAAAACGTTTAACGGATATGAAGGCATCCATCAACGTTGATGGAAAAGAGGTTCCAACTACGTGGCAAGGCGAGTCGATGAAAGCCACTGTAGCCAAGGCAGATTTTGCAGAATTGTTTGCCAACCCTCCTGCCAGTGTTCAACTTCAGGTGTTAACGCCAGGTTCAACGAGTCCCGAATTTGCAGCATCCATTAAGCTAGGAAATATTACCGGTACGAGATTAGGTACTCAAGACCCTAAAAAACCTGTCCTCCCCGATCAGCTTAATGTTGAATTCGACATCACGCAGCACATCGATAGAGACAGTATTCCCGGACAGTGTTCAAATCGTGCTTTTTCACATGATGCTCAGATTTGGCAACTGATGATGCGTTTGCGACCTGTTACCCAGGACGCTCGATCTGGAGCATTTGTTTACTCTCCTGCAAACGGCGAACTTTATCTGGCGTTGTTTGACTCATTTCAGCCACTGGCAAACCTGCAAGTCGGCGCACGCGCACTCGATGGATCGATAGTCCGAACGGTGTCAGGGGAACTTCGGGTGATATTTGCAGATCGGTCGTTGACCGAGACTTCCGATTTGCTCAACGAATTTCAAAAGAACCCCAAAGGGATTCTCGAACGATTAAAGCCGCAGCTCGGGCCACTTTCGATCTACCATTTTCAGTTCGATCCGCAGCAGGATCTGGCAACAGTTGAAAATGCGATCTTCACGTGGCTGGAGTCCCAGGGACCTGTAGAAAAATGGAAGGATGCTATCGCGAAAAAATTCAACAGCGACAACCCTCGCGCGTTACTCAAAACCTTCGATAACGTTCCAGTCATTGTTGGTGGCGATGGAAAAGCAGTGTCATTGCAAGTGTCAGCTCTGAATTTCGCGCCAAAAAACCTGGACGACCTTAAAAATGCCTTAACTAATCTGCAAAATAAGGGGATAGGCACAAAAAGCCGCTCTACACAGAGTGAAGAAGCGACAGCAGCCAAAGATGTCCTGAGCGAACAGGGACAGACTGTCGGAACGCCAATCATCATTGGGGATGAGTGTTTTCAGGTTAATATCGCACCTGATCTGAACTCAGGCAGTTCTTTCCAGCCTTCTATACGTTTTAAAGCCCGGTATGATTACCTTTTACCGGGCGATTCTTTTCTCTTCAAATTGAGAGGAGACGGGGAGGGATCGGGCAACAGCAAAGATTTCCAGCGCATTGCAGCAAGCATCGAAGGGATGACTCTTACGCAATCAACCTCCCACAGCGTGCGATGGGACTTTGGGGGGATTGCACGGGTCAATCACTCACTTAAGGGTGGCGTTCGCAAAGACGAGTGGCAGGTTGGAGGTAAGCTACAACTGCAAATGCCGTTCGTTCATCTCCCCTCCGCTCGGGCAAGCGCGAATACCAAACCAACCATCGACATTGAGGGTGTTGCTGGTTCCGTACAGGAGCCGAATTCCAAAAACAATGTTGATTTTCTTGTCCATGCGAATCTGGCATACTCCTATCGAACCGGACGTTTCACAGTCGCTACAGAATCGCAGAACGGGTGGTCGAATAAGAGTTTTTTTAACAATCGAAGTCAGTTCTCATTTGGCTCTCTCGAACTAAGATACAACGTAAAGGACAATCTTGATTTTCTGGGCCGCTACGAATGCGGCAAGAAACCTCCTGACTATCTAAAATCCTGTGGTTGGAAAAGTGGATTCGATATTTTGACAGGGAGATAAAAAATGGCAAGCATGGCCGAAGTCGGTACTGTTGTAATGAATTATCCAAAGCACTCGAGCTTTGGGTTCGATCCTCCAGACATCAGCACGGAAACTATTGATCCACCTTTCACCAGCGACAGATTTGACTTTGGCGCAGTTTATGCCGAGTTTATGGCTTATCTCCAAAGTAACGGCATCGTGTCGAACGTTCCTTTTTTTGGCATGAAACAGACGACCATTTGGGCAGGACTCGTCACGCTTGTCTGGGGAAGCCAGACAACCGGCGTTCATTAAGCAGCAAGCTCTTACTAGCCAGGGGCTTCGCCCCTGATACGCTAAGGGAGTCAGGAGCCTGAAGTCAGGGGACGTAAGGGCCGTCGCTAACGAGAACAAAATTCACGTTTTGGCGGGCATAACCTTATGCGACATCTATGAAACCCGGATTACTTTGCATATTTCGGCGCCGGTCCTTGTCGCCACGGGTCGTATTCCCGCGCAAACCGCAGCCGATCCGCGATTGCCGGATGGTCGTAATACCACAGCACCACCCATCTGCTGGGGTAGGGATAATCCAAACTTAGCTCGCCCAGCTTCTGGAAGGATTGGGCGGCCACTTCTTGTGAGTTTGGTATGATGCCGTGCGTTACTTCCAGGCCATAGATGTCTGCCTGGTGTTCGATGTAGCGACTGACGGTATTGCTTATCGGCTCGGCAAAAAATCCCAAGACTCCAAACAACAAAAAAATCATCGGCACGGCTGCCCAGTCGCTTAGTTCGCGGATGCCGGAGCGTTGCCGGAAGAGCTTCAGCGCCCAACCGGATAGCCGATAGACGAGATAGAGGCCAAGCAGCAGTCCGGCGGCGCCTGCGATCA
>DASZFK010000480.1:0-17319 GCA_035939855.1 Candidatus Angelobacter sp.
GGCTCGGTACCCTAAAAGTTGCAGTTGCTTCAACAATTGTTATTTGGGGTATTTTTGAGCATGTCCGTTGCACACCTGAAGCAGGCGTCGGGTTGCAGCGCGCATAATTGCTCGAAATGAAAGATACCAGTGGCTACGGCGATGATCGGTATCCCAACCACTCTCGCTGCTTCAATGTCTGCGGGAGTATCGCCAACGACGTAGACTGTGCCGTCCGGACCCAACAACCGCCGGGCGCTCTCTACTCCTTGCCGGAAGATGTCGGCGCGGAACTCCAGCGGGTGCGAGAAGGAGCCGAAGGAGAACAGGTGCCGAATGCCGGCTCTTTCAAGTTTGAGCCATCCGATGGTCTCGAGGTTTCCGGACGCTGCTCCAAGTAACTTCCCTTGAGAGTAAAGCAGGGAAATCAATTCGCGGATACCCGGGCAGAGTTCAGGAGACATTTGCGAGGCGTTACGAGTGACTTCCGCACACATGTGCTCCACTAACTGCGGCAGGCCCGCTTCAATCTCCGGATCGGTAAGCCCTTTTTGTTGAAGCACAGCCCGTAGGATGCCAACGTCGGTGTTACCTTGAACAGGAACGCCATCAATGGTCGCGTCCAGGCCAAAGACCTGCCGCGCAGCGTGCTGGAAGGCAAAGTAATGCACCGGATCGCGGCTGCGCACCAGCGTGCCATCGATATCAAACAGATAGGCGTCTGCACGGTCCCAGTTGAAGCCGGGTGCAACGAAGGCAGACACACCACTACCACGTTGTTCTTCGGCAGATGAAGCCAGGGTTGTCACCTTAGTTGGATTGCAACAGTTGCGAAAAAGCTGCCGCTGGACTAACGGGCGACCTTCTTCTCCAATTTCTCAACCGGTATGGGTTTCTCGCTTCGCACGGGCCTCCGCAAACCTTCGCGGAACTCCCGCATATCCAGTTCAAGTTCTGCAATGGTGCGACTCAGCGTATTGCGATGCATTCCCAGTTCCCGCGCCGCCTTGCATTGATTGCCCTTGTTCTGTTGAAGAACATTGGTGATAAAACGCTTCTTAAATTCCCGCACAGCCTCTGAATAGAGAATGCCGCTGCTGTACATCTGCGCAACGAGAGCTTCGAGCTGGTCCTTCACAGATTCCTCACTTTCGACCGCTGAAAAAATATTAGTGTTCGGGCGCGGCTCCCTGGCGCAATCGGGCCACACCTTCCCTGAATTTTTGACGCATGACCGAAGGAGCCAGCCAACTTACTCCTCTTCCCGGCACCAGCAGATATTTCGCCAGAAACGATTCAGAAAGCTCCCGAGACTCGGGAGCAAACGCAGTAAGAGCCAACACCCCCACAGTGACCACGATCAAGCCCCTCACCAGCCCGAACGCGCCACCAAGAAACCGATCAACCCAACGCAGCCCCACTTCTCGAATTATCCAGCGGACAATCCGTGCAGTTGCGCCTGCCAGCAGAACGACTGCGACAAAAATTGATAAAAAAGCAGCCAAGTCGGCGATTGCCGGTGATTTCACATACGGCAAAAACCATGGGGCCAAACGTCCATAGCCCCAGGCTGCGAACAAATATCCAACTACCGTTCCAGCCAACGAAATTACTTCAAAGAAAAAACCCTGCGCAATGGCAAGCAGTACGGAAAGCAGCACGATTGCAATCACGACCCAATCGAGTACGTTCATGCTGTTTTCAGTAATTCATCCTGCCGGTAATTCCTGTCGCGCCAGAACTCGATAGGCCTGGATGTATTTCTCGCTGGTCTTTCGAGCGACATCATCCGGCAATGGCGGAGCAGGAGGTTGTTTGTTCCAATGGATTGTTTCCAGATAGTCGCGAACAAATTGTTTGTCGTAAGATTCTTGGGCCCTGCCCGGCTGGTATCGATCGGCCGGCCAGAAGCGGGAAGAATCCGGCGTCAGAACCTCATCGGCGAGCACAAGACCCTGAGCCGTTTGACCGAATTCGAACTTCGTATCTGCAATGATAATTCCATGAGTGGCTGCATAATCGGCAGCCTTGTTGTAAATCGCCAAGCTTAAATCCCGCAGCTTCCTCGCTAACTCAGGATCGATGCGTTTGCACATTTCAGCAAACGAAATGTTTTCGTCGTGACCGCTCAGGGCTTTGGTCGCGGGAGTAAAAATTGGTTCAGGCAGCTTGTCGGACTCTTTCAAACCCTGGGGCAGGCGGATTCCGCATACACTGCCATTCTGCTGGTATTCCTTCCATCCGGAGCCGGAGAGATACCCGCGAACCACGCATTCGATATCCACCATCTGCGCCTTGTTGACCAGCATGGAGCGACCCTGGAGTTGATCGGCGTATTTTTGCAGCACCGGAGGATACTTTGCGACATCGGCCGTGACCAGATGATTGCTCACCAGGTCTTTCAGGAATTCAAACCAGAAAAGCGAGAGCTGGGTCAGCACCCGCCCCTTGTCCGGAATGCCCGTAGCCAGAACGTAGTCGAAGGCCGAGATCCGGTCCGTTGCCACAAACAACAAATGTCCATTGAGGCTGTAAAGGTCGCGAACTTTGCCGCGAGCATGTAAGGTGAGTTCTGGAAAATCAGTCTGAAGAAGAACGCTTGGCAATGTTGGGGGGCTGGTCATGGTGGAAATAAATTATTGAAGGACGAAGCGGTATTCTAGCTGCTCAAGTATTTTTGTCAACCAGTTGAAGAACCAGTCAACCTCTTTATTTGCCTGATTTTTTTTGCTGAGAAAAGAAAAAACCTGTGAGATGCCAAAAGCCTCATCGAATGCGCGGTTTGCACGAGTGATTTGAAGTAAAAAAACAACTCATAGTTTATAGAAGCAGCAACATCAGCAGGCGCTCTTCATTTGCCTTTTAGTCTCGCGGCGAGTGACGTCTGTGCAAAACGTGTCTAAATCCTGTTGTGGCGTGCTGATGTGGTTCCGGTCCGGGTAAACATTTAGATGGTTTTTTTTTGAATGTTTTTGGCGGCGTTTGACGTAAAATCTTATGCAGAGGAGTTCCTTATGCGGATTCCAGGCATTCTTGCTCTTTGCTTTGCCGGCGCGGTTTCACTCACCGCTGCCGGTCAATCGGCGCAACCCGTAGCGCCTCTTTCAAACACTCAAGCCAAAAATTCACCAGCTCCATCTGTTGATGAGAAGAAATCCACGATAAATACAGCGGCCCAGGCGACATCGCAGCCGGACGGCGTGAAAGATCCAGATATGAAAGGTGGATGGTCCCGGCCACAGTTGTCACTGCCTGCGCAAAAACCGGGGATACAGACACAGCGCAAATGGCCACAAATGCCTTTCGATAAAGGAATCTACGCTGGAAGAAACAATCTCAATGTGAATGGGACTTGTCTCGCTATTCAAAGCTACAACTTCTCTCCAGGCCCGAATCCTCAGTTAGAAAGCGTCACAACCTGTACAACGATTGAACGACCGCTGATGCGCCAAGTCCGGAAACCTGAAGGCCAGAACCAGCCGGTCAACCAGAAGGAGCAGGAAAAGGATCAAAAGTAATTTCTATCAAGAATCTACGAGGCACGACCTGAACTTAAAGCTAAAGTTATATTAAGCTGAGGCTCGCCTGCGCGAATTTCTGGTATCCTCTCACTTGGCATATTACGGCCCCGGAGGAGCACACGATGGTGCAAGACAAGATCATGAAGGCGTTCGTTGTTTTTGCGGTGGTTCTGAGCTTTCTGTTTCCTGCTATGGCGAGCACACCTGGCCCGGCAACGGGGAAGTGGTCGGGCGCGGTCACAATCAAGAACGAGGCTGGCGAGACGCAATCTCAGCCGGTATTCCTGATCCTGACCCAGGATGGCAAGAAACTGACCGGCACTGGCGGACCTAGCGAAGAGGAACAAGGATTTAACATCGACAATGGCGTGGTCGATGGCAACAAAGTGACTTTCGACGTTACGGTTGAAGATGCCCAGTATCATTCCACCGCACAACTTACGGAGAATGAGTTGACAGGGGAAACCGTCCGCGAGCAGACCAATGGGGTCAAAGTGACTCTTAAACTCGCACTGAAGCGAGTAACTACCAAGTAATCGAGCGATCGATTCTCTGGTGATCTGAATTCCCACCCTCCGCCTTTTATGGCAGGGTGGGATTACTTAGCAACCGCGCGATCTGAAACTACAATTTTGATGTTCCGTCTACCTTCTTCCAGTTTCCTTCTCTGCTTCAGCTTGATTCTTACTTGTTGCCTGAATGCGACTGTCCAGGCTCAACGCTCAACGCAACTCCTGGTAGTCACAACCTCCGATTGGAACGCAATCCACGGACGGCTCCAACGTTATGAACGTGAGAACGCGCGAGATCGCTGGAAAGCCGTTGGCCAACCCGTGAATGTGGTTGTGGGCAAGAGCGGACTTGGTTGGGGTATTGGCATTCGCAACGTTCCGAGGGCTTCGGGTCCGATCAAGAAAGAAGGAGATGGCAAAGCGCCGGCGGGGATTTTTCGTCTTAGCGCTACCTTTGGTTACGCGCCGGCTCAACCCTCTGCTTGGAAAATGCCTTATATAGCATTGACGAAGTCGGTGGAGTGCGTCGACGATCCCCGCTCCAAGTTTTACAACCGTATTGTGGATCGTAGTTCGGTTTCTCCTGACTGGAATAGCTCGGAGCACATGTTGCTGGGCGACGAGCGCTATCAATGGGGAATGGTTGTGGATCACAACTCCGCGAACAAGGCGAGATCGGCGATCCCGGGCGCTGGGTCATGCATTTTTCTCCATATCTGGCGTGATCCGGAAACCACGACAGTCGGCTGCACTGCCATGTCGCAGGCGGATATTGAGACGATGCTTGCCTGGCTCGATCCAATGCGCTCGCCGATCCTGGTGCAACTGCCGGAAGCACAGTACAAAAGTCTACGGAAGTCATGGAAGCTGCCGAACTTTTAGATCGGGTGATCGGGTGATCGGGTGATCGGGTGATCCTACACCAATGAGACCAACAGGCAAGCAGTATCTGTCAGTTGGGGAATTGACAAACGCTAATTGCTAAAAACTAAGGGCTAATAGCTAGGAGCTCGCTAATTCTCCAACGGCTTTCTCATGTCTAAGGATGAATTTCCTGGTCTAAACTTCTCTGAATCGTGATAAGCTCCCTCTATATTTCCCCAAAAAAATCAAGCGAGGCAGTATGGCATCTTGGTTAGAAGGAGAGGCCAGGAGGGCCAACCGAAATCTCCTGGTCATCAATGGAATTATTGTGGCCGGCGGCATCGCGCTCGCCATTGCCAATTTCAGCGACATTAATTTTTCGCGGGACTTCTGGTCGGTACTCGTTGTCTCTCTGATCTTCTTATTGGGTGTTTGGAACTGCGTCAAGGCCATTCGCCGGTATGGGGAACTGCCAACGACCCCAGTGTGGAAACACCTTTCGGTCTACGGAAACGCCGAGCAGCTCTCCATGGAGATCGAGCAGCAGCGGCTTGGGCCGACAAAGAAATACGGAAGCCTGGAAGTTGCCGGCTCATGGCTCGTCAATAAGAGCCTGTTCTCGACCTGGGTTTCTCCTGTTGGCGATCTGGCCTGGGTTTATAAGAAGGTAACGAAGCATTCCGTGAATATGATTCCTACAGGCAAAACCTACTCGGTCATTATTTATGGACGGCACAAGCAGCGCGTTGAGGTATCGATGAAGGAAAAGCAGGTCAACGAGCTGATGACTGAGTTTGGATCCCGCGTACCCTGGGCCATTTATGGATACAGCAAAGAGCTGGAGTCCACATGGGCCAAGAACTCTGCTGGTTTTATCGGCACGGTTGATTCGCGCTATCAGCAGTACAAAGCAAAGTCGTCCTCGGCTTCCGTATGAGGGTGACATGACATTCATGACATTTGTAACTTGCTTGTGACCTGTGCTTGTTGTACCCTTTGCTGAAATCTCAACTTAAAGTTCAAGAGCGCTTTTCTTTGCCGGGAGAGTCTTGCTCTCATGGGGGACATCTATGAAACGTCTGGGTGGCTATCTGGCTTTTTTGCTGATGCTTACGCCCTGTGTGATTGGCGGTATCTATGCAGGTAAGCTAAACACGTCGAGCACGCTCGCTGGATGGGCAGTCGGGATCGGCATCTTTATTATTGAGATATCGCTTATCGCATTGTTGGCCAGCATGAAAGACAAGAAATATCTTCTTTGGAGCATCATGGGCATATTGGCGGGCGCGTTGCCTGCGGGCATCTGGATTGGCGGGCCGCTTGTAAAAGTTCGGCCCTTCCAAGTACACCTTGCCGACTACCTGGCGGTAGCTTCATCGAATCACGCCGATGCACCATCCAATGAGAGCCAGCCAATCAAAGGCAAACTAATCCCCATCGATATGAAGGATAAAAAAATCGATCCTGTACTTACTGATCTCTCGAAGGATCTGAAGCCCGACCACCCTGAGGACGTTGGCTCGGTGGCCGCGCTCTGGTGGGACGAACACAGGATCGGCCACTACGGCGCCTCAGGAGGCGGAGCGTATCGATGGGAATGCAGGATTATGGTATGGGACAAAGCAAGCGGCGCGCTCCTGCGGGTCAGCAGAAATTTCGTCGGCTCTGAACCTCCCAGCACTTCAAAAAATGGCGTATCGCAATCTGGAGACAAACCCTACAAGGAAATCACGGAATATCTCAATGGGCTTTCGCATGAGTAAGGTTTACTCATTTTCTGAAAAAAATGCGTGGCGAAGATGACTACGCCACGCATTCTGCAATCGATATTCAGTTAAGCGGTTAGAGCGATCCTAGGGAACTGGTCTTGAGATTTCTGCAAGGGTTCTCGAGACTCTCTCAGGCTCTTCTTTGAGCGCCAAATCGGCCTGAGAAACGACTCCCATGACGCATCCCTCGACATCTACGACCGGAATGCGCCGGACCTGATGACGTTGCATCAACTCTTCGCAGCCATTGACATTCTCGCCTTCCCGGCAGGACACCGGATTAAGGGAGAAGACGCGGTCGATCTTCGTGGTTGCTGGATCCAATCCTTCGGCAACTACCTTGCAACAAAGGTCGCGGTCTGTAATAAAGCCGACCAGCTTGCGTGAAGACTGGTCCAGCACCACGGGCATTGATCCAATGTCCTGGTCGCGGAGCATCGTAGCAACTTTCTGCGCAGAATCCTCCGGGACACAACACACCGGATCACGAGTCATAACTTCGCGCACTTTCATTTTGACCTCCACTGTGCGTCACGATTTCTGCTTTACTATCAGGTCGTCAACGATCTTGCGCTTGCCCGCATAAGTCTGAACAAGCTGCAAGACTCTCTGGTGTTGGATGTCGTCTTGTACCGTTCCTTTGAGAGTAATGGTTTGATCGTCGACGCGGGTCTGCACCTGAGCGTCTTTAAGATCGGGATCTTTTCTTAGGGTTTGCTGAAGTTGGTCCTGAATGTCGGAACTGGCAGCCGGTACCTGGTCCGGTGATACTGCCAGAGGCGGTTCGTTTTTAGGATGGTTCTCTGGAAAGGTTGGTGGTGTGGTGTAAGGTGGCCGGCTTTGACCTGGTTGTTGTGGCTGCTGGTTCAGGGCAAGAGGGGCTGACAACAGCAGCAGAGCACATACTAAGATTCGGTACATAGCACCTCCTCTTCCTGGCTGTCTTCTCAATATTGTCCTCCCCTTCCTGTGCACATTCAACGTCTCTGCTGCGAGCTGCCGGCCTGAGTTTCTCGTTTGGTTAGACCCTCCACATCGCCCACTATGTCCCATCGTCTACGAAAAAGCCCGGCGGTTCAACGTTTGCTTGATTCGGCGGGTAGATCGTGCAGCAGTTCGAGAAAAACTCCGTTCGTCCAGCCAAAGCCAATCTCATTGGATTGGTAGCCGCTGGCAACGTTGGTTTCCGATGATCTTGTTGCGACGTTATATTTTTCACGGATGGTTCCATCGCGCTGAAAATTCTCCATCACCATGGAAAGAAACTTGTATGAGATGCGGTCAGCATCGGCGCTGAAGCCGTAACGCCGCAGGCCTTTCACACCCAGCAACTGGATGGGCGCCCAGCCATAAGGAAAGTCCCATTGCACACCGCTCTCAGTATGGCTCATCGTCAACCCGCCTGCCTGCTCAAAAACGCCAAGGTTCTTCTGAACAGCCTGGGCTTGCTCGCGATTCGCCAATCCTGCCCAGAGTGGATACAGGGTAGTCGCATATTCATATCGAGAATGCTTTTGGGCTTCGAAATCGTAGTCAAAGAATAATCCTCGTTTTCCGTCCCAGAGAAACCGGTCGACTCGTTGCTTGCGAAGCTGCGCTCGCTTTCTCCATTTCGCGGCCTCTTGGCTTTTGCCCAAGAGCACGCTTATATGTTCGAGGTCCTTTTCAGTCTTATATAGAAGACTGTTCAAGCACACGGGGGCATAACGATGAGTCTGCGCGCCATAAGGCCCAAAACGAAAAGAAATATCGAAGCCAGATTCGCGCATAGCGCGGTCGCCCTTGTAGAAGTCGCGCGATAATGACAGCTTTTTCAACGGTTCACACTTCTCTCCTGAAGGCAGGGCTTCGCATAATTGCAGCCTGAACACGGGACCATCCACGGCCTCATTCAGTTCCGAACTTGTTTTCCCGTCATGGCTTTCGACAAACTCAGGCGTAGTGTGAGGATGTTCGAGAAAATACGCGGCAACCTTGCGGTAGTAACCGGATTCATCCTTCAATCCTTCCGGAACAGGCCCATTGCCAAAATCGTAGTATCGCGACAAGCCAGTGTTGCCAGCCAGATGTGGAGCACGGGTCCACATCTGGTAATCCTTTTGAGCGGCTGAATAAGCATGAGCCAACCAGGCGATGTCAGGGCGTTGGTCGTAGACGGCCAGAATCATGGAGGTCAAAAAGGGAGGCTGGGAGCGCGTCAGATAATATGTCCGGTTGGCATTCAAGACGGTTCCGTAGTGCTCAATCTCGAATAAGAAATTGCCGACCATGCCTCGCGCCAGATCGACTCGGCCATCGCGCAGTAATCCCAGGATAATGAAGTAGCTGTCCCAGCCATACATCTCGTTGAATCGCCCACCGGGCACCACATAATTATTTTCGAGAAACAATAATCCGGCAGGCTGAACTTTTTCGGGGTCAATTTCGCCCGGATGGTTGATCACCGCCGGCAGATGCTTAACCTCAACCTTACAGTCTCGCTGCAACTGTTCTACGGAAGGCGGGGCAGGGAAGCCGTCTGGCAGATAGAGCACCGATGGCGCGCTTATCTTGGGATCAACCACAGAATCGCACCTCGTCATGGAGCGAGTCAGACGATCCCAAGCTGACGAAATGTAGGATTGGATCGCTCGAAGCCCTTCTGCTGGAACCTGCTGGCTGGCTCGGACAGGAATTTGTGATCCAGATGAGGAGGCAAGCAGAAATGCCGATAGCAGGAGCTTTTTAAAGAGCTTCATTATGGTTCTCCCAAAGACTTGCTACAATCACTCAATCTGATGCTTGCCTATGCTGCGTTATTGCATCCTATTGATTGTTACCTTGGTTGCCAGTCGCACGACGCTTCAAGTTGAGGTCCGTAACTCCGAGATTTGGTTGATCCGCAATGGAGAGCCAACGCAGCTAACCCGCGACGGCAAATCAAAGCTACAAGCACTGCTCTCACCTTCGCAGAGTCGCATCGCTTATTATGAGCAATGTCCCCAGTCGGAAGGCTGCATCCCTTCGATCGTGATTTTGGATCTTGAAGGGCATCGCACCAAAGCGTTTCAGCCCAAACATCAGGCTATGCCGGAAGGCACCGTTTGCGCCAGCATCCTTGCCATTGCGTGGACCCATGAAAATGCGATTGCGGCCGAGTGCCACATCAATCCATCGCTCAGCGAATACGTTGAAACCGATGTCAACACTGGACGTGTGACTCGCGACCTTTTTGGCTATGACTTTGTCACTTCGCCCGATGGCAAGAGAGTGGCCCATATCGGCTGGGTTCCCCATTTTTCTCCGCCCTATGCCAAGAGCAACTACTTGCAACTGGATAACACGACGATTTACCCGCTTCCTGCCGGCGCCAGGCCGGTAGAGAAGAATGGACTGGAAGGCTCTCGCGATGTCGTTCTGCATCGGGGCCTGACCTTTTACGGCATCTACGAGATCACGTCGGCTATATCGTGGTCACCTGATTCGCAACGCGTCGCCTTTGTCGATTGCACTTATGATTGGACCGCAAAAAATGCGGATCTGAGGGATGGCACAGCGTTGAATCGCCGTTGTTCAGTTGTGGCCATTTCCGTCAGCGGAAGGTTCAAACGCTTTCCGCTCACGGACGTTAACAATCAGAATATTTTCGGCGCGCAGCTAATGTGGATCAATTCTCACCAAATTTCTGTGCGGACCGACGGGTCCTCAAAGATGCTCAATTTGCCCTGAGGGCGCGGCCAAGAAAAGAGGGTGCAGGTTTTGCCGAACCCACACCCTTGAAGGCCAGCTATGCTCGCGTCGGTTGCATTGGTCCCGCTTAATATCGGGATCGCTGGCTAAATACTTGGGAGCATCATGAATGAGTCCCGCGTTGCCATAAATCGTTATGAGGACTAGAAAAATGCTTGGTGTGCAGTGCCCGGAAGATGCCACACGTCCTGTTTTTTAATAAAGAGTGCCTTCAAGGCTAAAAAATATAGGTAAAGAAAGATATTTTTATGTCAAAGTTGATCAAAAATGGGAGCAGTTTTGGGGCGGACTGCCATTTATGGAGCAAAACGTCCCTCTCGCTCTTCGCGCATGATTTAGGATAACTCTCATGGCTCCTCAATCCCACGAATCCGTGCATCACCGTATCTGCCCTTTTTGCGAGGCGTGTTGCGGTTTGGAGTTGACGCTCGACGACGGTAAAGTCACACGAATCAAAGGCCATGCCGCCGATGTATTCAGCAGAGGCTACATCTGTCCTAAAGGCGTGGCTCTGAAAGATCTTCATAACGACCCCGACCGTCTTCGGGCTCCCCTGGCCAAACGTGGGGGCCGGTTTGTGGAAGTGACCTGGGATGAAGCGTTTGCCGAGATTGAACGCAAGCTGCTGCCGATCATTAATCAGCATGGGAGAAACTCGGTAGCGGCGGTATTGGGGAACCCGGTCGTCCACAAGACGGGCCTCTTTCTTTATGTGCCCAGGTTGATTCGGGCGCTGGCTAATAACAATCTCTATACCGCAGCAACGCTTGACCAGATGCCCAAGCAGCTTTCTTCAGGATTGATGTTTGGCGATTGGCTCTCGATTCCTGTGCCGGATATCGAAAGAACTGACTTGCTGTTGATCCTGGGCGCCAACCCAATGGTGTCCAACGGCAGCCTGTGGACGGTGCCCAATTTCCGTGACAAGGCCAAGGCTCTGCGTGCCCGAGGTGGGAAGCTCATCGTGGTCGATCCTCGACGCACAGAGACTGCTAAACACGCCGATCAGCATATCTTCATTTATCCCGGCGCTGATGTGTTCTTGCTGCTAGGGATGGTCCATACGCTCTTCGATGAGAAGCTGGTTCGCTTAGGCCGGCTGGCTCCTCATATCTCCGGGATCGAGACAGTCGAAGCAGCGGTGGCCAGTTTTGCGCCTGAGAAACTAGCGGCGCGCTGCGGAATCTCTGCCGAAACCATCCGCGAACTGGCGCGGGCGGTGGCAAGGGTGGAAAAAGCAGTCGTGTATGGCCGCGTCGGGACGTGCACGCAGGAATACGGTAGCTTGTCGAGTTGGTTGATCGATGTGATCAACATCCTGACTGGACGTCTTGATGAGCCGGGCGGTGCGATGTTTCCGAAGGCCGCAGCTTTTCAGAGCAACACGCGCGGAAAAGCCGGCGCCGGAAAGGGAATTGTTACCGGAAGGCGTAGAAGCCGCGTTTCTGGCGCGCCGGAGGTATTCGGCGAGTTCCCCATGAGTTGCCTGGCTGAAGAGATCGAAACGCCCGGCGAGGGACAGGTCAAAGCTTTGATTTGCGTGGCCAGTAATCCGGTGCTCTCTTCACCCAACGGGCCACGCCTGGCTGCCGCATTGGATCAGCTTGAATTCACAGTGTGCGTGGATATCTATCTCAACGAAACTACCCGCCACGCTCATGTCATTCTTCCGGGTCTTTCTCCTTTGGAAGAGATGCACTACGATGCCGTGTTTTCACAGCTTTCGTATCGCAATCAAGCCCGCTACAGCGCGCCTGTGCTTGCGCCACCTGAAGGACAGCCTACAGAGTGGGAGATATTGTTGCGAGTGATCGCGATTGTGCAGGGCAAGGGTAGTCATGCTGATGTGGGTCAACTCGATGACGAGCTTTTGTTGGAAGATGTGCGACGTATCTCTCCAGCTCATGCCGATAGCATTGTTAAGGCTCTCTCTGGCCGCAAAGGGCCGGAACGCTTACTGGATTTAGGACTCCGCGCAGGTCCGTATGGCGACCAATTTGGATTGAAACCTGAAGGTCTCAACCTGGAGAAAGTTAGGGCGGCAGAGGATGGCATCGATCTGGGCCCTCTGGGTTCGCGTCTGCCGGAGATTCTGAGAACGCCATCGGGCAAGATCGAGCTTGCCCCGACGCAGTTGCTTGAGGACCTGCATCGAGCTGCTGCCAGTCTGGCCAGGCCGATACCAGACCTGGTGGTCATCGGGAGACGCCAACTGCACTCCAACAATAGCTGGATGCACAATCTTCCTGTCCTGGCCAAAGGCGCCAACCGCTGTACCGCACTGGTCAATCCAACTGATGCCGAGCGGCTGGGATTGTGCCACGGCGGACAAGCCCGCATCGCTCACAACGGCCAATCAGTGGAACTGCAAGTCGAGGTTACTGACGAGATGATGCCCGGAGTCGTCAGCTTGCCGCATGGCTGGGGACATGACCTGCCTGGCGCGCGGCTCAGCGTGGCGGCGGCTCAACCAGGGGCCAATCTCAATGCCCTCATGGACGATAGCCTGCGCGATCCCCTCTCAGGAAATTCGGTACTGAATGGGGTTCCGGTTCAGATGTCGCCGGTTGCGTAGACAGCCATGCCGGATTCTTCTTCAGATTTATGCTTCGTGCGAGCAGTCGATATCCTGGATCTGATTCTGAAGAAAAAGCTCTCTGCGCGCGAGCTTATGCATGCCTGCCTGGCTCAAATTCAGCGCGTGAATCCGAAAGTCAATGCGATCGTTACATTAGTTCCCCAAGAACAGTTAATGGCGCAAGCGGCCGCGGCCGATGATGCCCTGGCGAAAGGGACGTGGCTTGGCCCGCTTCACGGGCTGCCTATTGCCGTAAAAGATTTGCATGAAACCAATGGCCTCCTGACCACCTTTGGCTCTCCTCTATATCGAGACCATGTTCCCGACTTTGATTGTCGCGTGGTTCAGCGCGAGAGAGAAGCGGGAGCCATCATTGTTGGCAAGACCAATGTTCCAGAATTCGGTCTCGGCTCGCAAACCTTCAACCGGGTGTTTGGACCCACGCGCAATCCTTATGACCTGACCAAGACTTGTGGCGGAAGTACTGGAGGTGGCGCAGTCGCTTTGGCCTGTGGAATGGTTCCTCTCGCCGACGGCAGCGATATGGGCGGCTCTCTTCGTAATCCGCCCAATTTCTGTAACGTTGTCGGGATCCGGCCGTCACCCGGACGGGTTCCGAACATCCCCACGCAGCTAGGCTGGTTCACGCTACCGGTCCCAGGCCCTGTCGCTCGAAACGTTACTGATTGTGCCTATTTTCTGAGCGTGCTTGCCGCGTTTGATCCTCAGTCTCCTATTTCCATTGATCAACGCGGTACACAATTCGCGCAGCCACTCGGCAACCGCGATTTCAGAGGCGTACGAGTGGCTATGTTTAAGGACCTTGGTCTGCCCTGGGAGCCCGAGGTCAAGAGTGCTGTTCAGGCGCAGAGAAAAGTCTTTGAAGCACTAGGATGCATCGTTGAACAAGCAGAACCGGATTTCAGCGATGCCGATGAATGCTTCCTGGCATGGCGGCATTGGGCGACGGAACTAAAATTCGGCGATATTCTCGATAGAGATGGCGACCAGTTGAACGAGTACATTCATTGGCATGTCGAAGAAGGACGCAAGCTCACCGGGCCCTATCTTGCCCGTGTCGAGGCCAAACGCACGGCGTTGTATGAGCGTCTGGGTAAATTCCTGAAACGTTATGAATTTTTTGTTCTGCCGGTGAGCCAGGTGTTGCCCTTCGATGTGAACGTAAAATTTCCTACAGAGATTGCCGGCACAAAAATGGACAACTACATTTCATGGATGAAGTCCTGCTATTACATCTCGGTAACAGGGAACCCCGCGATCTCTATTCCTTGCGCATTTTCCGAGGGCGGGCTTCCGATTGGGTTGCAGATCGTTGGTCGCCATCATGATGATTGGGGAGTGTTGCAATTGGCCTACGCGTTTGAGCAGGCGACCAATGTGGGTAAGAGGCGTCCAGGGATTGTGCCTTTACCCAACCTGCATTTTTCCTCGCATCAGAACCCAGTACACGACAAAGGCGACCACAAAGCCCACAAACCATGAGTAATCGTAAAAGACTCGAACCGCAGGAACCAGTAATCCCACGAGAGCCACGGCTGACCCGATGCAGAGTGCTGCGATGGCGCGAAAGTTGAAGCCTCCTGAATACTCATATCGACCATGGAGCAGATAAAGGTCATTCACTACTAATTGCTTGCGGCGAATCACGAAATAGTCGCAGATCATGATTCCTGCAACCGGGCCCAGTACTGCGGCGTATCCACCCAGCCATCCGAAGATGAAGGTGCGGTGGTTGGCCAGCAGCTTCCAGGGCATCATGGCCATGCCGATAAAACAAGTAATGATGCCGCCGAGCTTGAACGAAATCTTGCGCGGCCAGAGGTTAGAAAAGTCATTGGCGGGAGAAACTACGTTGGCGCCGATATTCACGTTGAGCGTGGCCAGCAGAATTGCCACCAGCGAGATGATTACCGCTATCGGTGAATGAAAGCGGCTGAGCAACTGGATTGGATCGGAGATGGCCGTACCGTAGATGACCACGGTGGCTGAAGTGACGGCGACGCCGATGAATGCATAGAGCGTCATGGTGAGCGGCAGGGCAATCGCCTGTCCGATGGCCTGTCCTCGTGTGTCTCTGGCGAACCGGGTGAAGTCGGGAATGTTGAGCGAGACGGTCGACCAGAATCCTACGGCGCCGTTCAGCGCGGGAACAAGAAATTTCAGGAAGTCACCCGTAGTGGCGAACTGCGAAGGCGTAGAAAGCATCGGGCCAAAGCCGCCAGCCTTGATGGTTGCCTAGCCCAGCAACAGCAAGCCAACTCCGAGCAGAATGGGCGCGCTGATCCCCTGAAGAAAACGGATGTATTCAATGCCTTTCAGGATAACCAGCACATTGATAGCCCAGAAAATCATGAAGCAGATCGCGGCGCCGTACGGGTTATCGCGCCAGGCCGGCCAGATGGTACCAAGCAGGGTATTGATGGCTTCTCCGCCAATCCAACTCTGAATTCCAAACCATCCGCAAGCCACTAAAGCACGCAACACTGCGGCGACATTTGCTCCCAGAACACCAAACGAAGCTCTCGCCAAAACCGGAAAAGGAATGCCGTAGCGAGCGCCAGGATGGGAGTTGAGCAGCATAGGCGCCAGGACAATCGCGTTGCCCAGAAAGATGGTCATCACGGCCTGCTTCCAATTCATGCCACCCTTGACCAGATTGGCCGCCAATATATAAGTAAGGATGTTTACGGACATCGAGACCCATAGGGCCGCGTAATTGTAAGTAGTCCACGAGCGTCGCTCCGCGCTCACTGGGGCGAGATCGTGGTTGTAGAGCGGGCTGGATTCGATGTCCTGGTGGAGTGAAGGATGAGATGACATAGGAAGATCCTGGTTTAGGTTTTAGGTTTTAGCCATTAGCCCTCAGCCATTAGCTTTTAGTATTTAGCTGACCTTCTACAGATACGGTTTTGAACATTATGACGAAAGCTAAATACTAGCCAAGAATATTTGAAATTTCATAACTCATGCGGATTGCCAAAATCGCCGTAATTGCCGTAATTGCCGTAATTGCCAAAATTGCCAAAATTGAAAAGCAATGACTTTGATTTTGTTGGACTGCTTTTGTCCAACAATTTGGAGGTAAGAATCTAACAGCTAAGAGCTGCCAACTAAAAACTGCTTGCCGCCTTCTGACCTGCCTGTGCCACTAACGGCCTGTAGCTGTCTGGACGCCGATCGCGGAAGAACTGCCAGACGTTGCGAACCTCTGCGATCATGTCGAGATCAAGATCGGCGACCAGAACTTCGTCTTTGTCACGGCTTGCTTGCGCGATGATTTTGCCTCGTGGATTGCAAAAGTAGCTCTTGCCGTAGAATTCCCCAATATTCCATGGGGCTTCCATGCCTACGCGGTTCAGAGCACCCACAAAATAGCCGTTGGCTACGGCGTGAGCGGGCTGCTCCAGTTCCCACAAATATTCTGAAAGTCCTGCGACCGTGGCCGAAGGGTTGAAAACGATCTCAGCCCCATTCAACCCCAAGATGCGCGCGCCTTCGGGGAAGTGGCGGTCATAGCATATATAAACGCCGATGCGGGCATACTTCGTGGCGAAAGTGAGATATCCAGTGTCTCCGGGTGTGAAGTAAAACTTCTCCCAAAAACCCGGAGCCACTTGAGGAATATGGTGCTTCCGATATTTGCCCAGGTACTTTCCGTCCGAGTCGATGACCGCAGCAGTGTTGTAATAGAGACCGGTCATCTCTTTTTCGTAGACGGGAACCACGATCACCATTCGATGCTTGGCAGCCACTTTTTGCATGAGCTTGACCGTAGGGCCATCAGGAACTGCTTCCGTCAGCTCATACCAGCGCGGGCTCTGCTCCGCGCAGAAATAAGGGCCATAGAAAATTTCCTGCAGGCAGAGTATCTGGACTTTCTTTTTGGCAGCCTGGTCGATCAGCTTCAGATGCTTGTCGATCATGGCTTTTTTGATCTTTTCTAAAGAGTGTTCCGGGCCAAGCACGTTGGTGGCCTGGATCAATCCCGCTCGGACAATTCGCGACATCTGCACCTCGCAGCGAAACTTCGTCACTATACCTTACCGGCGATGTTCACCGCAAAGGAAAGCAAAATCCACCACCCTTCGCTTCGCTCGAGGGCAGGCTACGGCACTGAGACACTGAGAAAAACAAGATTAGCCACGAATGAACGCGAATCAAGATCAAAGTTAAAAAGCAAAGAGAATCAGAGCAACCTAAGAGCGAAGAAGCTAGATAACTTTTTGATTCCGGATTCTTGGTTTTTAATTCTTGTTTTTATTCGTGTTAATTCGCGTGTATTCGTGGCTAATCTTGTTTTTCTCAGTGTCTCAGTGCCGTAGCCTGCCCTCGAGCGAAGCGAAGGG
>DASZFK010000481.1:0-5284 GCA_035939855.1 Candidatus Angelobacter sp.
GGAGGGAACCAAGATACCGGCGCAGCCTCTCTGCCGAGCAACTTGAATGGTTGCCCGACAATCCCGCAGGCCCCAGCGAACTGACTGCCGATGAGCTGAAGGCTGCCGAAGGACTCGCGCTGGGAGGATTTGTTGTCACAACTACCGCACCGAACTGCACGGTGTGCACTTTTGGCAGTTTAAGCGCGTGCGGGTGCAAACCTGAAACCACCGCGATCAATTGCACTCTCAGTTCAACCACTTGCCCGTGTCATTAATCCTCAACCCTAAGCGGGTGAAATTTCACCGATGACAAGGACCGGCAAGCCCTCACGGGCTTTGCCGGTTCCTCTGAATCACGAGAACGTTAATCAAGTTGGGTGCCTTTCTCCAAGTCGCAGTTGAGATGCCGGCCTGCCGCCCTGCTTTCCATGTATCAATCCATCCTTGAAAGCGCCGCCTGGCGCCGTGCCTTGACCTTGGCCGAACGGCTTGCCGAACTGCGGCCGCTGTGGGCAAAAACTCAAATTCCAATTGACCGCGAGCTGGCCGCTGAGACCCTGGCATTGTGGCGCGCTAACTCTCCCTTCGACCAAGACCAGTATTTCTCAGAACGACTGGCGGTGGACGGGATCACAGAAGAAGAATTCACTCAAGTTCTGGGAACGAGCATCGAAAGCCTGAATGGCGACGGCCTACCTGCTCCATGGATGGAAAGCCTGACTCGCGCTTACTCCTCGCCGGCAGAACCAGGGGAAGCAGGACACGAATTTTGGGGTGAGATAAGCAATGCCACCACGGCAAGATTCTTAAATCTACTCCTCCCCCTGATGAACGACGCGCGGTGCAGGCTGGAGTCACGAGTAACGGAGCTGAAACGGAGCTACCTTCATGCGCCTATTGACGCAAAGCGAACCGTCAATGCCCTGTTCGTCAACTTGCCTCGGCAACTTTTGGTGCTCATTGAAAAAACCATGGTGCTGGAGCTTAACGCAGCCAGGCTCGAAGGAGTGCTTGCGGGAGCCACTCCAGCCGAGCGGTTTACCAATTTCATCCAACGGCTGAGCCGCGCGGAGATCGTCTCAGAGATTTTCTCGCGATATCCCGTGCTGGCGCGGCGCGTCGTCTCCTGCATTGACCATTGGGTCAACTTCAGCAGCGAGTTCCTGCAGCACCTGGCTGCGGATTGGGCACAAATCGTAAAACTCTTCGATCTTGATTCGCAGAACTCTATGCTGGTGGAAGCTAAGGCGGGCGCAGGCGATTCGCATCGCCAGGGCAGAAGCGTGATTGTGGCCCGGTTCGAAAACGGATCCCAGCTTGTCTACAAGCCCCGGTCCATGGCTGTGGACAAGCATTTTCAGGATTTCATTCATTGGGTCAATGAGAAGGGCGCCAATCCTCAGCTTCGCGCTTTGAAGATACTGGATTGTAAAAACCATGGATGGGCAGAGTTCATGCATACCGGGGGCTGCGCCACCCAAGAGGAAGTGGTGCGCTTCTATGAAAGGCAAGGCGAGTACCTGGCCATCCTCTACATATTGGAGGCAACAGATTTTCATTTCGAAAATCTTCTGGCCTGCGGCGAGCACCCCGTCCTGGTGGACCTGGAGGCCCTGTTTCATCCCTGGGTTTATCGCATTGACCTGAAGCAGCCGGATATTCATCTGGTGAGCATGACCAAGGCCCGGTCGGTTCTTCGCAGCGGGCTGCTTCCGGGAAGAGCCTGGGCCCGCGAGGACTATGCAGGCGTGGATCTGACTGGCTTGGGTGGTGGCGCTCCCGGCCAGGTATCCGACAAGGTCCTGCAGTGGGCTGGCGTGGGCACCGACCAGATGGCTGCGATCATGCAGCCTTTGCAGATGGCCGGCGGCCGCAATCGTCCCACGCTCAATGGCGCAGACGTCAAAGTCCAGCAATACACCCAGCCAATCATTTCCGGCTTCTGCCGGATGTACGATCTGCTTCGCTCCCATCGCGACGAATTGCTCTCCAACGATGGCCCGCTCGAACGCTTCGCCCAGGATGAGGTCCGGGTCGTTGCCCGGGCTACGCGCGGGTACGGAGTATTGCTGGCACAGAGCCTTCATCCCGATTACATGCGCGATGCGCTGGACCTTGAGCGATTGCTCGACGGGATTTGGGCCGGCATTGAAGACAATCAGCACCTGTTGCGCCTGATTCCCGCTGAGCGCCGGGACCTGCTGCAAGGCGACATTCCCATCTTCACCACCCGCCCCGCATCCAAGGACATTTTTTCCAGCAGTGGCGAAAAGATAGCCGATTTCCTTGACAAGAGCGCGATGGACCTTTCGCGGGAACACGTGAAGGGGTTGAGCGACGCGGACCGCCGCCAGCAAGTCTGGTTCATTGCGGCATCTTTGGGCACTCTCGATCTCAGCGCAGAAGACTTTCAATGGCCAAGATACCAACCCGTTTGGGGGGCCTCATTCAGCCGAAACCAACTCCGCCCCATGCTGATCGAAGAGGCGTGCCGCATTGGCAACAGGCTTGAAGATCTCGCTCTTCAAGATGGACCGCACGCTGCCTGGATCGGCTTCAACTATACCAACAAGGTTTGGTCACTGGATGCGCTGCTGGAAGAGTTGTACGGCGGAACTCCAGGACTGATTCTGCCATTGGCCTATCTTGGGTCTTTCGGATTTGACCGATATACCGGACTGGCTCGCCGGGCCTTAGCGACTTTGCGGATTCGACTCGAGAGCAGCGGCGACTATCTCAAGGGGATTGGCGCCTTCAGCGGATGGGGCGGAATCATTTATATGCTCGCCCACCTGGGCACGCTGTGGAATGATCCGGAATTGTTTGCTTATGCATATACACTGATAGACCGTCTGCCAGGATTGATCGAAAAGGACGATGCCCTGGATGTAGTAGGTGGCTGCGCCGGATGCATCGGCAGCCTGCTGGCGTTGCACAAAGTATCGCCTTCAGAAAAAACCCTAGCCATTTGCATCCAATGTGGCGAGCGTCTCCTGGCCAAGGCGCAGCCAATGGAAAAAGGGCTGGCGTGGTTCACCAACCTGGAGAACGATGAACCGATCACCGGATTCGCGCATGGATCAGCGGGCATCGCATGGGCCTTGTTCGAACTGGCTGCTCTAAGCGGAAATGAAAAGTACAAGACCGCAGCCATCGAAGCGATCGTCTACGAGAGCAGCCGTTACTCTTCCGTGGTAGGCAATTGGGCCGATCATCCTGGCAGAAGTGAAGTGGGAGGCAAAAAAGCCGTAGCTCCCTCCATGGCTTGGTGCTACGGCGCGCCTGGAATCGGCATGTCGAGGGCGGCTGCGCTGAAACACACGGACCATCCCATGGTTCGCCTGGACCTCGAGCGCGCCATTCAGGCGATGCTCAACCAGGGACCAGGCACCAACCACTCGATATGTCATGGTGATGTCGGCAACCTGGATTTCCTGTTACAGGCCGCCGAAGCAACCGGGAACAGCGAGCTTGCTCAAAAAGTCGATGAACTGTCGAACCAGATCATCGCCAGCATAAAAAAATATGGCTGGTTGTGCGGAGTTCCGCTGGGTGTCGAGTCTCCGGCGCTGATGAACGGGCTGGCCGGCATCTGTTACGGCCTTCTGCGCCTGGCTGACCCCGACCGTGTTCCCTCGGTACTTACACTTTCTCCCCCGTCGGTGTGAGGTCTTCTTGTTTACCGTTATTTGGGCGGCTCCGGCGTTGCTGGAAACTTTTCCGGATCAGGAGCTCCCGTGCCGGTGGAACCCAGGAAAATCTTGCGGCCATCGGAGAACGTGACATTACGCGCGTTCGCCCGCTTTTCGGAATGATCGCGTGCCTGGTAGCCGTCAATGACGATGTCGGTTCCCGCAGGAAACGTGGTCTTATTGACCCCGCGCCGAAGCAGCGTATTGGGGCTGCCGCCCTCAAACATCCAGGTTTCCTTTGTGCCGTCCGGCTTAACAGTTTCAACATGGATCCATGTATGCGGATTGACCCACTCTATTTTTGCGATCTTGCCCTTGATCAGAACCGGGCTGTTTGCATCAAATTCGGCTCCAAATGCATGATGCGCTACTGCCGGCCGGGAAGCGATCAACAAGAGAACGGCACTACATAAAACTGACGTTACAAATTTTGTCCGCATTGAGTTACTCCAATTTATTTGTTCTTTTCGGCGTTAGCTGTTGTTTGTTCGCGCTCACGGGCGCCTTTCAAGATGTCCTTCATGGCGTAGTTGCCTTCGTGACAGGCATATTCGTAGATGTGTGAATCGGTGGCCGGCCAAGTGTACTCTCCCGACCAGGCCTTGGTCCATGAAGCCGGATCTTCAATCGTGAACTGATAGAGAAGTGTTCTAGGACCGGTCCGGGTGAAGCGCTCGACCACGTGCAGATTTTCGCTTGATCCGTAAAACCGGGTCTTGTCGGTGAAATTGGTCGTATCCACCACCAGGGTATCGCCCTCCCAACGGCCGATTGAGTCTCCCAGCCAAAGCCGAATATTGTTGGGCAGATGCTGAGCGTTCATACGCACGGTCCGGACATCGTGGACCATCTCGGTGAGGATCATGATCGAGTCCGGTGTCTGCACGATTTGATGGAGGTTGTCATAAAGCACGGGGAGCGCGGGTGGTCCGGAGGTGGAACCAAATCCCAGCAGGCAGCGCTCGGCAGCTGGACGGCGTTCGGGATCATCGTAGGCTCCGGGCGTTCGATCCAATCCGGGATCATTGCTTTCACGGGCATCTGATCTCGGCAGGAAGCGCAAAGTGGCGGCCCTCTCCATTCCTTCTTTCGTCATCGAGGGGACGCGGCCATCAGGAGGATCGACAATGATGGACGATCTCTTTTCTCCATTCACCACGTTGACTTTCCAACCCGGATCGATCCAGAAAGAGTTGTATCCGCCTACATTGCCGGAGGCAATGCGGTATCGAGCGGGAATGTCCTGATCGCCGTTACCTTTGGGGGGCGCTGCCCTGTCGGGCGCCAGCGGGGCATCGCCATCTCTCCTTTCTTTCGCTATTTGAGCTTCCATCTTGGCGGCCTGTTCGTCTGTGAGCGCCCGTTGGACGCCTGCCGGACGCATCAGCGGCGTGATGGTTGCCAAGTCATAAGTGCCATTCAGGTCCGGGTGACCATCGGCGGTACGAGGCGGTTTGTAGCCTTGGCCCGGATTCTGGGTAAGCTGGGCTGCGGAAACAATGGTCCACAGCAACAGGACTGTCAATCCCACGGACTTATTCCTCATAGCAATTCTCCTTCCTTGCCTTTACCGATTCAGAGGTTTCCTGTCCCACTACGGCAATGGCTTC
>DASZFK010000482.1:0-7934 GCA_035939855.1 Candidatus Angelobacter sp.
GTGGGTAAACCGTATTTCATGGCCCGCATTTTGAAACAGTTTTTTGAGACGCGCATCCCCTTGAGTTAAACGGCCTCGCGCTTTGTCGGAAAAATTACCGTTTGCGCAACATAAGGAAGCCCGCCCGGATTCAGAAAAATGCGCTAGTCTTAATGGGGGAGAGCGCAAAAAATGGTTAGTTGATGTTGTTGCGATTCGGGCGTAACTAACGTTGTCCACAGTGGTCGTCGCGGCACTTGATGTGATGAACAGTAGCTTTGTGGCAAGCGTGTGCTAAGGCAACCGGGAAATCGAAGCGCACCTTTTGAAAGTCCGCGATGTACCAGTACACGCTTTCACCATCCAGGTGAAACAGCAAGATCCCCGATTTTGTCACTAAGATGATGCTTTTGAAGTCATTTGAACCAGACGTCACATCGTAAATTCGCCTCACGTCTGAGGTTCGTACCCGCACAGTCTTAAGTCCTTTGAGAGTGATTGCATCCATCAGGTCATTTGGAGAAAACGTAAGGAAGCCGTCTTTCAAATTCAGCGTCACGTGAACATCCGCACCTTTCAAGGTGGCAGCCCATTCAGCCAAAGGTTTGACCATGTCTTTAGATTCGGGAAAGATCAAACTGCCGACAGCCGAAGCAACATCGCCGTTGATTCCGGCAGAATCCATTTTTATGATGAGTGGAAAGGAGGTCTTGCCGTCGTAGGGTAATAATGAAGGGCCACTAAACGCAATGAGAATCGCATATAATGCGAAAAAATTTCCGCTCAATTTGCACCTCCCATTTAAGTTTTCCGCCAATTTGTCATTCCCAATTATACCCACATCACCCGGAATTCGTACGCGATGATCGAGCGGGATACACCCTGATCTGGTGAGCAGGAGTGATTCGTTGAGTAAAGCGAAGAGTGTTTAGAAGGCGGGAGAGTCACAAGTCGAAGAGGTTAAAAACATCACATCTTACATAAACGTTATTGGGAATAGTGTTTCAAACAAAAAATATTGCGCTGAAACAACAGGATAGCACAGGACGCGAGTCCCGAGTCGGGCTGGTCAGCTATTTGGGAGCCGGACGTGATAAAGAAGCCTGACGAGGAAAAAGCCATGCTTGAAACACTATTCCCAATTCTGTTGCAGGGGGCGCGCCGGTCGCACCGAGCGATATGGCATGCGCCTTTATGACCTCACGGGGCAGCGAAAGTACCTCACGCCAGCGGAGCGAACGGAATTCTTGCGGACCGCCAAAGATGCCCCTGATGAAGTGCGCACGTTTTGCGGGACCCTGGTCTACACCGGATGTCGGATTTCTGAAGCATTGGCACTGACAGCCGCCCGCGTGGACCTTAGTGACGGCGTGGTAATTATCGAGAGCCTGAAAAAGAGGCGTAAAGGCGTCTACAGGGCAGTGCCTGTCCCTCCTCCATTCCTCAACGAATTGGACCTGGCTCACAATCTCACTGCTGCACGGAAGCAGCCTAACGGCGGCGCGGACCTCCGATTGTGGGCATGGTCTCGTGTGACGGCCTGGCGGTATGTGTGTGACGTAATGGCAGCCGCAGGCATTAGCGGAGTGCATGCCACGCCCAAAGGTTTGCGCCACGGATTCGGCATCAAAGCCGTAGCTTCGAATGTTCCCCTCAACATGACTCAGCGATGGCTTGGCCACGCTCAGCTTTCAACGACCGCGATCTACCTCGACGCTGTGGGCGTGGAGGAAAAACAAATTGCAGAAAGGATGTGGAAGTGATGTCTAGCATGATTTCAAGATTGGTGTTGAGATGCAGCTTATTGGCTTGCTTGTGTGTGGGCATGAGTGCACAGGCGGTGACTGGTAAAGCGGCTTCATCGATGAATGCTGAAGGTCAAAAGGCAGCAGCACAGCATCTTTGGAACTCGATCCTCACCAAGTGTGGTGACGCTTGGTACTACAGCAGTTCAAAAGTCCATCTGCTCGGTGTCGGGGAGGGGGCCGGGTGGATCTGGAGCCACAAGGGTGTCAGATTCACACTTTCCGCGCTTACTGTTTCACCGGCTGAGGCGTTGAATGGCGTGAGTTGGGAAGGCTTGGCCACCATGCATTGGGCCGCGCGGCGGCGAAGCATAGATGGGAAGTGGGGTGAATGGCAGGCCCCAGAGCCAATTACCGAGTCAGGCGGGTATCAAGTGCTGATCAAGAAGGTCAATGGACAGTGGTTGTATCAAGGCGCTTTTGCTTTCGATGAGCGTGATCCTAACATTCGCGGAGATACATGGTTAGATCAAGTTTCGGCTGCCAATCTTGCATCCACGGCCAAGCCTTCATGCGATGCCGCTGGAAACGTTGAGCCACCGGCGTCAAAGGCACAACAAGATACAGCCGCCTCCAACCGATAACTTAAGAGCGCCAATCAGCCTAGTCGGAAAGTCGAGATTAGAGCTTGGCGAAAGTTGCGACCGACCCTGAAGGCAGCACGATGAAATAGGCTGCGAGCGGCGGCTTTGAACGCGGTGATCATTGTGCTTGCCAGCTTGTTTTTGCGTTCCGGTTCTCGCCAGGGGGTTCCGCGATTTCCCTGGCTCAATATCGTTGGCGGCGGCGTTCGTCCTCATCATCTTGCTCACGCTGCCTGTCATCTTCCCGCCGCTGCTTTTGTGGTTCTTCCTGGATACGTTTTCGATATTCGCGATCATGTAACATCCGCTCGGCGTTAGCGAGCTTAGTCCGTTTGCGTGCCTCGGCTTCCTCCTTGGACTGCGGCGGTGGCGGTTGGTTGCCGCCAAATAATGCAGCAATTCCTCCAAGTACTTTCAAGCCGTCATTTAGTCCTTCAGCAAAGCCACTAACAACGCCAGCAACTTGCGTGGGAGTAGTTTCAAAAACCTCGGCAGCAACCAATCCGATTTTTTCAGCAACTTCGGGAGAGTTCGGCTGAGCGGCGAAGAAAATCGCGTTTTCATCGTTTTTATGCTCGGCAATTGCCTTATCCACGTCCGCAAGCTCGGATTTCAGGGCGGCAAGGTCGTCAATGCGGTGAACGGCTTCACGATAGGTATTGCCCCGCTCAGTTTCCTGGTTCTTGCGCTCCATTGCCTGAGCAAAAGGGCCAAGATGCGTGGTTGGTTCACGATCAATGCCCTGCGCTTCGAGAGTCCGCCGATCAATGCGGGCGGCGTGGCCATGGCGTTCGAGTTGTTTGTTGACGATGTTTTCCCATGACTCGCGCCATTGCTCAACTTGCTTGCGGCTGTTCCACTCCCGCACCTTGGGGCCGAAGCCCTCCGGCCCGACCTCGCGCATCGTCGCCAGTATGTGCGCGTGATGGTTTCGTGGGTCGTCCCCCTCGCGCGGCGCGTGAATATTCACATCGGCAACCATCCCTTTGCGGGTGAACTGCTCCCGGACAAAATCCTTGACCAGCCATTCGCGCTGCTGAGGGGATAATTCGTGCGGCAATGCTATGACGACCTCGCGGGCAAGCTGGGCACTTGCGGCACGGTTGCTGGCATCCTCCTTGCGTTCAACTTCGTTCCAAAGCTGCTGGCGATCACTGGCCCATTGCGGTGCGTTCTTTGGAGCAAAAATGCCGGAAAAAACGACGGCCTCCGCGCCCCGGCTGTAATCCTTTTTTAGCCCGGTGCGTTCATCTTCGAGTTTGGTACGTGAATTGTAAGCGGCCTTTGCGACAGCGCTCTGCCCGCCTCCACGCGAAACAACCTTCACCGACAGGTGAAAGATCGCCATAGTAACAACCTCCAACATCGGCGTCGCCGATGACGGATGCACGGCTTGCCATTTCCGGCAGCGAGTGCTCATGCAGAATCAACGGGAATGCAACCCTGGATAGGTGAGGCCGCTGGCCAACCCTCGCGGGGCATTCTCCTGTATGCAGCGCTGGATAGCGCTGCCCTCATCCCGGAGGAGATGAGCGCACGACATTGCGAAGCAATGTATAAGTGCGCCCTTATCGGGAATTTGGATTCCATTTTGATTCAATCAAACCAACACAAGTTACTTTTTATGTCGATCTAACGCGCCTGGGAGACCGACGCGAATTTTTCTTCCCTACCGTGGGAATTGATGTCGAATTGTTAGGCGGTATTAACAACTTCACATCTACCGGCTTCGATGCTCGGAAGAGCATGTCGTAGTACGTATTGAACTCTTCGACCAAATCTACGTCCCTTGATCGAAACACTGCTCCAGGCCGGTTGGGTTTACCTTGGCCCCATCCAAAGAATACCTCACTTGTGAGATCATCATAATCCAAGAGAATGAAGCTCATCAGGGGAACTGGATTTTGAAGTTGGTAACATTTCACCTTGTCCCCGTGGCGCCGTGCGACTGCCTGCACCATTTTTACGTAACTTTTATTAACTTCCCATCCGAAAATGAAAGTCGCTACTGTGTCATCTGCATCGGTATGCCGCAAAAACTCAATAACCGCTTTCTGAACGTTTTTATGGTCCTCGTGCCGACGCATAGGCATTTCTGGACGTGCATGTGTGTCGCGGATACCGATTAGTTTCAGCCCGCTACGGCTCGGTCGCCGATACTGTTCGACGACATGTTTTAGAGCGGTGGGATCATCTCCTATGTAGCAACACTCGACCGGTTCGCCGAGTTTACGGATTGGTGAAGGCTGGCCCTGGTGCCATTTCTCCCGAATTCTGATTGGTGTCGAATCCTTTTTGCTAGCGAGTGATCCAAGCGGCAATCGTACAATCTCGGAATTTTTGCTGGAATGAGCCTCCCACTCGCCCTGTAAAACGTTTGCAAATCTTTTCGATAAGACCGGCCCCTCCTTACTCAGTTTCCCTCGACGCGTAAGAGTTAAGATGCCGATGGAACTGGTGACGGTTCTACCGTACCAGCTTTGGTTGATCCTAGCGCTATAGAGCGATGTTGGAAATCGCTCCGGGCCAACGTGGGGAAATAGCTCAATGCCGATGTCCGAGCGGCCATGCAAACGTCGTAGCTCAATGCCCAGGTCCGAGGGGCCATGCAAACGCCGTGTCTCAAAAATAAGATGCGGGCCATTCAGTGAAGCCTCCAACCGATATTGGTGATCTCGAGGGTCAGCTCCACGATCCGGCAATATGGTGACCCGTGCTGCCAATCGTCCTTCTTGTGGTGAGCTTTTTTTGAAATCGACAATTTTGTAAATCCATACGGGCTTGCCAGTGGGGTGAAGGGTTAAATGATAATGGTGCCACTTCCTTCGATAAGGTTCCAAGTCAGAAGATGCATCTCCATCAGATGTCGCTGTTCCTATCTCTTTGACACTAACAGGCTGTAAAAATTTGAATCCCTTGTCACGAATATTTGCAATCAGCCGATAGGACTTCCGATCCGGCGGTGGTTGATCCTGCAAAAGCTTTCGAAGTGCAGACACATAGTGGTCTAAGCTGCCGCCGCCATTTGGATCGTCAGGCCATACTTCTTCAATAATGGCGTCTCTTTTCAGCTCTTGTTGAGGATGACGCAGAAAACAAGCGAGAACCTCCAACACTTTCGGCTGCAACAGCCCATTGTCAATTCCTGCAATATCGCGCATGTCAAATTTACCTTTGAAGAGCTTAGTCTTTTTGGGTCGTCCTATTATTCTCTCCAGGCGATATTGCACTAATTCGCCGTTTGCCGTGTCCTCAAAACGGAAATGTGTTTCAGCGCTTGTTTTCATAAGCCTTTCTGTGAAGTTCTTCAGCGTATCATTTGCAAAAATGCGTACGCAACCTTTCTGTCGGTTACGAAGAATTTCTTAACCCACAAAAAATTGCCTTGCCTTGGTATGTGTTGATTGGTAGGTTACGCCACTATTTTTCGGCATATTTTTGGGGTTCACAACATGACAATAACAATATTGGAAAACAAAGATCACAACCGCCGCCACGAAATTTATAGCCGCAGGACTTTTTGGGACTACGGCCAATCGCATACAACGTCATCATACTCGCCTGAAATCGGTGATGTTGTCGTTGAAGTAGTGACGCGATCTGAGTGGGTCCGTGAGATGTGGGCAATCGAAGGCCGTGGCTACCACCGTGACGGTGCGCCGGCACGGCTCATCCGAGCACGACCAAGCGGGATTATCACCGGGGAAGAGTGGTATCAAAAGGGTCGTTTGCACCGCGAAAACGGACCAGCAGTGATCCGACGCCATAAGACCACGGGTCAAACCACGTATCTTGGATGGTACAGGAATGGCAAGTGCGTGACAGCTAGAAACTTCGAGAAATCATGTGAACCGGGCGCACCGAAAAAAGGAATTGCCTCCAAACGCCCGCGCGCTGCGGCGAGAGGACCGAGTGGCCACGGTTCGTGAAGAAATGTCTGAAGATTCTCCATTAGATAACTGAGGAAAATTCAGTCAGTTGGGGGTATCGCCTGCCAGCCGCCACGCTGCAAAGTAGTGGGTGAAAGGCGGTTACCAACTATGAGCGATTTGGTCCGACGCACTCAACAAGTGCGAGAGCAGTTTCATCCCGAAGCAATATCTTGGCCACAAGTCTTCCAAGAGCCATTTCGCGCAAAGCGAACAGCGGCGTCTGAAGACCACCCCCCCAAAAAACTCATTCGTCCCCGTCTTCTAGGAGAAGGTCGGCGATAGCAACATGGAGCTTGGATTTCATAGATTTTTTGTGTAACTCGGCACCGAAAAAGAAACGCCATCAGTTTGCAACGGAAGCAAGGGATTGAGTAACGACAATGCAGATGCCCAAAACGAAACTGGAACTATTGAAGGAAAAGAGAGCAAGACTCCAGGCGCGTATCGCGGAAATCGAAGCAAAAGGCAAAGCTCAAACACGGAAGGAGGACACGCGTTTAAAAGTAATCGCTGGAGCAGCATGTCTGGCCGATGCGGCCATGCATGAGGAAACCCAAAGAATGGTTCGAGGGATTCTTGATCGAGCGGTAAAAGCACCGCGTGATCGGGATTTTCTCAAGAGCAAAGGATGGCTGTGAAGGCCGTCAGAAAGAGAGGGTAAGTGTGTGACTTGGATCGGCGCTTTTGTAAGGACTTTGATCAAGGTATTTTTGATGGCTGGTGGCTTGGCATTGTTAATCACAATCTGCGTCTGGACTGCAACCACAGCTAGCTTTGCATATACATACACACGACTTAGGCTATGGGCGTTTCTGGTTTTTCATTTGGTCGAAAGCGGCATAATTCTGCTGGCGGCCGGCGTGAACATACGCGGGGCTTTAAGCAGGACAGCCATGAAGGACGCGTTACCGTGGACTTCTATGCTGGTTCTGTTTTGGGTCGTGTGGGCTTTCGTTGAGTGCGTAGTTTTAGGTTTGCCCATTGACGACAATAATCAATGGGTTTCCTATCCGAAACGAGGGAGAAATTGGTGGGGTAAACGACAACGCTGTGCACCACCCCTGGGTGTGACCATACGCGCTCTGATATTTTGGGCTTTCGCGGCGCTTGTCATTGTGCAGATATCCATGCATGGGTTCATGGCATCCTGGCTTTCGGCGAAGAAAATATTCTTTTGGATTATCGGGGCGGCCGGATGCGGGTTCATCGACGAGAAACTGAAATTGGTTCAATGGCTCGCGGATCGACTCGCCCACGCTCTCGACCCGAAGTTATTCGGCTTCGTCCTAACTGAGGGACAACGCTCTCAACCGAAACTTCCTTTCGGTGGCGCAAATGAAGCCACGGTCGATGAAATAAGAGAAGCGGGCTTGCTATGAGTAAACCCATCCGTCTTGGCTATCCATCAGCCGCAAAACAGGGAGCGGCCATGACCTACAAAAACGACGGGCATCTCATCAGCGTGGCACCGACAGGCACGGGCAAGGGCCGGGATATTCTCGTCGCTGCCCTGCTCGAATACGAAGGCTCCGTCGTCGTCATCGACCCCAAAGGCCAGCTTGCGGACATAACCCGAAAACAACGTGAACGGATGGGCCAGCGGGTGATCGTGCTCAACCCGTTCAATATCTTGC
>DASZFK010000483.1:0-3998 GCA_035939855.1 Candidatus Angelobacter sp.
TCGATGCGGATGGCTCGTTCAAAATATGAAACAGCCCTTGCCGGCTGCTTTTGATTGAGAATCAACCACCACCCGGCGAGCCAGGCAAGGTGCTTGTCATCAGGATACCGTTGCAGCGCCTCATTCATGGATTGAATGGCAGGCAGCCAAAGACTTTGGCTGGCATTGGCAAGCCAATCGATAATGTATTTCTCTTCCTGGCTGGCAAACTGTCGCGTCGCCAGGGCTTTTTCCCGTTCGGCAACCTGTTCGGATGGGTCTAGGGTAAAGAAGGTGATCAATATGTGCGCCAGTGCAAACTTGGGATCAGCTTGTACAGCCTTGCGCCAGTCCACGAGGCCAGCCTGTTCGTGCAGAGCCTCAATTTTTGTTAGTCCTTGCTGGAACAAAGCGCGCGCTTCACGCGACTTGGTGGAAACCTGCATATCGCCCTTGCGGTCTGACGCGTAAGCTGCAGACAAGCAGATGAACACCATGCACAGCATAGATAGGCGAAAACTAAATTTTTTCATCGCGACAACCTTCTCTTGGGGAGTTTTTGACCACAAACGGCTTGCATTTGTTAAATGAGCAAATTGAGCCATGATTGGAAGAGTGGGCCCCTCTTCTTTGTATGAGCGAAGTCTAACCTTTAATCGAATAAGCGCAACGTTACAGCAGTAACAAATGGCTTTGGGCTACTGGCTGCCAGCCAAAATCTCTTCAGAGCGGATCAGTAAGGGGTTTGAAATTGAATAACTCCAGCGCCAAAAAAAGTGTAAAGGGCGGCTGGGTTGGGCTTACACACGAAGCTTCGAGCCCTATGCAATCCGCCCTAGAGACAGCGGCTATTCTTTGGGTGGGCGCTGCTGATTCTGCTGTGGCGGCTGCTCCGAAGTTCCCCATTCGGGTTCCTGTTTTCGCTGGGAGGTGGCGGGAATCGTGGATGTCGAAAGTGAGGGCGCTACCGCCGGATCAGGTTCTTCGCCTGCGCGTCTCAGAGTCGGCTTTTGACTGGGCTTTTGCTGGGCTGATTTGTCTTGGTCGCCATCCGGGGCGCCAGTTTCCGTGGGATTGGCATTCGCATTGGGCTTCGATGAGTCTGCAACCAGTGACGCTACACCGTCTTTCACGTCCACTTCTTTTTCAGTCTTCACAACCATTTCGCCGGCCACTTTCATGGTCTTTACCTGGCTGACTTCATCACCTTTAAAGCGGATAAAGGTCACGTCTTTGGGCGGTGCGCCGTAAATCCACTCTTCGTATTCCTCGCCCTTGTCATCTTTTTCGCGCACTTTTTGGGTGGGACGCTCCCTGGCCATGATCACCATCTCCCGGTTCATGCCAACCAGAACTTCATGTTTGGTGATGGCATCTTTGACCTTGGGAGGCAGGGTTTCCACATAAACCTCTGCTGCCGACTTGACTGAAAAATCGAAGACTGGATTCAGCAGTTGCTTGAGTTCCCCGATGGTCATCTCTGGAACATGGTTCTTGAACTCCAAGGTGAGGGCTGCGCCAGTGGGCTGCGCCTGGTTGGGGTCGGGACTGCCAACCATGCCTCCGCCTCCACCAACGCCGACGCTGATGTGGTCGTACCACTTGCTCTTTTTCTTCGGGCCGCCATTAATCTCCAGATAAACGGCCTTGTCCTTAAAGGCCATACTGGTTATCTTCACCCGGTCCCCTACATGGCACGCCGCGCCGTAAGCCATGGCGAGTTGATGCAACCGCCCGTCGGTAGGCTTGATCTCTCCCTCGGGAGAAAGGGTGATCGATTTGTCGCCAACCGGAAGTATTTTGCGGACACGCACAAATTCGGCGTTCAGGCTCTGAATGAGCTGGAACCGCGTTGCGTCGCTGATATGTTGCCTTTTTTCCAGTTCCTGCACCAGTTGCGGATCTGTCGGCGGAGCCTGCTGTGCGGGTGCTTGAGGCGGCGGGGCAATTGTGAAAGGCTGCTGTGCAAACGCACCCAAGCCAGCCACAAAGACCAGACCAAAAAAGCGGGCTGCGATGCTTTGCATTGGGGACCCCCTACAGGTGCTTAGAACACTATTCTCCAATTTCGGCGAAAATTCAACTTACGTTTTGGACGCCCTGGACTCGCCATAATTATGATGCGCTTTAAGAACGATTGGCCGCTAGCAAATTTGCGTGAAAAAGGCATATTACTGAGTCGGAGTCGGGGCGGAACAAAGGAGAAAACCGCACCTTCATCTGCGGCATACCACTTCGCGGCCCCCTTCACAAAAAACGTGAAGAGTGGGCACCCACTTTGACCGAGTCGTTCAGGTGCATTCGTTTAGGAACGTTCGCCAAATTTGTTCCGCTGCAAATTTGCGAGATTCGCTTTTGAAACTCATGGAAGTCCATCTTCATTTCTTGTATTCCCATTTGCAAACCTTGTTTATGGTTGCAATTCCGTTCTTTGGTTCAATTCGGAGCCAGCCATTTGGGCAAGTTATGAGCTCGGGGAAAACCGTTTATAATAAGACCTCATATAAACGTCTAAGTTTGCTGGACCGGAAATGCTCATGGACTCTCCAGAAACGACGCCAACGGATCCGATCCAAAAAGCGTTAGGAAACAGAATCCGGGAACTCCGCAAAGCCAAAGGCTGGGCCCAGGAGATGTTTGCCCATCAGTGCGGGATGCATCGCGGCCACATGGGCCAGATCGAGCGCGGAGAAAGCAATCTGACTCTCTCCACACTCCTGGTTATTGCCGAAAAATTGGGGACCACAGTCTCTGACCTGTTTGAACAAATCGCATGACCGCACGGCCCGCTGCCACTCTAACAATACCTCGACCTTGTGAGGCGCAGCTTCAGGCGCTTCCCACTTGATTCATTTCTGCATTTCGGCCGCAGCCAACAGGTCTTCAACTCTCACTTCCAGATGTCGAGCCATGACCATGAGAGTTGAGAGCCTTAGATTAGTTTCTCCTCTTTCAATCTTTCCCATGTGGCTGCGGTGGAGATCGCATATCATGGCAAACTCTTCTTGCGACCAACCTTTCTTCTTGCGTAACTGGCGAATTCTGGCTCCGAGCAATTTGGCGACTTGCTGCAACGAGGGATGGTTCGTCATACGTCCTTCTTTTGCGACAGGGACAGCTCGCCGTCTGCACTGCAAACGGTTGGTGTTCCCGGCTGGTAGCCCGGACGAGGCGAGAAGTGAAGCGGATCACTTCTGGGGTCCAGGGTTGAAATTCATTATAGGCGAATGAAATACGAAATACAAACAAAAAGCGAAATAGTTTCGCCTTACCCGCGCGAGCGTTCTGCGGATTCGCGGCTAAACGTCAGAGGCAGAATGGTTTACGCTACGGATAGAAGAGGAATGAAAAAAACTGCCGACGCCATATTGAGAGCCGGAGCGTCTAACCCGTAATGACAAAGCTACTTCGCCTTTGCCTCGTATTCTGCTTGATTCCACCCGCGGTGGCGATGGACCGCGCCCACTTCCTGGAGCTGAACCAACAAGCAACAGAGCTGAGAAAACAAAAAGATTGGCCAGGGCTGCTCAAAGTGATGATCGAAATCGGGCACGAACTTCCAGGGGACACTCCGAGATACCTGCTGCGTATGGCCTCGGTGGAGATGCATCTTGGGCATACGTCGGAGGCAGTCAAGTGGATGGCGAAATATGCCTCCATGGGACTCACCTACGATGTGGCCGCAGACGAGGACTTGTCCCCTCTTGCCAAGGAGGATTCGTTCAAAGGAACTGCCGCCAAATTGAAGGAAAACGCCAAGCCGATCCATAAGGCTGAATTGGCCTGCACACTTCCCTTGCCCAACTTGATGCCGGAAGACCTGACTTTTGACGTGGCCTCACCAAAAGCCTTCGTAGTATCGAGTATTCAGCATCACACGCTGTATCGAGTCTCACTGCCGCCTGTCCGCTCTACTGAATGCTCGATCTCAGAGTTGCCTTTGCCGGTCGAGGCCAAGCGCTGGCCTGCCTTGGCTGTTGCAGCCGACTCCAGGCGCAATGTGCTCTGGATGACATCTT
>DASZFK010000484.1:0-5952 GCA_035939855.1 Candidatus Angelobacter sp.
CCGGAGGGAGTCGAACCCACACCTTGCCGCTTAAAAGGCGGATACGCTGCCATTACGCCACGGCCCTTTCGGTCGAGTCGTGCGTATCGGTTTCAACGGGTATCGCCGAAGCATGTTTCTCCTCTTCACTTACAAGTAGTCCGGGGCGGAATCGCACCAGCCACCGGCGACGTATCAGATCGCCATGCTCCTGTTACACCACCGGACCGACAGTAGCCCGTAGCGGAGTTGAACCGCTCTCCCCGGATTGAAAGACCGGTATCCTGGCCAATAGACGAACGGGCCATCACAAAAGTGGGCCGGGAGGCGCTCGAATCCTCGTCTGCGGTTCTTCAGACCGCCGCTAGACCGTCTCAGCTACCAGCCCAACAAAAAAAGCCAGGCATCGGATTGACGCCTGGCCTTCCAAAAGGCAAGTTCTGCAAAAGACAGGCGTCACAAGAGCAACGGATAGACGGGTAGCGTGGCCGGTTGGCCGGCATTATGCCGCCCCGCTATCTGTTCAAACCATAAACTCAGTGTTGAGCGAACCATTTTTGCTCCCGCTCTCATGTCCAAAACAGTGCTTGAGAAAGTTGGCCCAAGCCGCACATCATATAGACGCAAATTGGATTCAAAAGTTCGCCACTTATTCCAGAATCTTTGAAAAAGAATCCAAGTTTGTAATCAAGGTGATGGCAAACCAAACGGTCATTATCGTTGGCATATATTTGCGGTCCCGCAGGCCACCCGAACAGCCCCAGGAAAAGGGCGCGTCGGTGTCGGACCGGAGCGCAAGAGCCAATGTTCCACGCAGCAGTGTCGCACACACGCGCGCACCAAGTCGCTCCAGGCCACCTACGTCGGCGGAATAGCGCTCGCAGGTCGCCGTCAGTGGACGATCTGGAACTGCGGGAATACTTAAGGCAGAGTGGAATAGAAGCAGGGGTGTGAGCTGGTGTAGCAAAACGCTACGAGAGAGGCAGCGAGCCGTCATACCAATGGACTTTACGAAAGTTGATCCGAGGGATTTTGAACTGCTGGTTGGGTTACTCTTTGCGAAGCAAGGCTTTCAGCTGACAAAACTCCCGATGGAGGGCGTCGATCTTGGTCCTGACTTCGAAGCTGTTTCTCCGGACTCCGTCCATACATACGTCGAAGTGAAGCGCCATCTCGCCCCGTTGCCAGTTTCTTTGGTGAAGCAATTTGCGTTTGACATGGGGAGATTTCGATCGCAGCGGCCTGGTGCAAAAGGAATCATTGTCACATCGGGACCTGTGAGCGGCCTTGCTGGTGATTTGGCGAAACAACAGGATATTGTTCTCATCGATGGAGACCAAATAAGGCATCTACTCTTGAAGCATCCCGCTGTTCTTGCGTCATTTGAAGCAGCTCGCTCTGACAAGGCCGCGTTTGCCGCTGCTTTTAGTTCTCTGTTATCTGGCGGAAGTGGTCAGCGACGTGCCGTTCGGAATCGCTGCCTGCCCGTTTATGCCAACGGTAATGACCGTTTGAGTTAGCATCTGGGCACGGTCGAACTCCATCAACTCCATTCCAGACACGCATTGACATTGGCTGTCCTTCTATGTGAAAAGGGATCAGATTTGGGCTTATTCCGGTTCGCGGAAAATGGAGTTGCGATATGAGATTCGTTGCACTGTGCTCGGTATGCCTGACCTTGGGCCTGGTGAGCGGGGCAGGTCCTGAGACAGCAGATGTTGCAAAGAATAAAGCGGTAGCGGAAAAACAGACGAATCACCAGGCTGCTTCAAAATCCCTGGCGCTAATTCGCTACGCTCAGTCCGGGGTCATTGCTTTCTCTCCGGATGGAAAAACCATTGCCTCTGGAGGCTGGTTCGTATGCCTTCACGACCTGACCACGGGACGACTGCTTTGTCGACTTATAACTGACTTCAACCAGTCAGAAACTTGCACAGATCTTGTTTTCTCTCCTGACGGAAGATACCTGGCTGCGTCTTACAAGGGAGGGTTCATTGGTTCCCCTGACTATCTCCTGCTTTGGGAAGTCACGCCGGAAAGGAAACTTCACAAGCGACGAATCTTGTTGGCGCGAGCATACGCGGCCCATCATATTGCCTTTTCCCCCGACAGCAAAACCATTGTTTCTGGAAGCCGCGACGGAACGATTTACTTGTGGGACGCCTCCACTGGTAAGGAACTTCGCCATTTCAAGGGGGGAGTAGCCGCGACCTTTGCCGCGGACGGTCGAAGCTTAATTTGCGTGAGCCACGACGGCACCATTCGCCGTCGCCAAGTCGCCAAAGGCGATCTGGTCAACGACAGGAAACAGGCCGCGAGAAAAGATTTTATCCATGCCGGGCAAGTGGCCTTCTCGCCTGATAACACGAGGTTGGCCGTATGCGACGAATACGCGCTCTCGCTTAAGGATTTAGAAACGGGGGAAGTCATTACCCGCATCGATTTTCAAGGAAACTCTATTGGCACGGTTGACTTCACTCCGGACAGTCAAACCTTGATCGTTTTTATGAAGGATTTCGTTCGCTTCATTGATGCAAGCACCGGATTAGAACGATCCAGTTTGAAAACTCCCCGCGAATGGACCGGCTCTTTCGCCTTTTCTTGCGATGGCAAATATATCGCCTGGGGAGAGACAAATTCATCACCACCCCAAGGCCTACTAAGTTCCCTTGTTAAGTTCCTAGACTTGGAATGGGAAGAGGACACGGTAAGGATTCAAGACCTTGCCGTGGTGTTGAATTCGGGAGAAAAGCGGAGACACGAAGCGAAAACCGAAGCCGCCAAGGGGCTCCTTGAAGCGGAGATCATCGTCAATCAGCAGAGCTTTGATTGCAGTTTGGGCGGACGGACAGCGGAAGAGTTTAGCGACCTGATTGGATCGGGAGATTATCCGCCCGGCCCGCGAGTAAATCTGATTTTCAAGCTTCGAAATGTCAGCAACCAAAAAGTGACACTCTTCAATCCAGATAAGAAATTGTCGACCTTGTATCTGTTCGGGCCGGGGGCCATGAACTTGCCATTGTTGTCTTCCCAGCAATTTGCTCCTTTCGGTCTTGGCGGTCCCTCTCCCGAATATTTGACCCTGGGTCCCGGTGACAGCTACTCGTTCTCAGTTGCCAACCTGGCGGGAAGTTGGGACTTTCACCGGTATTGGTTGATTCCCGGAGAATATACTGTTCGAGCTTTGTATTCTTGCTGCGTCTCACCGGCGCCGGAGGGAGCATTCAAAATTGGCGACGGGTTTGGATCCATCTCGATTTGGACTACACCATTAAAAATAAACGTTGTGGCAAGCAAATGACGATTCAGCCAAGGTTTCAAGATCACCTACTTGGAAGTAGTCACTTTTTGCAAGGTTCTGCTGCTATCATTAGCAATTATCCCAAGTTACTCATTGGCACACTTGTATCGCCATCCAGCAGAGAAAAAACCCGAATGGCAGTTATCGAGGGTACATGTCTTAGGCAAAGAAGGCACCAAGTACTTCCCCGGACTGTGGATCTCGCACAGCAAGCGGTTCAAGAACCGACCAGGAAACAAGGACCTGTACGCCTCGTTCTCGCCGGAGGAAGTCGATTGGAGCTTTGAACAGGAGGAAGGCTGGAAGTTTGTCAGTTGCTGCGTGTGTGAAAAGAATTGGCAAGCGGTGACTGGGGAGGCGCCGACGCAGTTCTTTGGCCGATGATCCGCTGTGCCATACCGTCACTTCTATGGCAACGGTAATGACGAGTTTGTTTACCATTTTGGAACTCAGGCAGCGTGCAGATCGAAGTTGCACAGCCCGGACAGGTGACTCGGCGTGGAGGACGGTAGGTGGGGCCCTAGAGCAACGTGCGAATGGGAGAGGCGCTTTGAGATTGGGGTGTCCCGGCGGAGTCCCTGGGAATTTCGTTGCGGACGAGGTTCGCCCGGCGTAAATTCGCTTCCAGTCTTTGTCGATCGCGCTTTCAAGTCGGTGCCGGCCCGCGATTGAGCGACCAGCTTAGCACAGCCCTTAGAACCAACTAGTCATAAAGCCCGCCGAAGCAGCGGCTTGGCTCAACTCAAAGGACTGAAGACACCGATGATGAGCGACCGACGAATCCGGGAACTCGTCAATGGATTCAGAGGTTAGGCGGCGCAATTTGGCATCAGATTGGAGGCCTCGATGTCCTTCTGGGTTAATGAATGGAACCTCAACAAGATCCGAGAGAGCGATGGGGAGGAGTTTCTCCACGTCTTTAAACAGGTCGAAAAGTACTTTCGTCCTCAAATGGCAGTATTCCACGGTCTGTCGGAAGATGGCTACCTGTTGCTTTTCGCATGCGCTATCGCATTTGACTTGGCTCCCTACGGTAATTCTGAACCGGGACCATCGAAGCTTAGAGATTTGCTCCGGGCACCCCTACTTCACTGCGCAAGTTATTGTGTGCTGGCGACCCGACTGTTCCGCAAGGCGCGGCCGAAAGCCGCGGTGGACATCCGGATGGCCGGGTGGGACGAGGAAGACCCTCACCATCCAATGGTAGTCGGAAACCATGCTCAGTTGTTTGTAGAAAAAGTGGGTGTCCCGCTACTGCTTGATCCAACTGTCCCTTTGGTGGCACACACCAATTACCTGGACCTCAAAGCCGGGAAGCCGGTAGGTCAAGTTCTGGTCAAGGTATTTGGGCAGCGATTTGACAAGATCCCGGAGTTTCGAGAACGCGTCACTTCGGCTGTCGTAGGCGGAAAGTTCAAGCACGCTAAAGTGCTCTATTACCAAACCGAAACAGAATTTGCCCCTCCGGAGACATGAAATGGCCCTCACAATAGCGTTGCATAGTTGGCCGGCGTCGGGCCTCTGGATCCTTGGAGCAACATCCTGCATAGGAGAAGCATTGAATGGCTGACTTGATTGACGCGGCAGTTCAGCGAGTTAAAAACGAAGCAGACTGGGTGCTGGCGCAGTTTCCCGCGAACCATAAACCTCCGCAAGGATATCTCCACGCCCTTGGTGCGATGGCGTGGACAATGGGCAAGGTCAGCGCCCCGAATGAGGGCTGGCGTAAATCTCACGGACTTCCAGTTCCATCAGGTGGAGTGGAAAAAATCGCGGAAGAAGCGGTGCATTGGGAATCCGGTATCTGTGGGGCTTCAGAGGTTGTACTCGAGATCGTTCTCAAACGCATTGGCTACGAAACGAGGCAGATTCAGGTATTCACCCCCGACCGTGCTTCGGTGCTCACTCATGTCCACGGTGCAGGGGGTCACACCTTCGTTGAGGTTAAATACGGTGGTGCGGGCGTGAACGTCTGGCGCATGTTCGACGCGACTTGGGGTATGTACTGGCACAGGAATGGAACCTTCGTCGGCGACGTTTTATCGACTACGGAGGTAATCCAACTCAAACCGGGCCAAATCGATGTTACCCACATCCTGAGCGAGGGGTATTACTGGACACGCATGACAAAAGACCTCCGCGCTTCGTCAGGCAATGGCCTAGATTGGTATCTCTGGAACCATCTGGAAATCTGGGCTCCCCGCGACCTGCTGGTATTCAAGAAATGACTGGGGATCCTTTTGAGGCGGCTGCTTCTGTCCCAGACGTTGTCCGTGGAGCGAGGGAGCGGCTGGCCCCGGAGTCCTGATGACCGCATTGGTAACTAGTCTGGGATTGCTACCGATTGGCATTCGCAGCGGCGATGCCGGGAAAGAAGTGGAAGGTCCGATGGCCATGGTGATCCTGGGTGGCCTTGCGACCTCAACGGCGTTGAACCTGATCGTGCTGCCAATGTTGTACCGGCGAATTGGCGTTAGCAGTGATACCGCATGAAAGCGTTGGCAGCATGTCGAGGCCGCGGTCCCGAGGAACATCGCCGAGAGGCCTGGTCAAGCAGAAAGGATCCATCCCATGTCAACGAATTGTCGAAAACCTGCCTATTCCCAAAGGGGCCAGGCGAATGGGTCACCGCCAAAGCCAGGGATCTTGGCGGGGGCTTTGTCGGATCAATA
>DASZFK010000485.1:0-12131 GCA_035939855.1 Candidatus Angelobacter sp.
GCAAACGCTCATCAAGTATGGCAAGGTTGACCATGCTTATATCGGCGTCGGAATCACCGATGTGACGCCAGAAAACGCCAAATTCTTCCACATGGATCAGACCATTGGCGCGGTGATCAGCCAGGTAGAGCCTGATGCTCCCGGAGCCAAGGCAGGCTTGAAAGTGGGAGACGTAATCACCGGAGTGAATGGTCGCCAGGTCAGCGATGCAGGCCACCTGCAGGTGATCATCGGGCAGGAGCGTCCTGGTTCTAAAGTGAATCTGGACATCATGCGCGATGGCAAGACGATGACAGTCCCGGTGACAGTGGACTCGCTTCATGGCGGCAAAGGCGACTCGAGTGAACCTTCGAATAGCGAGCATGGAAAAGCCCGCTGGGGCATCGGACTAGACAATCTGACGCCAGAACTGCGCGAGCAATTGCAGTTGCCCAGCGAGGCCCATGGCGCGGTAGTAACGAATGTACAACCGGGCAGCTCGGCAGATAATGCCGGCCTTGCCCGTGGCGATGTGATCGTGGAAGTCAACCGCCACAAAGTGGAGAATGCAGCCGATGTGAAGCGCGAACTCGGCAATACTCCAGCAGGCCAGGATGCCTTGGTTCTAGTCTGGTCCAATGGCGGCAGTACGTTCCGGGTCTTGCGTCCAACTGCGGAATAATAAGCGAAGAATCAAGTGGATAAAACGCGGGGAGCGGCTTCGAATGCTGCTCCCTCTTTTTTCAGCGATTGGCTGATTTATGGGAGCCGTTTCGTCCAGCAACCTCTTTCGTGACCTTAGACTTGGCGGAACTGAGGCGGGAAATTTCCAACGGGGCGCGCCCAATGCTGTAGTAATTGAGTCCGGCGTTAGCCATATCCGCCGGGTTATAAAGATTGCGTCCGTCCAGCACAATCGGATAACTCAGAAGTTCCTTCAACCGGATCAAGTCCAGATTCGCAAATTCTTTCCATTCGGTCAGGATGAGCAAAGCGTCGGCACCCTTGGCTGCGGAGTAGGCGTCTTCCGCATAGCTGATTTTGTTGCCCAGAATCGACTTGGCGCGATCCATGGCAGCGGGATCGAAAGCGGTAATCTGGCAACCTTCTTCAAGAAGCTTCTTGATGATGTGGATTGCGGGGGACTCACGGACATCGTCGGTCCCGTCCTTGAAGGCCAGCCCCAGAGCTGCGACGCGTTTATTTTTCAAAGTCCAAAGCGCGGTCCGCACCTTCTTGATAAATCGCTGCCGTTGCTCTTCGTTGATCTTGTTGACTTCATCCAGCAGCCGGAACTCATAACCGAATTCCTGGGCCACGGACCGGAACGCAGATACGTCTTTAGGGAAGCACGATCCGCCAAATCCGATTCCCGCCCGCAGAAAGCCAGGACCGATGCGCGAGTCGCTGCCGATACCTTGAATGACCTCTTCGATATCTGCGCCTACGGATTCGCAAATATCGGCAACTGCGTTGATGAACGAAATCTTCATCGCCAGAAATGCATTCGAGGCATGTTTGATCAGTTCAGCACTCTGGGCAGAAGTCTCAATATAGAGTGGCATAGCCCGGTTGCTTTCAGGCCGGGGCACCGCGCTGGCTTGCTGTGCATAGCTGCCGTCGATCAACGGCGCGTAAACCTGCTTCAAGACCCGCGCAGCGCGCTCGCTGTTGGCGCCTACGACGATTCGATCGGGATAGAGAAAGTCTGTGACCGCTGTGCCTTCGCGGAGAAACTCGGGATTGGAAACAACATCGAAATCCTCGCCGCAACTTCCGTTGAGCACCATGGCGCGGCGCACCCACTCATTGGTGTAGACAGGGACCGTGCTTTTTTCGACGATCACTTTGTATCCATTTGTCGATTGCGCAATCACCCTCGCCACGGATTCCACATACGAAAGGTCCGCGCGTCCATTCACGCCACATGGAGTGCCGACCGCGATGAAGATGACCAGGGATTCCCGCACGGCATCTTCAATGGATGTTGAAAACGTGAGCTTATCGTGGCGATGCCGGGAAAGAAGTTCTTGAAGATAATCTTCATGGATCAACGTTCCGCCCGAGTTCAAAGTGTTGATTTTGTCCAGATCGTTGTCCACGCAGATCACGGTGTGTCCCAATTCAGAAAGGCACGCAGCAGCAACGAGGCCCACATAGCCGGAACCAATCACCGATATCCTCATCGAACCTCCAAAGGCAGAATTTCCCTGGCGGATTTCTCAGTATCCAAGAGAACTCTGCTGTTAGTCAAACCCATATTGGCCAAACGAATCTCTTTTCTACATGGTCATAGTCTAAGGTAACTAAAACCGGAAATCCTGCATCTAACATCGGCAAATCAGCTTTTGCTCTTTAGGCAAGCCCTCATCAACGCGAATTTTGTTCAAGCGAATAAGTGTTTTCAAAATGCGCGAACCGGATATCTTCCCGACTTGAGTACCGAAGTACCGTGAATATGCTGGGCCAGAATCAATCAGATTTTCGCTCAAGCTTGTTTCCGCAAAACTCGTATGCAGGTGGGAAGGCGGCAAAAATCGATATTCAGCTATGCATTTTCTAATGTATGTTTGCTCGGCGTGATGTATCCTAAAGAAGCTAACGCCTCTGATTCGTGCTTTTGCTGCGAGAGCGCTTCTGATCTTGACGGGTTGCGCGAGTCTTTGATCTGGACTTTGAACGGTCAAAACACCGATGCGAAACCAGCTTGGATTTTCATTTGTTCTCCCTCTAGACTTATTAGCTGCGATTACAATCAAAGAACCCATTTCGTGGTCTTTCAGAGGGAGACGCCGCAATCCTGGAATTTGTCGGTGGTTACCAACGTTAGTTTTGATCCAGACGGGTTATCTCTTTAGTAACGGAAATCGCCATAGGCGGTAGACTTGGCTTCTTTCGTTACGTTATAAGAGTGACATTCCCTAAGGGGTTAAGGTGAGGCCAACTGCAACTTTAGGCCGGTTTGGGGTGTTTATCAATAGATAACGCCTTCGATTTAAAAGTATTCAGGATTGCCGATGAGAGATGTTGATGAATTTTGGCCAGGGCTTGCCGTCGAGAGCACTACTTTGGCCTGCCTATTGGAGCCTGCTCGATGCCGTTGACTGAAGCCGAGAGAGAACTCCAGATCGCGGAAGACGGAATTTCCGGCATTCCATCCCCCGAGCATCCTCGCTTTTCCTGGACGGAAATCGTCCTTCAACTGTGGTCATACCGGATCAGGATTGGGGCTTGGACCCTGGTGGGCACAATGATGTTCATCGGTCTGGCCTTCTTTGTGCCAAAATACGAGGCCACCGCCCAACTGATGCCGCCGGACGGCAATTCTCCTTCTGGATTGGCAGCGCTAGCCGCTCCACTCTTGGGCAAGACTGGTGACGGAGCCGGCATCGGCGGCCTGCTCGGCGCAGGCGATCTGCTCGGCAGTACCAAAGGCTCGGGAGCCTTATTCACGAAGGTGCTCCAGAGCCAGACGATCCAGAATCAACTGATCAAAGATTTCAATCTTTGCCAGCATTACCACCTGAAGTACTACGAAGATGCGCGCATCAAGCTCACATCACGCACGACTGTAACCGAAGACAAGAAGAGCATGGTTCTTACGATCATGGTCAAGGACAAGGACTCCGATCTGGCTCTCAAACTGGTTGGTGCTTATTTGCATCAGTTGGACCGCGTGATGGCCGAAGTGTCCACCTCGGCTGCCCGGCGGGAGCGCATCTTTCTCGAACAACGGCTGGCAGATGAAAAGAAAACTTTGCAGGAATCGGAAGAGCAATTCAGTAAGTTCGCAAGCAGCCACATGACGTTGGACATGCCACAGCAAACCAAAGTGACTGTGGAAGCGGCGGCCAGACTGCAAGGCGAGATGATTGATGCGCGTTCGCAGCTTGAGGCTCTTGAACAAGTTTATGCTCCCGACAACGTGCGAGTGAAAAGCCTGCGCGCCCGAATTGCGGCGCTTTCACGTGACCTTGCGAAAATCAACTCGGGGCAGCTTGTGAGCAATGCCGCTCAGGATCCTTCTAATCCTTATCCTTCGGTCAAGAATCTTCCTCTGATCGGTGTCCAGTGGACTGACCTCTATCGCAGCACCAAGATCCACGAAACCGTCTTCGAGTTGCTCACGCAACGCTACGAAGTTGCGAGGATCCAGGAAGCCAAAGATATGCCTACGGTGAAGGTCCTGGATCCCCCATCTGTCTCGCAGCGGAGATATCCCCCGGAATCGCAGGTGATTTTCCTTGGAGCAATTCTTAGTTTCTTCTTGGCATGTATCGGAGTTTATTTGAGAGACCGCTGGAACAGATTGGATCCACACGATCCCCGGCGAGTCTTGTTCTCGCGCATCTATGACGGTGTGTTTCACCGGGGGCGCACAGGCAGATTGAGTCGTCAGGAATCGAATTATTAATTTTAACCGAGGGTATTTCGGCAGGAGGCTATGGTGTCCGCTACCCCGAAGATAATCGTAGAACAAGAAGCACTCCCAGAGGTGTCCCCTCTCGCAACCAGCCATATTCAAATCCATCGCCCTGTTCATGAGAACCGGAGCGGGGTCGGCGTGGCTTTTGCATTTTTCGACGCGCTTACCGTTCTTGGGTCGGGTATGCTCGTATATGCGTTGCCTGCTCTGTGGCAGGGGAAGGCCGCCAGTGTGCACCTGCCTTTGCGGCTTCTTGGGTTCCTTGTCTGCTATGCGATCCTGACGGTTACGTGCAATGCTGCCCAGAATCTTTATACCGAGACTGCCCTTCATTCTGCCCATATTTCGAGGGTCAGGATTCTGAAGAGCTTTCTCCTCTCTTCCATGCTCACGGTCATGGTCATGGTGCTGGCTCAGGAAAAATCGGTTCCAAGGATGGCATTTGTCGGCACCCTGCTGTTTAGCTTGATGGGATTGGTGACTCTTCGGTACGCCATGCAGCGCCACAATTTGAAGCGCATTGAACGCGGTTTGGGCACACGCCATGTGTTGATTGTCGGGGCTGGGCCAGTGGGCCAGGCTTTCCAGCGGTACCTGCAAAACAATATCTATTTAGGAAGAACATTCTGCGGATTCGTGGATCATAATCGTTGCCAGAACTGGCTGGGCACGCCGGAAGACCTGCCGCGCGTTCTCAAAGAACATTTCATCGATGAAATCTACTTTACTCCCGGCACCAGCCGCGAATTGGTCATGGACATCGCGCTGGAGGCCCGCCGCGAACGGATCGGAGTAAAGGTGGTTCCTGATCTATATGGAGGTTTGGCGATTGGCGCTACCATGAACTACATCGGCGCCGTTCCCGTGCTGGAACTCAATCGCCAACCGATCCCTGCCTTCGGGCTTTTTCTCAAGCGGGTCATGGACCTTGTAGTTACTGTGGCAGTTTTGATTGTCGTCTCACCCATCATGCTGGTCTCCGCCATTGCCATTAAGTTGGATTCCGAGGGGCCGGTTTTTTATAGCGCCTGGCGAGTGGGGCGCAAGGGACGCAAGTTCCGTTGCTTCAAATTCCGTACCATGGTGGCTAATGCCGATGATTGCAAGGACAGCCTTCGGCACCTCAACGAACGCAACGGGGCCACTTTCAAGATCGCCAATGATCCCCGCATTACGCGAGTGGGACGGTTCCTGCGCAAATACAGCATCGATGAACTGCCGCAGTTTTTTAATGTTCTCAAAGGGGATATGAGCATTGTTGGTCCACGCCCTCATCCGGTGGACGACTTCCAGCGCTATGATCTGGAGCATCTGCGGCGTCTCGATGTGACACCAGGAGTCACCTGCCTGTGGCAGATCACCGCCCGCCATGATCCCTCCTTTGAACGAAACGTATTGCTCGATCTCGAGTACATTGAAAATTGGAACATTTTCCTGGACGTTAAGATCATGTTGAAAACCATACCGGAAGTGATGCGGGGTTCGGGTCATTAATCATCGTGCGGCATTCAGGAGCCGTGATTTCTCTCTCAATCCAGGATCAACGCGCGAGAAGACCACCTGCGCTAATCCCTCTATTCCCAGGCCTTGCCGGCACATCGCCCCATGAACATCGCCTTGCTCATGCACGAATTGCTGGTTGAAGGAGGCGGGGAGAGACAATGTCTGTCGCTGGCCCGAGCGTTACAACAGCAAGGCCATCAGGTTACGGTTTACACATCCGCATTCGATGCTTCCAACTGCTTTCCCGAAATATGCCGGGAGCTCAAGATCATAGAAGTTGGCCGGGGCCATTTTCACAGGCTGCGTAAGCCGGCATTCGTTCGTGGATATCTCGATATGGCGCACATCGCTCGAACTTTGGCGACCGGGCATGAAATCTGGAATCCTCATCATTGGCCGGCACAATGGGGCGCAGTACGGCTGAAGCATAAATTGGGTGGCAAAGTTGTGTGGATGTGCAACGATGTTCCCAACTTCCACCAGCAAGCCCACCAGCGCGAGACACTTGGCCTTTTTCGGTCCGCACTCGCCTGGCTCTACTACGTCTATGATCGCGCGCAAAACCGAAAAACGGATTTGACGTTATTTCTTTCAAACTGGGCGGAAGGAGAATTCAGGGCTATTTATCCAGGTGAGACACGAGTCATACGAAGCGGGGCGGACCCAGGCCGCTTTGCTCCTGGTGGCGACCGGCTCAAGATTCGCCAAAGGTTCGGCTTCGACTCAAACGATTTTGTATTGCTGTGGCTGGGCATCTTCATGCCTCATCGGCGCTTGCAGGATGCCATCGAAGCCATGGGCCTCCTGCGCTCGAGTAGAGAAAAGATAAAGCTCTTGCTGGCCGGTTCAGACCGCAGCTTCCCTGACTATTGCGCTTCTCTCAAAGCCCTGGTCCAGAAGCTGGGGCTTCAAGAGCAAGTGACCTTTGCGGGCAAAGTAGAGGATACGGAAATCCGCGACTTTTATTGTGCCTGTGATGCATTTCTGTTTCCGAACGAAAATCAAACCTGGGGCCTGGCTGTACTCGAGGCGATGGCCTGCGGTTGTCCTGTCCTGGTGTCAAGCGGCGCAGCCGTTCACGAGGTTCTCACGGACAATGAGGGCGCCATCCTGTTCCCAGCCAGAAGTCCGAAAGTGTTGGCTGAAAAAATAGACCAATTGGCAACCCAACCTGAGCTGCGCCAGAGAATTGCAGAGGCAGGCATGAGGCTGGTCCGCGAAACCTACAACTGGGAACGATTCGCGACTCAGGTTGCAAACGTTTGCCAGGAGGTTTCTTCTTGCAAAAGTCGGGATTCCTAAATCTTTTGACGATGAGCAGTGCCCTCAATGTAAGTCTGAAACGAATCCGGCTTGCCCGGAGGGGCTATTTCAAACTTAAGCTTTACTGCGTCAGCGCCTGCCTTCTGATAGGTCAACCGGAACCGTGGCGAAGCGCCTTGCGGCGCACTCAAGAATTCGATGGAGTTTCCGTCATCGGCGGCGCGAATACTGTAATTGATTGTATGGCCTTCATTGTCAAAAAATATGGCTCGGGGTTGGTTGCTCGCGGCATCGGCGTACAAAACCATTAAATCGTCGTGCCGATATGCTGGCTTGTCTTTGGTCGCAGGATATTCTGCATAACTCTTTCTGATGATCACTGCACCCTGTAAATCTGCGGTGAATGAAAACCTTCCAGTGGCTTGGCCAGGCGCGCCGCCGCCTTCGGCAACCCAGTTTCCCAATAGAAACTGCAGCGCGGTGAAATTGTTTTTTGGAATCTGCGCGGCTGCCAAACATCCCGCACATAAAACAAAAAAGAAGATTAAGTAGCTGGTTCTGAGGCAGGCTCGCATATTACTGCTTCTCCTCTCTTACATCCGAGCGCAGTCTACCAAAATCTATGTCCTCCTCTTTCGCATACGTCCGGTCGGCGTGCTAGCAGGAGAAGCCGCTTTTCGGCCTGGTTTCTTCTGCCGCTCTAGCGGAAGTTCATCCCCTTCTACGGGTGGGTTGCCTTTTCCAGCGCGGTCGAGAATCCGCAGGGTTTCCGCGCGATCGGCACGGCTGCCCCTCACCCGGAAATACTCGTCGGTGCGCAAGGCAGAAACTTTCTCCGCCACCGCCACGTTGATGAGCTGGTTTAGAGCTACGCCCTCCAATTCAGCAGCCTTGCGCAACTCCTCCAGCAAAGAGGGCTGTAACCGTAAATCAAAATTACTCCGTCTCATGGGATCAAACTCCTCATCTTTAGTAGAGCCGTTGCCGGCAGGATCACCGCACAATTAAAAGAGCCACTTCACCATGATATTGCGAGCAATATCATCATGCGAATGCAATTCTTGCCAGAGCGAACTCTTGATTCCCCAAAGAGAATCGTGGCCTCGTTGGCAAGAAAGCGACCAAGGTCCTTCGCCCCCGGCTCGTGCTAAGCTGTTGCGTTCAAAACAACGAGATTTTCACAAGCACTTCGCGCCCCCGCGACCGGAGTTTTGTCTTTCGGCGCTTTGGTCGTGGAAAGCATTAAGCACTATCAAATCAGGAGAGACGGCTTGGCAAGTTATATCGGAGCAATTGATCAGGGAACCACCAGCACACGCTTTATCGTGTTTGACCGCGCTGGGCGCATCGTGTCGATGGCCCAAAAAGAGCATGAGCAGATCTATCCCAAGCCAGGGTGGGTGGAGCATAACCCGGAGGAGATCTGGCAGCGGACCCGGCAGGTGATCGGCGAGGCCATGCAAAAGCAGTCGCTTCGTCCGGCTGACCTGGGCGCCATAGGAATTACGAATCAACGTGAGACCACCGTTGTCTGGGAACGCAAGAGCGGCAAGCCCCTGGCCAATGCCCTGGTCTGGCAAGATACGCGGGTTGCCGATGCTGTGACTGAATTTGCCAAGAGCGGCGGACAGGACCGGTTCCGCAGCAAGACTGGTTTGCCCCTCACGACTTACTTCAGCGGGCTCAAGCTCCGATGGATTCTCGAAAATGTTCCAGGTGTCCGCAAATTGGCGGAGTCCGGGGATGCGCTGTTCGGCAACATCGATACCTTTCTGGTATGGCACCTGACCGGGGGCGGCAACGGAGGTATTCATGTCACCGACGTGAGTAATGCCAGCCGCACTCAATTGATGAATATCGAGACCTTGTCATGGGATCGCGAGATTCTTGCCGCCTTTGGAATTCCAGAGGCGATGCTGCCGCGAATCCGCTCCAGCAGCGAAATCTACGGCCAAGTCAAAGAGGAAGCGCTCAAAGACGTTCCCATCGCCGGTATCCTCGGGGACCAGCAAGCGGCCTTGGTCGGTCAAACCTGTTTTCGTCCAGGGGAAGCCAAAAATACTTATGGAACCGGTTGCTTCCTGCTCATGAACACCGGCAGCCGTCTGGTGCAATCCAAACATGGCCTGCTCACTACGTTGGCGTACAAGTTCGGTGATCAGCCCGCCCAATATGCGTTGGAGGGCAGCATCGCCATCACCGGCGCATTGGTTCAGTGGTTGCGCGACAACCTGGGCCTCATCCAAAAGAGTTCGGATATCGAGGCTCTCGCGCGAACCGTAAGCGACAACGGAGGAGTTTACTTTGTGCCGGCATTTTCCGGTCTTTACGCGCCTTATTGGAAAGATAGCGCGCGCGGAGTCATTGCCGGGCTTACCCGTTACGCCAACAAAGGACACCTCGCGCGAGCCGTGCTCGAAGCCACTGCATTTCAGACCCGCGATGTCCTCGAGGCCATGGAGAAAGATTCGAATATCAAACTCGATGTGCTCCGCACCGATGGCGGCATGGTTGAAAACGATCTGCTGATGCAGTTCCAATCCGACATCCTGAATCTGCCGGTTGTGCGCCCGGTCACCCGCGATGCGACAACCGCATTGGGTTCGGCTTATGCTGCCGGTCTCGCGATTGGCTATTTCAAAGATCTAGCCGATCTCTGCGCCAACTGGGCAATGGACCGAACCTGGCAGCCCAATCTGCCCCAGGAAAGCAGGGACGAAATGTACAAGCTCTGGAAACGGGCAGTCACAAAATCATTCGATTGGACGGACAGCTAAGTAGATTGCCATAAGTGCCATAATTGCCAAAATTGAAAACGGTTGATCGCTTGTGTAATCCCCAACTTTGGCAATTTTCGAATTGTGCCAATTTCGGAAATGCTCTGATTCTAGGTGTAAGCAAATCGACAGGTTTTTGCTAAGAGCTAAGGGCTAAGAGCTAAAAGCTGAAATTATGGCAATCATGGCAATTATGGCAATCCAAAAGGGGGGTTCTCGATGTTCTCAAGGTTCTTCGGCGAGTTCATGGGCACTTTTATTCTGGTGCTGTTGGGCGATGGTGTGGTTGCCGGCGTGCTCCTAAAGCGTTCCAAATCGGAGGGCGCTGGTTGGATTGTGATCACCACGGGTTGGGCTTTTGCGGTGATGGCCGGTGTGTTCACCGCTATTGCCTGTGGCAGCAGCGACGCCCATCTGAACCCTGCCGTGACCTTGGGTTCAATGGTGTCAACCGGACAATTTGCAAAATTGGCCCCCTATTTCGCCGCCCAGCTTCTGGGTGCGTTTGTGGGCGCGATTTTTGTCTGGCTGCATTATCTGCCCCATTGGAAAGAGACCAGGGAGACCGACCTCAAGCTGGCATGTTTCTGCACCGCTCCTGCGATCCGCAACTTCGCGATGAATTTGTTAAGTGAAATCATCGGAACATTCGTCCTGGTGCTGGTGGCGGGAGCAATCTTCTCGAAATCAATCGCCGCCGGAGGACTCGCATCAGGTCTGGGTCCATTGCTTGTTGGTTCCCTGGTTTGGGGCATCGGGCTTTCCCTTGGCGGACCAACCGGATACGCGATCAATCCGGCCCGCGACTTTGGCCCGCGCCTCGCCCATGCTCTGCTACCCATTGCCGGCAAAGGCGCATCCGACTGGAGCTATGCGATCGTGCCTGTGTTGGGTCCACTCATCGGCGGCGGTCTTGCCGGAGCGGCGATTCGGGCGATTGGATTCTGAAGCATTGGGTGCCGATTTTCTCAAGCCATGAACCTTGAAACTCCGCGTGAATTGGGCTATCGCATGCCGGCCGAGTGGGAGCCACATGAGGCGACCTGGATTGCCTGGCCGCATAATCGCAGCGATTGGCCCGGTAAATTCGAAGCAATCCCCTGGGTCTACGCGGAAATCGTTCGCCATCTCAGCCGCGTCGAAGGCGTAAACGTCATTGTTGCCGGCAGAAAAGAGCGAAGCGAAGCCCAAAGAGTACTCAAGAACAGCAATGTAGATTTCGAGCGCATCAAGTTTCACCTCTGGCCGACGAACCGCGTTTGGCTGCGCGACTCAGGCCCGATTTTTGTTCGTCGCGAAACGGGCAACGGCCGTCTGGCTGCTACCGCTTGGCGCTTCAATGCCTGGGCCAAATATTCTGACTGGAAGCACGACGCTCGGCTACCAGAATTGATTGCCGGCTGCGCCGGAGTGGAACGCTTCGTCCCGCTGCGTTCCGGTCAAACACGCGTGGTGCTGGAAGGCGGCAGCATTGACGTGAACGGCCAGGGTCTATTGTTGACGACCGAGGAATGCCTCCTAAGCAAGACTCAACAGCGCAACCCAGGTTGCTCTCGCCGCCAACTGGAAAAGATATTCTTCGATTTCCTGGGGATCGATCAAGTCATCTGGCTAGGACAAGGTATCGCCGGTGACGATACGCATGGGCATGTGGACGACATCGCCCGCTTCGTTTCTCCCGATACGGTCGTGGCTGTGGCAGAGACAAACCGCCGTGATGTCAATTACCGTCCGCTTCACGACAACCTTCGGCGCTTGCGGAACAACGGCAACAAGCTGAATATCATTGAGCTGCCCATGCCACGCCCCATCATCTTTAAAGGGCGTCGTCTACCCGCGAGCTATGCCAACTTTTACGTTGCCAACCATCTGGTTTTGGTTCCGACTTTCAACGATGCCAATGATCGTATCGCCCTCGATATTCTTGCCCGTTTATTTCCACAGCGGGAGGTAGTCGGCATTTATTGCGGAGATTTTATCTGGGGGCTGGGGGCGATTCACTGCATGACTCAGCAGCAACCGGCGTTCTAAGATCAAAATCCACTATCCCCTGTCATCCTGAGCAAGCCCGACCGACGCAGGAGGGAGGGCGCAGTCGAAGAGCCTGCCCTGAGGTGAAGCCGAAGGAACCCCGAAGTGACTCGGGCGACCATGCAGCGTCAGGGAGTTTCAACGAGAGTGCC
>DASZFK010000486.1:0-5036 GCA_035939855.1 Candidatus Angelobacter sp.
TCTTGTCGCTGAACTGGTGGTCCAGCCGGCCGGACAGTTGGTATTCACGGGTTCTATAAGCAAACACGCCGCCGTTGTTCTCGAATTGGTTCACGAGGAACGCTTTCAGAGGGGTGGCGGCCGGATTGACGGTCAAGACGCTGTTCAGAATGCCGGCGCAAGTAGCGGAAGCTATGGCCGGCTGGCCGGTCAGACAGGGCACAGGGTTATTGGGCTGGGTTAGCAGACCAGAAAATATGGATTGTTGCCCGCCGTTGGGCCGGAACACACTGGTACTGGTCAGCAACGGCACCGCATTTTGCGCGTTCTGCCGCAGAGCTTCAAAGGCTGCAAATACGAAGGTCTTGTCCTTGGTAATGGGAAAGCCTACGGTCGCGCCGAATTGCTGGCGGGAGAGAGCATCCTTGATCGGCGTGCCGGCGGAATCGGGGTTAGCTGGAATAAAGGCTTGGCCCGGTTGCAATGCCTGGCTCACGGCGAAAGGGTTGCGCGCATCGAAGACATCGTTGCGGAAGAAGCCGTACACGCTTCCATGCACATCGTTGGTGCCGGTCTTGGAGACGATGTTGATGGCCGCGCCGCTGGCGCCGCCGAGTTCCGCGTTGTAATTGCTGCGGTTGATCTGGAATTCCTGCACTGCATCCTGGCTGATGGTAAGGCGCACGCCGCCGGAATCGTCGTTGGCCTCGCCGCCATCCACGGTCACGCTGTTGCCTCGGCCGTTGCTGCCGTAGAAAGAGAGTCCGCTTTGCGGAGTCTGCTTCACTCGAAAATCCTGATCGCCAGCCAGCCGGGTGGAATCGGTGACACCCGGTGCAAGCAAGGTAAAGGTCAGGTAATCGCGCCGGTTAATGGGAAGGTCTTCGATCAATTGCGAGGTGATGGTGTTGGCTTGGTGGCTTCGATCCACTTCCACCACCGGGGGTTCGGTTGTTACCTCGACGGACTCCGCCACCGACGATACCTTCAAATGGAAATCCAGGATGGACGTCTCTCCGATCGTGACCGTCACATTCTTCTGGATCTCGGTTGTGAATCCGGTGTGGGTGATGCTGATCGTGTAAATGGACGGCGAAAGGCCGGTCACATGATACTGGCCGTTGTTATCGGTTGTAGAGGTGCGCTTGATGCCTTTACCGGCATCTACAACATCCACCGTAGCATTGGACACAACGGCGCCCGAAGGATCGGTGACCGTTCCCTTGATTTCGCCAGAGGCGCCGACGCCTTGCGCATGGGCCATGGCGGCCACCAGCAACAGGCAGATCGCAAGACGTGCCACTAAATTAAACAACTTCATAGATCCTCCTTTTTCATGCGTGAGAACAATCTCCAAGTTTCTTTCTTGGCGCTTCACATTCAGTCTCGCTGTTTTTAAAATATGAATGAATACTCATTCACCATCGTGATCCAAATATACCTCTGTGCCAATCTTCTTGCAGTCGCTTCGTCATCGAAGACCGCGACATTATCCAAGTTTGGAACGTGAGCTTGTGTTACTGGCAGCACTGCGTTCAACTTCTGTTGTAACCGGTCTTGCAGATTCGGAAGTGCGATTCTGAAAGCGTCTGACAGCCTCATCATCGAAAAATCTGCAAGCGATTTCCCTGCAAAAACACCCCACCACAAGGCGTTTCAATGGCGTCGAATTATCCTTCGAATCTGTAGCATTTGTCAAAGATAAACCGCTATTTCACGGGTCCCTTTAGAGTTCCAAAAGATTCCAAAAATAGAATCCTGCTAGTTTAGTCTTTTAATGGCCGGAGCAAGTAAGCTCTCTTGGAGGGATTACGAGAGTCTCAATTCTCGATATCATCCCTAGTACATCGTTTTACTAATGAACAATCGGCCAAGGAACAAAGGACCAGGTTTGCTCGCAGAAAAAGTATTAAAAAACATAACCAGTTCTGAGTACCAGCGAAGATTCCTTATGCCTATCTCTTAGATTTTCACTAACTGCTTGCCGAAGTTTTCTCCTTTGAACAATCCGATGAAAGCTTTGGGAGCATTCTCCATGCCTTGGGTTATCGTTTCGCGATATTTGATCTTTCCTTCGCGCACCCATTGAGCCAGCTGGGTCAAGGCTTCCGGCCAAATCTGGGGATGGTCGGAGATAATGAAACCTTGCAGTTTAAGGCGGTTTCCTACAGCAGCAATGAGGTTTTTCACGCCGTAGCGCTCGCTAGCGTTGTAGTCGGCAATCATCCCACAAATTGGAATGCGGCCAAAGGGATTGCAACGGCCCAGCACAGCATCTAGGATGGGTCCGCCAACATTTTCAAAATAGACATCAATGCCCTTAGGTGTGGCTTCTGCCAGGGCCGCCGCCATTTTTTCGGAGCGATGATCAATACAGGCATCGAATCCGAGTTCCTGCACAACGTAGTCGCATTTTTCCCGTCCTCCCGCAACGCCTACAACGCGGCAGCCTTGAATTTTAGCGATCTGGCCCACCACGCTGCCAACCGCGCCGGCAGCGGCCGAAACCACCACTGTCTCGCCAGCTTTTGGCTCACCAAGCTTAAGGAGGCCATACCAGGCGGTGACTCCGGGCATGCCCACCGCACCCAGATATGCGGAGACAGGAACGATCTTTGGATCGACGAGACGCAACCCGGTGCCGTCGGAGAGGGCGTATTGCTGCCAGCCCGCGAACGCGGCCACAGTATCGCCAACTTTGAACTTGCTGTTTTTCGACTCGATGACTTCAGCAATGGTTTCTCCGGTCATTACGTCGCCGAGCTTGACACTGGCAGCATAGGAGCGCGTTTCGTTCATCCGGCCGCGCATATAAGGATCCAGGGAGAGATAAATGGTCTTCAGCAGGACTTGGCCATCGGCCGGCGCCGGCACGGGAGTTTCCACCACCCGAAAATCACTCTCCTTTACCCAACCTGCAGGACGACTGTTCAGCAGCACTTGCTTGTTTGTGATCATGGGGTTCCATTGTAAGCGAAAGGTTGAAGCGCTGGCGCAGGCTGGCGGAAGCAATGAAGCTTCTCAATTGGAATAGCAGTTTTGGCCACATCTTTCCTCCCGAACTAGTCCGAAAGTGCCACGCTAATTCTCTAAAGACCGGTCTAGCATCAAGGCCTGTTTCGATGGTCATTCGGCCCACATAAAAAATCTGAGAGCTTGCGCCCCCTTGAGTTAGTTGGCGGAATCGCCGACCGCAAGCAAGGAGTGTTTCACTTGAATCAATCGCGTTTGCTTCGCCGTTTCCGGAATTTTTCCACCCTGTTGGGCGTGATCATTCTTGCCCTGCTCATTCTGGGCGCTGCCCCTGCTATTCGCTCACCCAGGCAAAATGCTCAACCAGTCAAGGGTACGCAGGCGGGGCCGCCGCATATCTACCTGCAAGACGGATACGATCTGCCGGTCACCCATGCTGGAGCCGCCAGTATCCGGCAGGCGCTGGCCTCCGGACAGGCTGAGCCTCTGGCATTGGCCTCCGGCGATTTCTTTGAGCACGGGATTACCGACCTGGTGGTTGGATATACGACCGGCAGCGGCAACGTTCTGGCCGTGCATCAGGGCAATCTGGATGCCTTTGCCCCCCAGAGCGAAGCTTCATGGCGAGCCATTGCCAACAACGCGTTTCCACCTCCTTTCCTCAATACCGCGCGAGTGTTGAACTCGCCGGTGCGTCCCGACTTTCTGGCGGCCGGAGAATTCTCCGGCCAGGGGCACATCGCTCTGATTGCGGCGGCTCGCGGCGGCAACACTCTCTACCTATTCGACGGTAAAGGCAACGGCCAGTTTTCTGCGCCGCGCCCGCTCAGCCTTCCGGGAACGGTGACCGCTGTGGCCTCTGGTCACTTCGGGGCCAACAACCGATTCGCCTCTCTGCTCGTCGGTGTAAGCGGGCCGCAACATTCCGCAGTCCTGCTCTATGCCGGTTCTGAAAATGGATTGTCGCTGGTGGCCAGCTATCCGCTGCCCGCCCCGGCCACCGCCTTTGCTTTCGGTGATCTGAATGGTGACGGTTTGGCCGATGCTGCCATGATTGCCGGCGGACAAGCCATGGTCCTGTACTCAGCGCCCAACAGTGCCGAGTTCAAGTTGGAGCCGGTCTCACTCCCGGCCACCGTCAACGCCATTGCGTTAGGCCGTTTCCTGTTTGATCGCATTGACGCGCGCCTGCAGATGGCCCTGCTATCTTCCGATGGCAGCATTCTTCTGGCCGCCCACAACGGATTCGATCCGCGCATGTGGTCGGCCGAGGAACTCAAAGCCATGCAGAAACAAAGGGGCCGGGTCAATCCTATGGTTCATCCATTCTCGTCGTCCGAAAATGACGGATGGAAGATCGTGGAGACCTTCCCCGGAGCCGCGCCCTCCACCGATCCCAGCCATGCTCCTTTGCTGCTGCGCACCCGCATCTCCAGCCGGGGCGGGGACGACGTGCTGGCTGTGAATCGCGAGGCCGGGCAGATGGTGATCATCTCCCATGCCAATCTTGAACCCGGCGCAGCTTCGTTTAAGCCCGGAGAGCAATCCATCCATGCGTATTCCTCCGGAACACCGGTGGCGGCCCTGTCGACCCGGGTGGGTATCGATGCTCGCCCCGGCCTGGTGATGCTCAACCAGGGCAAACTTCAGCCCTCCATCCATTCGCCCTTGCCTGACCCGACATTCACCGTCAACACCACCAACGACGTGGTGGTGGCCAATGCTTGCGCCAACAACGTCGCCAATAGCTGCAGCTTGCGCGAAGCCATTATTGAAGCCAATGCCACGCCCGGCGTGGACACCATCATGGTCCCTGCCGGAACCTATACCTTGACCATCCCGGGCATCGATGAGAGCGCCTCCTTGACCGGAGACCTCAACATCACCGACGGCGTTAACATCGTGGGCGCGGGCTCCAGCACCACCATCATCCAGGCCGGCACCAGCGCCACCAACGGCATTGACCGGGTGCTCGACATCAACCCCAACGGGAGTCTGCCTTCCTTTGATACCAGCCTGTCGAATCTGACCATCCGCTTTGGCAGAAATAGCTCGGTCAACAGCCCCTTTGGCGGCAACTTCGA
>DASZFK010000487.1:0-6133 GCA_035939855.1 Candidatus Angelobacter sp.
GGTCCCTGGTCTTGCTGGTTTGCGCCGGGCTGCTGATCCGCAGCTTTGTGCGTTTGCAGAATGTTGCTCCCGGCTTCAGCACCGACCACATACTGACCCTGGAGGTCGCCGTAGCTGGTCCAAATTACGGTCCGAAAAAAGAAGCTGCGGTGGCGGGCTTTTATCGTGAAGTCGAAAACCGAATCTCCCGCCTTCCCGGAGTATTGTCAGAAGGCGAGGTCTCCTCGCTGCCCTTGACGGGAACCGTCGGCTGGGGAGGCATCAACGTCGAGGGCTTTACGCCGCCACCCGGTCAGGAATTGCAGGTGGACCTGCGCATTGCCAGCCGTGATTATTTCCGCGCCATGCAGATTCCGCTCATTCAGGGCCGTTTTTTTGAGGACCGTGACGAAAGCACGGCGCCCCAGGTCGTGGTCATCGATGAGAAATTCGCTCAGCGCTTCTGGCCGCACGAGAGCCCAATTGGCAAGCATCTCTGGTTCGATCCCAAGAAGCCGTTCACCATCGCCGGAGTGGTTGGAACAGTGAAACAGGAAAGCTTGGATAGCGATGGGAAGATCGTAGTGTATTTCTCCAACCTCCAGCAACCGTCGAACGGAATGTTCATGGTGGTTCGTTCATCGTCCGACATCGCTGCGCTCGCTCCTTCTGTTGTACGTGAGATCCACTCGGTTGAACCTTCTGCGCCGGTACACAACGTCCAGACCATGCAGGAAATCTTCTACCATTCGTTGGCCCGGCCGCGCTTCGCCAGCACCTTGTTGGGCGCTTTTGCCATCTTTGCCCTGGTCCTGGCGGCAGTGGGCGTGTTTGGCGTTCTCTCCTATCTCGTGAGCCAGAACACGCGTGATATCGGCCTGCGCATGGCCCTGGGGGCGCAGCCTGGCCATATCATCAGCCTGGTAGTAATCCAGGGTATGAAATTAGTCGGCATCGGAATTGTGGCCGGCGTCGCCGGAGCGGTAGCGCTCACTCGAGTGATGAGCAGCCTGCTGTTTCAAGTCCGCGCCACGGACGCACTGACCTTCGGAAGTGTGGTTGCAATCCTCGCCGTTACGGCACTGGCTGCGACCGTAATCCCGGTCAGACGCGCCATTGGCATAGATCCCAATGTGACATTGCGAGAAGAGTAGATTTCTTTCGAGCAGCTTTATACGCCTCAACTTAATTCGCTGTCGTGCAGGAAATTCCATCGGCTTCCGTTCTTATTAGCAGAGGATAATTAGCAACCAAGCTGCTTCATTAGAAAATTGCAATCATCAGCTATGGAATTTAGTACATCAAGTTAGCCCAATCTTCCGGGGGAAGAATAGAAATGGCTGCGGTCACACTCAATCTGGGTACTCGAGTCTTTGGGGCAAAGCAAAATTGCCTTCCACAATCGAGAAATGACTGTAGAATTGCTGCGAATATCTCGTCTCCCATGAATTTAGAAAGAATCCCAATACGGGAATTGCTGGATTATTGTCTGCGCACCAATGATTCGGCAGGCTGGAAGGAGTTCCTCCAAAAAACCAAGCCAACGATCACGGGCTCGGTTGCGAACGCCCTGCGCAGACGCTCGATGCGAGTCACTCCAGAATTAGTAGAAGACCTGACAGCGGACACCCATGTCAAGCTCTTTGCCAATGATGCCACAGCCCTGCGCAAACTCGAATGGCCGCACGAACACTCTATTTTCAAATTCATTAAGGTTGTCGCCGTTCATGTAGTAGAAGACCACCGCCGCAGCCGCGAATATCAAACCAGATTGCGCGAAGAGTCCCTGGAAACTCACCTGGAACTTGATTCTGGAGGGAATGACAAGCTGGTAAGCGAGATTGAATGGCGAGAGCGCTGGCGGCAAATCGACGCCTACCTGCATGACGCTATGGGTTCCGAGCCTGAGTTTCCCAGAAATATCCTGATTTTCAGGCTCTACTATCGGTTTGATTACAGCGCCCCGATGATCGCCAAACTTCCATCCATTGGCCTTGACGTGAGAAAGGTGGAGAACATCCTCCTGCGAATGAGGCGCTGCGTTACGAAATGCTTTGAGGAGCAGGAATCGTGAATCAGCGCGCCAGTCACTTAACCGCTGCTCAGATTGAGCAGTATGTGGATGACAGTTCCGGATCCAGTGAAGCCGTCGAGACGCACATCCAGGAATGCGATGAGTGCCGGGAAAAGGCGCTTGAATCGGGAAGACGGCATTTACCGCCAGGCAGTCCTGCAGGCCAACATTTGCATCCTGGCTTTCCCGGCGATGATCTGCTCATGGAATTTGCAGCCGGGTTATGCCCTCCGGCGATTGCTTCCCAAGTGCTTGAACACGTATCCGAGTGCGAGTACTGCGCGCCGCTGCTCAAGACTTACCTGGAAGGTATTGCGGGCGAGGAAGCCGAAGAAGAACCAACAGGAAAGGAAACGACTGAAAAGGCAGCCATTCAACGCGCTCGAAAGCGTGGCCTATTTTGGTTTCGGTCTTTTCGCAGCAAGCGTCTGGCTTGGGCCAGCGGTTTGGCATTTGCCGCAGTGCTGCTTATAGCTGCGGTCTTTACTGCTCCGTTCGCCCTCACTGCACTCAATCTGTATCAGGCGAAAACTTTGCTGGCGTCGGCGGCCCGTGAAGATCGCGTGACCGAGATGCGTATCCCCTGGGCGCCTTATAGTAAATTGAGCCCATTGCGAGGGCCGAGCGATAGGCCGCGCTCCGATCGTCACGAACTTTCACGTGCTGACGCGAAAATCAGCGACCACCAAGATTCCCCCGATCCTCGCTGGATCAGGGCCAACGGCCGTGTATACCTGCTATACGGAGACCTGCAAAAGGCCACAGATCTGTTCAAGCGTGCGGCTGAAAAAGGGTTGGATGATCCCGGTACGAAAATTGATTTGGCCATCACTTACTTCCAAAACGCCCAGGCGGAAGCTCAAAAAACCGGCAATCCTGACGCAAACCTGATTAAACTCAACAGGGAAATGGCCACCGAGTTATTGCTCCAAGCTCTCGAGTCCCCGAAAATTTCTGCTGATGAGCGCGCCGCAGCTTTGTTTAATCTAGCCATCACCTATGAAAAACTGCAAATTTTGGATATGGCGGCCCAACGGTGGAAAGAATACCTGCAACTGGATTCCACCAGTCCATGGGCCGACGAGGCCAGGGAGCATCTGAAACTTGAGCAGGAGTTGCCGCCAAGACCCCAGGGTTATCGCACGCCTGGCTTTTTTTTGCGCCATCTGGAAGATCCTGACACTCAAAGAAACATTGAAGAATATCTGGATGTCGCGTTGCGCTCCTGGCTCCTGGACGCAATGAAAAATAAGGACGCCGAGGCTTCATCGGCTCTATATAAACTGGCAGAGGTGCTTCAGGAGAAACATGGTGACCCCTGGCTCCATGATTTTTTGAAAGCTCTGGGCCCCGGCGACAGCGAGTCAGTGCACCTCTTAGCCAATGCCCTCAACAACAATCGGCGCGGTTACCACAAAGCTGCAGAGCAGGCGGCGAGCAAAGCGGCGTCGTTGTTTGGGCAACATGGCAATGTTACTGGGACGCTATGGGCAAACTTCGAAGACGTTTATGCAAAACAACGCCAGTCGAAAGAAGTCATGTGTCTTGAAGAGGCGCAAATTCTAGGCAAGAAACTTGAGCGCACAGAATACAAGTGGCTCCAAATCCAAGCTGCTTTTGAACAGGCTTACTGTTATTTGCGTAAAAAGCTATTTGACTTTGCCGGGGAAAAATTAAATTTTGGCCGCCAGACCGCTGCCAAAGCCAGATTTCGCTCATTGGAGCTTCGTGGACGAGCCATCGAAACAGACCTTGCGCGGGGATCAGGTGAATGTACGAAGAACTGGGAAGCGGCAGCCGCCGGACTCCGGCAATATTGGGAGGGGCCTTCCATACCTTCGCGCCTGTATGAGTTTTATGGCCGGTTTGAAGGCTGTCTTCGTGAGGAGAAACTCTTGTATGCAGCCCGAGCCCTGCAAGAACGGCAAATTACCATTGTCGAGGAGGAGTGGAACTCCAGTGATATTAACATGAGGGTAGTGGCCAGCGTGCATCAGGCGATGGCAGACATTCTAATCGAACTTGGTGAGCAAGAACTGGCGCAGCAGCAAGCCGCCATTGCCGCTGACAAAGCGAAACAGTTGGAGAGCCGCGCTGGCGAACTAGGGGTGATCCTTAAGTTTGCTGAAATTCAATTGGAAGCACAAAACCCGCAGGGCGCATTGAACACCCTGGATGAAGCCCGAGCATCTTTCATGGCTGTCGATGACGATTTGATCCATTTGAAGTTCTATGAACTGCTGGGCGACAGCTACTTGGACCGGCAAGATATCGACCAGGCCGACGCTGCGTATGAGCGCAGCCTCGAACTTGCAGAGAATGGCGTTGGAACATCGAAAGAGATCGAGAATCGGCGGCAATGGATTGCAGAGATGGGGGTCGTGTATCGGCGCATGACTGGCCTGCTCCTCGAGAGAAAAAAATATGCAGAGGCGCTGCAATTCTGGGAATGGTATCAAGGACGTTCGTTGAACGCGAAAGCTGCTTCCGCAGCGCAGGCTGAAAAGACCTCGTGGGCCAAGATCGAGAAGGAAGTTCTTGCGCAGCCGCTTCCTTCTCCCACGTCAGAGACACGCCTGGTATTTGCAGGAATCCGCAACCATATCCATTTATGGACCATCAGCAAAGCGGGGATTGAATCCTTCTGGCTTGCCTCAAAAGCGAAAGAATTGAGCGAGATGGTCAATAGGTTTTCGAGAAGGTGCAGCGATCCGGGTTCCAATATTTTTGATCTGGAGCAAGAAAGCGAACGGCTCTTCTCTCTGGTTCTGCAGCCTGCGCTTTCGAAGATTGGCGAATCCGATGTGGTGATAGCCGATCTTGATCAGTCCATGAACGGTCTTTTACTGGAAGCCCTTAAAAGCCCGAACGGAGGGTATTTCGGCCTGAGATATCCCGTGATTTACTCACCGGGCTTTACCAGGGAATTGCTGCTTCGCCAGCCTGTCAGGGCAATGGATGAGGCGGGACTGCTGGTGGATGCTTCCACCTCCACAGCCGGACCTATTTTGAACAATAACGAACGAGAACAATTGCTTCAACTGGTCCCTGGTCTCAGAGTCCTGAATGGCGCAGCCGCCACTCCTGAAGACATGCGGCGCGGGCTGGCGGCGAGCCGGTTGTTCCATTTCCTCGGTCATGGCTCAACCAATAGCCTGGAGTTGAATCGAGAATGGATTTTGAAGCTCGAGGATTTCACTCCCAAGTCCTTACAGAACCTGCAGCTTGCAGTATTAGCGGCCTGTTCCACAGGGACGGCCAAAAACGGCTTGGTCGATAGCAAAGGCCTTGTGAACGCATTTCTTGCGGCAGGCGTTCCCAATGTGGTGGCCAGCCACTGGCAGGTCGACTCGATGACGACCGCCGATTTTATGAAAGGCTTCTATACCAACCTCAAGAATGACAGCACTCCAGCCCAAGCCTTGCGTCAGGCCCGTCAAAAGCTCTTCCAAATCCAGCACCATCCCTACTATTGGGCTGCCTTTAGCCTTTCCGGAAGAATAAGCTGAACTAAATAATTCTTTTTTGATTCTTTGCTGCGGGAAATAGTCTTCGTCTCCGTCTTCAATTTCATAGCAGTTCCAAAAGATGCTGTATCCCGCACCAAAGCCACCTGGTGCGACCTCCCCTTGGCGCATGACAACTCTTGTTTCTCTAAGGAGGGGAAATATATGCACAGGTTCAGACTACACAAACTCTTCATTATCCTGGCAGTGGTCAGCGTGATCGTTGCTCTAACGGTTGGGGGATGCCGGTGGAGGCGACCGCATGAGGTTGGCAATAGCTACAATCACGATGTTTATCTACCCTCCCAACCAGGCCTGTCTAAGATCAAGACGCTAAGGGTGGTATTGCGAGGGCCTTTTGTAGTGTTGGTGCGGAGCGAGCTTCACAATCGCATCACCGTTTATATACCGCAGGATGCGGAAGGAATACATCAGTTTCGCTATCCTAATGCGGAAACGCCCCAGACGCGCTACGAGAGCTATCACTTTGAGCTCCCCGAGCAAGGTTTGGAAATAAACCGGGACCGGCCCTATGTGGACCACGGATTCGATGACTTTAACGAAGTCCTGACCC
>DASZFK010000488.1:0-4361 GCA_035939855.1 Candidatus Angelobacter sp.
TTTCTGAAACGTACGAGCTTGCCGATTGAGCCGCGCAAACTGTGGCCGGCAGGCGGAATGCCTCGATACGGAGTGAAAGGCAAGATACCGGATTGGGAGCAGGTTGAACCCGGTAAATCGCTATCCATCTGGGGGGACGCAGGATGGGGCGCAGAGGTCAAGAATGGCAAATATCAACACGGACGGTTCAGTGACGACCTAGTACGTGCTTGTGCCGAGATGGTTCGATCATGGAATCCACAACCGGCGCCGGAATGGGTGACTTGCATTCCATCGTTGCGCCACCCAATACTTGTAAAAGATTTTGCTGCAAGGCTCGCAAAAATGCTTGGTTTACGTTTCGAGTTGGTTCTGCAAAGGACGGATGAACGCCCGGAGCAAAAGAGTATGGCGAACAGCATCCAGCAGGCGCATAATCTCGATGGCGCTCTGGAAGTCACGGGACACCTGCCGCGAGGAAGTGTGTTGCTCATCGACGATCTCATCGACTCACGTTGGACCGTTACGGTGGCAGGATGGTTACTGCGTAACCACGGTTCCGGCAACGTTTTTCCAGTATCGCTTTCGTATGCGGGCAAAGGACAATGAATCAATCGATTTCAACCAATACGCAAGCCATTTTGCTTTTGACCGCACCGCTCATCACAGGGAATGGGGCGGCAAACGGTGAACTGCTAACGAATCGTGAGTATCGCTGGGTGGCACGTCAACTTCGAGAACTGGGGTATGTGCCGGCTGACTTATTAGGAAACAATTCCGCCGAATTGTTGCGAGAACTGGAGACAGTCATTCCTGCAGACCGTATTCACCGCCTACTGGATCGCGGGTTCCTGATCAGCCAGGCGGTCGAACGGTGGCACTCACGCGCGATCTGGGTCATCAGCAGGGCCGATTCGGAATACCCCACGATGATCAAGAATCGCCTCAAAGAAGATTCACCTACCGTCCTATACGGATGTGGGCAACCACGACTTCTTGAAAAAGGCGGCCTAGCAATCGTCGGTTCTCGGCATGTAGACCAGACGCTCATTGATTACACCGAATCTGTTGGACAGCAATGTGCAGCCGCCAAAAAGAGCGTTGTATCTGGAGGGGCGGCGGGAATCGATCGAGCAGCCATGCGGGGAGCCTTGGAAGCAGGTGGCAGAGTGGCGGGCGTTTTGGCCGATAGCCTGGAACGCGCCGTGCTGCACCGTGACAATCGCAATTGGCTTCTCGATGAACAGATGGTTCTTGTATCCCCCTACGATCCAAGCGCTGGATTCAATGTTGGCCACGCCATGCAGAGGAACAAGCTGATCTATGCGCTTGCCGATGCAGCGCTCGTGGTGAGCGCGGAATATGAGAAAGGAGGAACCTGGGCGGGGGCAACCGAGCAATTACAGAAACTGCGGTTCGTTACGGTTTACGTCAGATCTACGGGGGACGTTGGAGATGGACTCCAGGCATTGCAAAAGATGGGCGCTCAACCTTGGCCCAATCCAAAAAGCCTCGATGAGTTCTTGGCGACGTTTGATCTGGCAGTCTCGATTGCAGCCAACTCTGAACAGCAATCGTCGCTCCCGTTATCGGCGGGCAATACGAATAGTAGTGACGAATCCGCTCCTGTTTCAAATTTGCATCAAAGCACTCCGCCTCCCCGTGATTCCGATCTTCCAGCAGCGGAGAATAGATCGACAATTACGGATCACAACGACGCCCAGAATCATGCCGAATCGTTGATTGCCTTTGTTCGCAACATTCTGATCGATGTTCTTGCAAAGCCGAAAACTGAAAAAGAGGTTAGTACAACATTGCAGATTTCAAAGTCACAGACGAGCCTCTGGCTCCAAAGGTTTGTTGAAGAAGGGTTGATCGAGAAGCGGACGAAACCCGTGAAGTATGTGCTCAGACAAAAGACTCTATTGTGAACTCTCTTAGTTTAGAGCGGTGTTTTCCAGATGCTCAATGATCCAGGCTCGACACCTGCTAAAATCCCAACGCTAAACCTGCCCGCAAGTCCTGGGCAGGTCTACTGGGAGAAAGCATGGACATCCACAACAAGCGTGCTCTTCAGGCAGTTTCAACATGGATTGCGGTGTTCCGCGTAGTACCGGCGGTCCTGGCCTTCTCGTTTTTTGCTTGGCAGAGCGCACGGGCATATCCTGAATCAGCAAACTCCGCTGCCGCGCTGGAATTAAAAATCCTCTCGTCCCGGCCTGACATGGTCAGCGGTGGCGATGCCCTGGTCGAAGTGAAAGCTCCATCAGGTACAGAGCCAACTCAAATTTCTTTGCAGCTCAACAGCAAAGATGTTTCGAACTTGCTGCATCGCGATGCAGATACAGGAAGTTTGCATGGGCTTGTCGGAGGAATGGTTGTTGGCAAGAACATTCTGCGCGCGAGCATGAAAGGAAGTACCGCAGTAAGCCTTACTGTCACCAACTATCCAATCACTGGCCCGATTCTTTCCGGGCCGCATCTCTGGCCTTATGAGTGCCGCACAGTCGAGTCGGGTTTGGGCGATCCGCTCGATAGCGACTGCTCCGCGGCGGCTAAGACGGAATATTTCTATCGCACTACCAACAATGCGTTCAAGCCTCTGCCAGATCCTTCCGCGCCTCGACCTGCCGATCTGGTGACCACGACGACCAATGAAGGAAAGACTGTGCCCTACATCGTGCGTGTCGATTCCGGGACCGTCAACCGAACGATCTACCGCATCGCTATCCTTGATGATCCTCAACCCAGAGCGCCGCAATGGATTCCAGGCCCGGGATGGAATCGCAAGCTGGCCGTCGGGTTTGGCGGGGGCGCCGGTACTCAATACAACCAGGGTGTCAACCAGGCAACGGGCGCTCTGAACCATGTCTATCTCTCCCGCGGCTTTGCCTTCATGATTGCCACTGAGCTGGTGAACCAGTTGCACAGTAACGCGGTATTGCAAGGCGAGACGCTCATGATGCTCAAGGAGCATTTCATCAAAACCTACGGAGTGCCTAAGTGGACTGTGGGTTTCGGCGGATCGGGCGGCGCGATTCAGCAGTTGCTGATCACCGAGATGTATCCTGGATTGCTGGACGGCCTGCAACCCTCGCTTTCCTTTCCCGACTCCAGCATGCAGACTGCGGACTCGGGGTTGCTGCAGAATTTCTGGCACAAAGCAGATCCCGCAGTCTGGACTGACGCCAAGAAATCTGCCGTCGAAGGCTACACTCCCGGCACTACAGCGGCTTGGGCAAGGTCATTCGTCCCCATTGCTTTGGCCGCCAACGCGCGCGGCTGTGGGCTTAAGGATGAAAGCAAGGTATATGACCCGGTCAAGAACCCTAAAGGAGTGCGGTGCACATCGCAGGAAATGCGGGCCAACATCTATGGCCGCGATCCCAAAACGGGATTCGCCCGCAAAGGCCAGGACAACATTGGAGTGCAATATGGTTTGGCGGCACTTAACAGTGGAGCCATTTCTGTAGACGAGTTCCTGGAATTAAACGAGAAGATTGGCGGTAATGACATTGACGGCAACTACATCCCGGAACGGGTCGCCGGCGACCGCATCGCCATCCGCGCTGCCTACGAGAGCGGCCTTCTGAACTCCGGTGGCGGAGGCTTGGCGAATGTGCCGATCCTGCACACCCGTCCTTATGCCGATCACCGAGGCGACATTCACGACCGGCAACGCGATTTCACCATCCGCGCGCGCCTGGAGAAAGCATACGGCAGGTCCGACAACGAAGTGATCTGGCTGGCAGGCCTGGGCGAGAACTACCAAACATTAAAGGTAGATTTGGTGTCGCTCGCTCTCGACACCATGAATCAATGGCTCGATAACATTACAGGTGATCCCGCTCCGCTCTCTATCGAAAAGGTAGTACGCAACAAGCCGGCAAACGCTGTGGATTCATGTTGGGATGCCGACGGCAACAAGATTGTTGAACCAGCCAGCTTCAGCAGCCAGGGAAAATGCAATACCCTCTATCCCGTTCACGGGGAGCCTCGGTTGGTGGCTGGCGCTCCGTTGACGAACGACGTGCTCAAGTGCCAGTTGAAGCCCATTCACTACAGCGACTACAAGGTTGCGTTTATCGACGCGCAGAAGGCACGCATAGCAAAGGTGTTTCCTGAAGGCGTTTGTGATTTCAGCAAACCTGGGGTTGAGCAGGTTGGAATGAAAGGGCCATACCAGCGGTATTAGCGCGTTATGCAGGCGATCAAGAGGATTTTGTTCTCGTTTTGGTGGAGGCAGTACCATTCTCGCGGAGAATTTAGTAAATGAGTAATTTGGTAAATGGGTAATTGAAAAGCAAAGGCAAAATTTCACAGTGCCAGGGATATCAAGGGCGAAGCCCTTTGTTGTTAAGCTTATTATTTAGAGGCTAGCG
>DASZFK010000489.1:0-3990 GCA_035939855.1 Candidatus Angelobacter sp.
TTTCGTGAGAATTTGGCTACTTATCTGCTGGAAACCTCTTCCCCAGTGGCCATTACGCGACACGGAGACACAATTGGTTACTACATTCCTGCGCGCCGCTCCCGCTCCGAAGGAGATCGGCAAGCTCTCAAGGAAGCTGCCGGGCGGCTTGCTGTCATTCTTGCTGACCGAGGGATTTCAGAAGACGAGCTTGTGCAAGACTTCAAGCGTCTGCGGGCCGCAAAACGCAAATGAACCCGCGGAAAAGCGTAATTGTGGACGCCAATATTTTGATCCGCGCCGTTCTCGGGCAACGAGTGCAGCAAATCCTGGAGCAGTTTGAAGATGCAGTTCTTTTCTATACGCCTGATATTTGTCTCTCGGATGCCCGCCACTATCTGCAACTAATCCTTGAACGACGCGGCATCGATCCGGCTCCTGGGATGACGGCGCTGGATCAAATCAGCAAGATCGTACAGTCTGTTGATCGCAGTCTCTATGAGGACTACGAAGAACCGGCTCGCGAGCGTATAAAGCGAGATCCAGACGATTGGCCGATTATCGCTGTCGCTCTTCTCATAGGTGGGCCGATTTGGACAGAGGATCAGGATTTTTTTGGAACTGGCATCCCAATATGGACCACAGACCGGATCGAAGTGTATCTGAGGCAGTAAAAAGGCGGCTTATGGAACGTTAAACTCTGAATCTTTCCAGGCATTTCCTTGGTTTGTGTAATTTCATTCGTGCTTTTTGGGCAGTGGATCTCTTTTGGCCGAAGCAGCAACAAGCTTGGTGGCAAGATTACGCAAACCGTTGTGATCGTATTCCTCATAACGGCCATCTTGGATATCTTTTATTCCTTGCTCTATACCCTGGCGAATACCTTCTCGATCGGCTTTCGTCAGGCGCGACTCGAAATCAGCTAGCAATTCCCGCTCCTTGCTTGAACGCTTCATCTTCCTGCATCCTTAGATTGTCGGTCTATCATAGCTCTGTTTGGTCCGGGCCGAAAGCCTTCCAAATTATGGCAATCATGGCATTTATGGCAATTCTGGCAATCCACCAGCCCTGTTACAATCCTCTCATGTCCATTGAGAGGACGGTTTGAAGTTTGAACTATTTATTGCGGCGCGTTATCTACGAGCCAAGCGCCGCCAGGCGGTTATAGGCGTCATTACCCTGATTTCCGTGATCGGAGTGGCTGCGGGCGTGGCTTCGTTGATCGTTGCCCTGGCCATCACCAATGGGTTTCGTCAGGATCTGCAAAACCAACTGCTTGGCTCGACCTCGCATATCAATCTGGTTCAGGCTGTCCAGCATGAAGGCATTACCGACTGGCGCGATCTGATGGCTCGTCTAGAAAAACAGCCCCATGTCATCGCTGTAGCTCCCACGATTTATGAGCAAGTGATGGCTTCCCGGGGCGCCCGGGCCGGGGGAGTAGTCCTTAAGGGTGTCTTGCCGGATTATGAGAATAAGGTCAGCGACTTCCTGAAAGCCGTCAAGCTCGGCTCGGCCAGCAAGCTCAACCCATCCGACGCCCCGCCTTGCGCAAGCTCCGACCGCGAGTGTACGCCGGAGGTGCCGCCTATCGTCCTGGGAAAGGAGCTTGCCACGACCCTGGGCGCCACAGTTGGCTCGGTTGTGCAACTTACCAGCCCTCAGGGAGAGCTAAGTCCCTTGGGACCAGTTCCCAAGTTCGAGCGGTTCAAGGTTGTGGGCATTTTCAGCTCAGGCTTTTACAACTACGATAGCGCCTGGGCGTTCATTCGCCTCAAGGACGCCCAGCGGCTCTTTGGCCTGGGAGACGTGATTACCGTCCTGGAGTTCAAGATTGATGACATTTACAAAGCTCCTGAGGTGAGTGAGCAGTTGGCTCGGGCTGCCGGTAAGGGCTATGCTGCCACCAACTGGATGGAAGAAAACAAGGCGTTTTTGCGGGCGCTGGAGGTCGAGAGAAAAGTCACTTTCATCACTGTTCTTTTGATTGTGCTGGTCGCTGCGCTCAACATTCTGATCTCGCTCATTATGATGGTGATGGAGAAGACCAAGGACATCGCCATCCTCATCTCGATGGGAGCACGCCGCCAGCAGATTCGCCGGATTTTTATGCTTCAGGGTGTGTTGATTGGCCTGCTGGGGACGATCGCCGGGTTGATCGTTGGATATGGACTTGCAATTGCTGGAGCGAAATACCACCTGATACGCCTCTCTGCCGAGGTTTACTCAGTTGACTACCTTCCTTTTAGCCCAAAGGCTCTTGACGGAGTTGTGGTGGCCGGAGTGGCTTTACTGATTTCGTTTGTTGCGACCCTATATCCTTCGTGGTCGGCAGCCCGCGTGCTACCAGCAGAGGCGTTGCGGTATGAATAAATGATGACCATCTGGATTCTAATGAATCTAATCTTCAGGAGTCTTCAGATGGGCCAATGCTGCTATGAAAAGACATAAGTATTTGCGCTTCACTTTTCTTCATAGACATTGGCGAACTTTCGTAATTGATTAAGGTAAATCGAAGCTTCCATTGCCGGGTTCTAATGATGTAGTGATGTAGGAAACAAAAGTGCTTGAAAAGACAGGGAAAATCGTGATTTGTACCTTTAAGGGAGCTGAATGCATCCAATAGAGCAGGAACTCGACGTGCTGCGTGTCAATGGGCTTAGAAAGGTCTACCGAACGGGTCAGACCGACCTCGTGCTCTTTGACAATTTGTCGTTGCGGATGAGGAAGGGGGAGATGCTGGCCATCGTGGGCGAGTCGGGCTCTGGAAAAAGTAGTTTGCTTCACATACTCGGAACGCTTGATCGAGCTTCAGCAGGTGACGTATACTGCGCGCAGATTCCTGTGGCGAAACTTTCAGACGATGCCGCCGCCAGTTTTCGCAACCGCGAAATCGGTTTTGTCTGGCAGTTTCATTACCTGTTGCCGGAGTTCACGGCGCAGGAAAATGCTGCTATGCCATTGTTAATGCGCGGCATAGGCTATCGGCAGGCGATGGAAAAGGCTGCCGGTTGGCTGGCTGAGGTCGGATTGGAAGACCGCAAGGACCACCGGGCGGGGGAACTGTCAGGCGGAGAGCAGCAAAGAGTAGCTCTGGCCAGAGCGTTGATAACCGGGCCCCGGATTTTGATGGCAGATGAGCCAACCGGTGACCTGGACAATCGTACGGCGGAACTGGTCTTTGAGTTGATAAGGAGGCTTCATCGCGATTATCAGCTAACCTCCCTCATCGTCACCCACAACCTCGACTTTGCGCGGCAGTGCGATCGGGTGTTGCACCTGCATAGAGGACAGGTTGAGGAGGTGCCGCCCGGCTCTCTTCCGAATTGAAGAGAACGGGTGAAGGGCGTTTTGGTTATTTGTCGTTTGTGCAAGACAAGGCAGGCGACTTAAAGTTTTGGTTCGGCAAGCCGATTCCGTGGTATTAGATGAGAGCGGCTGCCGGGCTTACAAGCTTCTCCCTGGGCAAACCCCGTGTCGGTTCGGGGCAGGGGAAGAGAGTGGTGTTGCGGCTGAGGTGACCCGTGACATCCTGGTGAGGGAAATATGTTCGAGCGGTACACAGAAAAGGCCAGACGAGTAATCTTCTTTGCTCGCTATGAAGCCAGCCAGTTCGGCTCTCCGTACATTGAGACGGAGCACCTGCTGTTGGGCTTGTTGCGCGAAGATAAAGCATTGACAAATCGCTTCCTGCGTTCCCATGCGTCGGTAGAGTCTATTCGCAAGCAGATTGAGGGACACACGACGATCCGGGAAAAGGTTTCTACCTCAGTGGATCTCCCACTGAGCAATGAGTGTAAGCGAGTGCTGGCATACGCCGCTGAGGAGGCTGAACGCCTTAGCCACAAACACATTGGCACCGAACATCTGCTGCTGGGTCTTCTCCGTGAAGAGAAATGTTTTGCCGCCGAGATTCTGCACGAGCGCGGCTTGCGCCTGAGCGCCATACGCGAAGAACTTGCCCGCAGCACCCAGGAAAAAGCCCAGCCCCAGCGGGGGGCGTCACGCGAG
>DASZFK010000490.1:0-4780 GCA_035939855.1 Candidatus Angelobacter sp.
CTTGGTTTCGCACCCGCGCTGGTTCGAGGGAAATGAGCGGACGACCAGAAATAACCCAGACGTAGTGAGTGAAGTTGGTCTCGTAGGTCTTATAAGCAACAAGTTGAGGCGCTATCTTCATCGTAATCGAGAAGAAAACGTTCAATTGGAGGGAAATTGCCGCTTCTCGACCAACAAGGACGATGCACCACAAATCCCGACAATCACAGTTCGCTGGCGCGAAGCTAAAGTGAGAGGTTTCTAGAGAGAATTTGCTTGGATACCTACGGGGGTTCAACTTGACAGGGGTATCCGGATAGCCTACGATTTCAAATCTTTATAACTGCAGCGGCAAGGCCCTCATTCTGATCCCATGAACGCAAAAATTTTTGTTTGATCTTTCTGGGATCTATTATCGGTTGGGACTTTGCCATGACGCACAGGATCACAGGTACTGGCTCATGCGCTAACCTTGGTTGCTTGGTAGATGACAAATGAAGTATTCATGGGTCGCCCGCCCGGTAAGCCGCGTGTACTAATTTTTTCGCTTAGAAATATTTTCCGGAAAGCTCTTTTTAGGTGTCCTCACTATGAGTTCGAAGACATAATTTGTAAGATTGATTCTGCTGTATTATTGGCGCCAGAGATCAACCCTTCTAGTGCGCGTTCTACATTTGCTACACGACTGGCTTACCATACTCCGATAGCGCTTAATCCAGGTATTCAAAGACCGCCAGCAAAAATACCCTATGACATATTTTTCACCATCTGCGGATGGCCACAAGATTTAATAATGGCCAATGCTGTTAGAAACCTGAAAGACACCTGCAGGACATCGGTTTGTTTGGTGGACGAGCTCTGGCTAAAGGATATCGTCAGGTATCGTCACCTTTTGCGCATCCTAGCTACATTTGATGTTGTCATGCTGTACTACAGTCAAACTGTGAAACCGCTCAGCGAGCAAATCGGCCGCAGATGCGTCTTTTTACCTCCTGGTGTAGATGCCATTTTGTTTTGTCCTTATCCGAACCCACCCAAGAGGGTCATAGACGTTTGTAGCATAGGGCGTCGGTCAGAGGTAACGCACCAAAGGCTTTTAAGGATGGTCCGGGAAAGCGGTCTATTCTATCTTCATGACAGCATTGCTGGGAGCCAGGCCATCAACTCAAAGGAGCACCGGACGCTTTTGGCGAATATTGCCAAGAGGAGTCGATACTTTATCGTTAATCGCGGGAAGGTTGACGAACCGGACGCTACGGGTAATCAGATTGAGATTGGCAACAGATACTTTGAAGGAGCAGCGTCCGGAGCCATCATGGTAGGAGAGCGTCCAAAGAACGAGGAATTTGAGAGACTATTCGACTGGCCTGAAGCTGTGACCCAAGTGGCCTACGATCCATGCGATATAGATATGGTTATCAAGAATCTAGATGGAGATCCGGAACGACAGGACAGAATACGGCGAACAAGTGTAGGACAATCCTTAATGCGACATGACTGGGTGCATCGATGGGAGACAATACTGGAGACCGTAGATCTTAAACCGATGCAAGGAGTGTTGGAAAGGAAGGAGCGTCTTAGGAAGCTCGCGGAGGTTGTGGCACAAAGCGGACGAGGCGCCGACGGTACGAATTTCCGGTGACGAGAGCGGGTCACCAATACCACTCCCATTTGTTGAAGTAAGGATGGACCGCTTGACGCGCGCACATACAAAGATTGGTCTTCTACATCATGTCGGTGGCGGAAATCTTGGGGACGAGGCGACCTTAGACGCAGTCGCAGACAATATAAGACGGCGATGGCCGAATGCAGAAATAGTTGCGTTCTCAATGAACCCCGATGACACTGAAACACGACACGGGATTATGTCTCACCCTATCCAGCGGAAGGGCTGGAGCATCGGGTATAAGTCTGCGGTAACTGAGGTGACTCTCAAGGAGACAGTGAAGGCTCTGACACGCAAACACAAGGTCATCTTTTACCTGCTTAAAGCAATAAGCGCATTAATTCGCCTACCGAGTGAGGCGTTTCGCGAATTGTTGTTTTTGATGTCATCGCATCGTATTATAAAACCTCTTGACCTTTTGATTATAAGTGGCGGGGGGCAGCTCACCGAAAAGGATGGGCCGTGGGCATTCCCTTACACGATCTTTAAGTGGGTTTTACTGGCAAGATTTGCGGGGATCAAGTGCATATTTTTAAACGTCGGCGCTGGACCGCTGACTGGTCCGCTAAGCAAGTTTTTTGTGAGGCGGGCTTTACTGGCCGCGGACTATGTGTCTCTACGTGATGATAAGTCACGTGCACTTGTTTGTGCGATAGGGTTTGCAGGTGAGACTCGAGTATGTCCTGACAGTGCCTACGGCCTCGAGCTCGCCACGACGAATGGAAGCCCACTAGAAAAATGCGACCAACCAATGGTGGGTTTTGCGCCGATGCCTTATCCTGATCCGCGCTGGTACTCAGCAGAAAAGGATCAGATTGTTTACGATGAGTTCATCCGGAAGCTGGCGATTTTTGCGTCGTGGCTCGTTGGGCAATCGTATGCGCTGACGATTTTTGGTACCGACATCGGCGTTGACCCGCTGGCCATTCAAGATCTCCAAGCGAATTTACTTAGTCACCATGGCATCAGTTCATCACAATACGGCGTCAACCGTTCCGTTAAATCGCACGATCTGTTGGCGGCGATCCTTAGGATGGACTACATTGTTACTTGCCGATTTCACGGCGTGGTGTTTGCGCATTTGTTAAACAAGCCCGTCCTCGCAATAGCGCATCACCCGAAGGTCATGGATCTGATGACAGATCTCGAACTGTCGAGTTACTGTGTGGATATTCGGGATTTTGATATGAAGCTGTTGACGGAGAGGTTTGCATCTATGGTTACCAATGCGGAGGAAATCAAGAACAACATGGCCGCTAGCTTGACGAGAAACAGGCAGCGACTGAAGACTCAATTTGATGAGTTGTTTCGATATTGATCGAAGAAGCGTGGATAGCTATGATCGGGGTTTGAGCGGTGCGAATATTACTTTGGACTAAAGACTCTTGGTCTCTGGCGTGGATCGCCTTGATACGGCTAAACTCGGCGACAGGCGAACAATCAGGCGCCAAGCGTCAAACCGGAAGGTAGAGCGGTACGGATTGTAATGAACAAACAAGTATTTGATCGAATCCTCGCAAGGGCAGGAAGCGTGCGGATATTAGGAAAATCTCCTGCCAGTTTTTATCTGCGAGTAAATGAATGGATCTGGCAGCGTCTCCCTTCTCGCGTGCGGAATTTATATTTCATTCGCTGCTACGGGGCGTCGATGCACAACTTGATCTGCCTTAGTGCCAGCCGCCGGCAGTTTTTTGGCACATTTTTCCTGCGAAATCGCCCGGCGCTCGAATTGATGCGCCGGTTGGCTCAGCACAAAGCCAACGGTTCGACTCTGAGAATTACCGTGCTGGCTTGCAGTATCGGAGCCGAGGTTTATTCAATTCTCTGGACCATTCGCTCGGCGAGGCCGGACTTGAAAGTTTCCATGAGCGCGGTGGACATTTCAAAGGAAATCCTTAACTTCGCCGAGCAAGGCATCTACGCTCCCAACACTTCCGAGTTCGTCGGCGCACCTATTTTTGAACGCATGACGGCTCATGAAAAGTGGAAAATGTTTGATTGGGAAGGTGACCAGGCTAAAGTCAAATCGTGGCTACGGGAAGGAATCGCTTGGCGGCTCGGCGATGCCGCGGATCCCGAATTGATTCGTGATCTGGGGCCTCAGGACATTGTGGTGGCGAGCAATTTTCTCTGCCACATGGCTCCAGCCGATGCCGAAAGATGCCTGCGGAACATTGGACAACTGGTTAGTCGCGGAGGATATCTTTTTGTTTCAGGAGTCGATCTGGACGTTCGAGCAAAGGTCGCGCTTGCGCTCGGCTGGGAACCGTTAACGGAGTTGATGGCGGAAATTCATGACGGCGACCCCTCTGTGCGAGCCGACTGGCCCTGGCATTGGTGGGGGCTTGAGCCTCTAAACCGAAAGAGGCACGATTGGGAAACCCGCTATGCGGGGGTGTTTCGGATTTTTAACCTGGAGCGCCGATGAATTCTGCGGGAGGCTGCCCGGGGAAACTTCTTCTATATTCGGGGCGCATTGGTCAACTCCATTTGAGCCCATTCGGGCGGAACAGTCTCTGCGGAGCTCTTGCTTGCCTATTGTCACAATAGACATAGCGCGCAGCATGACCATTGGTTTGATGTCCAAGCCTCGTGGCAAAAGGGCGTCCCCGCCGGGACGCATGGCGCGGATCTGGCCGACTCCACTGATGCATCTCGCCGTGGCGAGGGATTCATAGCGTGGACCACTTCAGCCGATCAAGCTTCCGACGCCAACATGTGGCGGTCCATGAGACCGACCCCCGAAGAGAACTCTGACCCCGGCGAGAGCGCGAATATCGCGAAATCAGCACTTGACGCCCGCGATTAGAGAGCCCAGCGGGGGCCAATCATCCCCCCGCGGGGTTGGCAAGATTGCGCGCCCCAAAGTGAGGAGATTTGGAGATTTCGCGGTCCTTGACAGCTTGACGCTTGCAGTAGGAACACCGTCGGTTCCCCTGGAGCGGAACCATGACCCCGGCTGCTTATTGCAGTGTGTTTGGCGTTCCAGCCTGAAACCGCGCCTTGGCCGGGAGGACGTAGGTCGTCCCGGTCGACGGATCAACCCACGGCCACGTGTTGGTGCCGAAGAACGCGGGCTTGCTGGTGAGATACAATGAATTTGGAATAGTCTGCGGCGTACCGTCTCCTGGATTA
>DASZFK010000491.1:0-6820 GCA_035939855.1 Candidatus Angelobacter sp.
CCTTCGCGCCGAGCCCAATCCCGTTCCAGCGCGCTTAGCTCACCCAGGACGGCGTGGCTTCGATAAGGCCTACCTTCTGTCGCGATCCAGCCAACGATCGATTGGCCGGGCTGAACTCCTTTCGGGAACTTGTCCGGGGCAGTGCTGGCTCTCAACTCCAACTCCTTATTCCTTCCGCTCAGCGTCCAGATGCGCGCCAAAGCCGCGTCCAGTTGCCTCACTATCGACTCGGAGCATGATTGCAGGATCTCACCCAAGCCATGACAGCGCGTCAATGCCACGCCTACCGCGCCTGCTAGCTCCGCCAGCCGGTTCTTCTCACTGAGCTCAAAGTTCTTATTCTCTAGCTCCGCTACTAGAGGCCGGCTGTACTCGCTTAAAACGTCCAATTCCGCATGCAACGCTTTGCGGCGGGACGGCCCGGCTCGGACCCTGTCAACCGCCCCCCGTAGGGTGCTCAGGATGGTGGCCCTTGAAGAGGGCTTGCGCAGGTAGGCATCTGCCCCCAGATCAAAGGCCAGCTTTTCATCGTCCAGCGAGCAGTAAATCGCGGTGTAGCAGATAAAAGGGGTCTTGTGCCAGCGGCTATCCTGGCGGATCTCCCTGCAAAGTCGGAACCCGTCCAGATTGGGCATAAGCAGGTCGGAAATGATAGCGTCCACCGGATGGCGCTCCAAGAGTCCGAGTGCTTCGTGGCCATCCGCGGCGACGATGACCGCATGACCTTCAGCTTCCAATAGTGCACGCAAGAGCTTGCAGCTGGCGTCGTTGTCATCAGCGATTAGGACATTCATAGGAGTTTTCGTAAAAAGCAGTTACCCCTTTAAAATCAGCCGGATGGCAAAAGATTTTTTGTAAAATTAATACAACCTATTGCTAAAACTTGGCTCAAGCCAGAATTTCCATTAAATAGGGTAAGGAACTAGACTTGCAATTTGGCATTCGCCACAACGACGAACGTTAACCTACAACAGATATCAGCACGGAAATTGATATCCTCTGGATGACGGCCGGACTGGGCTGCGACGGCGATACCATCGCCATGACTGCCGCGTCGCAACCGAGCATCGAAGATCTCGTATTGGGCGGTATCCCAGGCATTCCTAAGGTCCATTTTCATAACCCGTTCCTTGCCTACGAAACAGGCGAGGATTTTATGAAGTTTTTCCACGATGCCGCGGCCGATCGAATCGATCCGTTCATCCTCGTCATCGAAGGCTCTATCCCAAACGAGAAAAACAAAGAGGAAGGCTACTGGGCTTCGTTCGGTACGGACAAGAGGACCGGCCAACCGATCACGACGTGTGAATGGATAGACCGGCTAGCGCCCAAAGCATGGGCGATAGTCGGCGCCGGCACCTGCGCGGCTTATGGTGGGATTCATGCCATGGAAGGCAACCCTACCGGCGCCATGGGCCTTGCCGACTATCTTGGCTGGCAATGGAGATCGAAGACCGGCATCCCGATCGTCAACGTTCCGGGCTGTCCTGTTCATCCCGACAGTTTTATGGGAACATTACTCTACCTGCTCCAACAGGCTGCCGGCAAAGTGCCGATGATCCCGCTCGATGAGCAACTGCGGCCGACCTGGCTGTTCTCGGAAACCCTCCATCAGGGCTGCGATCGGGGCGGGTACTATGAGCAGGGCGAATTCGCGGACAACTATGGAGCGAAGTCGTGCATCGTGAAACTTGGCTGCTGGGGGCCGGTCGTCCAATGCAACGTGGGCAAGCGCGGATGGATGGGCGGCATTGGCGGTTGCCCAAATGTAGGCGGCATCTGCATCGGTTGCACAATGCCCGGATTTCCCGACAAGTTCATGCCGTTCATGGACCAACCGCCGGGCTCGATGCTATCTTCCCAGGCGATTCAGAACTACGGCAAAGCCATTCGCGCGCTGCGATCCTTCACACAGGCTTCGATGAACAAGGAACCCTCGTGGCGCGGGCCGGAGAGAGATTAAATAAGAGCAAAGATGATCCGCCCGGAAATTCCATTTGAAGGGGATGCGGTCGAGACACTGCTCGCACTGGCCAACTCGTTTCTGCCGGGCCTGGACCTCTCGAGGCTATCCGCACATCCAGGGATAACTGGTTCAGAAACGAGCGCAGGCATCGGCCTGGCTAAAGCGCGCTACCAACTCCTGATCGATCAACTTCCTGCGGCCACATTTATGGCGTGGTTTGAAAACGGGCGCTGCGAGCTTTACGTGAGCTCCTACATCGAGACGCTGCTCGGATACACGGCAACCGAGTGGTCCGATAATCCGATTCTCTGGTATCAACGGCTGCACCCTGATGACCAGCAACGTTGGAACGAGGAATTCTCACGAACAGTTTCATCTGCAGAGCCATTCAGGGGCGACTATCGGTTTCTTGCCAGGGACGGCCGCATCGTCTGGATTCATGGAGAAGTGAAGGTGCTCTATGACGAATCCGGCCGGCCATTTATGCACGGGATGGGCTATGACATTACCGAACTAAAACACACCGAAGAGGATCTGCGTCAGTCGCGCGATAAAGAGCAGCGCGCCAACCGCGCCAAGAGCGAATTCCTCTCGCGCACAAGTCATGAATTAAGGACACCTCTTAACATCATCATGGGCTTCGCGGAATTTCTGATTGAGGGTAAGTTGAATCCTCTTGACCCGAAACACAAGGAGTACCTTCAAGATATCTACAGCAGCGGTAAACATCTGCTTCGGCTGATCGATGACGTGCTTGATCTAGCCAGGGTCGAGGCCGGTAAAATGGGGTTGAGGCTGGAGAAATTCTCCGCCCGGGCAGCCATTGAGAGCGTTTATACCGGGGTCAAGGCAGTTGCTCAGAAGCGTAAGATCCACGTCGATGTCGCCATTTCGCCGGAGATCAGGGAAGTCACACTCGACCAGCAAAAGTTTAAACAGATTCTCCACAACCTGCTATCCAACGCCATTAAATTCACCGAATCCGGTGGCGTAGTGAGAATCCGCGTCCAACCTCAAGACGCGCACCACTTCAAGTTAGTGATCAAGGACACCGGCATCGGGATCAAATCAGAGGACTTGCCCCGGCTCTTTCAGGATTTTGAACAACTCGACTCCGGCAGTTCGCGCCGTTACGAAGGCTCTGGCTTAGGCTTGGCGCTCACTAAAGGGTTGGTGGAACTGCAGGGCGGAACCATTTCGGTCGAGAGTCAATACGGGGTTGGCACTACATTTCTGGTCGTGCTTCCCAAAGAGATTGTGGACGTTGAGCCTCGATAGGAGTGGCACCAGCAGGACAGTCCGAAGAATGCTCACAATGTTTCTGCGGAGTTTAATCCCTTGTCCTGGCGTCGGTCGACGTAAGCTTTGGCCTTTAGCTTGGCTTAATGTACCGTTCTGGCGAATTACTAAAGCCCAACGCCGCGGCTTGGTAGAGCGCGTTTGCGTAGAAGGTCGGATCTTTTGAATGTTATACCAGGTTTTTTTCGCGTGGTGCTCCGCTGCGCCGTGCAATTCCGCGACCTTGAGGGACGCTAGTTTTAAAAAAGCAACCAAGCTATGAAAAAGCCCACGAGACGAGCAGTATTATCATCGCGATCAAAGCGACCAAAATAGTTTCCAGGTTGGATCTCCGCATTCGCCTCTCGGACGGTGAAGCGTAACCTTTCTTTTCGCGGCTCAATGGATTCCCGCTCACTGCGTCGACAAATTGAAAGTCTTTCACATGCCGCTTTTATCAGACTGAAAAACCCAAACACAACAATTTTCCTGTTGGGCCACGCAAAAGCAACGATATCTCATCGAGAAGAATATAGGTGCCAGCGATTGAACGGATATTTGTTGGGTGAAGCTGGAGGTCCGGCAATGGACGACGTCTCTATGGAGGAGCTTCGCCCAGGCGGTCAATCTTGCCGGGCCATTCATTATGAGTTCTCAAGGTAAACCGTGAGGGAATATCTGGCTTGTAACATTCAGAGCAGATTGAAATAATTTTTCACTTTGCCGAGTATCACGCCACCCTGGGCGGCATCTAAAAGAGTAAAGGCGAAAGTTGATTTCACTCGCTACGCGTCCGCTTGCACCTATTCTTGAAGAACCCACTGCAACCGATGACGGGAAAGTCCCCTCTCTATCGGGCAAGTCATCGGTTTCGATCAAGGACATGGCCATTCTAACTTGAATCGTTTAGGGTTTTCCTCGGGCATTGGTTCGTTTGGATGGAAAATAGGTTTATGGCTCGACCGCTGGCAAAGTCACCGTTTGTGCTGTTAGCACTTGGCCTCTGGACCCTCGCATGTCCGGCATCATTGGCCGAAGACGATGATCCAAACAAATTTATTAAACAAATAACGCAACTGTCTCTGGAAGGGAAATATCAGGAGGCGATTCCTCTTGCGGAAAAAGCCGTTGAAATAGCAAGGCGCGTGTGTGGTCCAGAAGATCTTAAAACGGCGACCAGCTTCCATGACCTGGCCGAGCTGTACGAGGCGGTGGGCGAGTACGCCAAGGCCGAACCGCTACTTCAAGAAGTGCTCCGGATCCGGCAGAAGGTCTTGGGCTCTGAAGATTTCTTCACCGCGCTTAGCCTCGGTAACCTCGGCAGGCTGTACGATCAGATGGGCGAATACGCCAAAGCCGAACCGCTCTTGAAAGAAGCGCTCCGGATCTTGCAGAAGGTTCATGGGCCAGAGGATCGTTACACGGCGGCCATCCTCAATAACCTGGCCACGCTGTACGCTGATATGGGTGAGTACACCCAGGCCGAGCCACTCCAGCAGGAAGCGCTCCGGATCTTGCAGAAGGTCCTTGAGCCAGAAGATCCGGACGCGGCCACCAGCCTCAATAACCTGGCCTGGCTGTACGATCAGATGGGCGAATACGCCAAGGCCGAACCGCTCTACAAGGAAACGCTCCGGATCCAGCAGAAGGTCTTGGGTTCTGGAAATCCCGGCACGGCGCTTAGCCTCAATAACCTGGCCGAGCTGTACGATCAGATGGGCGAATACGCCAAAGCCGAACCGCTTCTTCAGGAAGCGCTACGGGTTCGGCAGAAGGTTCTTGGGCCAGAAGCTGTTGACACGGCGGCCAGCCTCAACAACCTGGCCATGCTGTAAGATGACATGGGCGAGTACGCCAGAGCAGAGCCGCTCTACAAGGAAACGCTCCGGATCGACCAGAAGGTCTTGGGCTCTGAACATCACATCACCGCGACCAGCCTCAATAACCTGGGCGAGTTGTACCAGGACATGGGCGAGTACGCCAAAGCTGAACCGCTCCTTCAGGAAGCGCTCCGGATCTACCGGAAAGTTCTTGGGCCGGAACATCCCGGCACACAGCCTCAATAACCTTGCACTTTCAGAGTTCGAGCTTAGCCGGATCGGCGAGGCCAGGGCCCTTGCCCGCCAAGCGTCTGCAGCAGAGTCAACAATCCTTTCGAAGATATTCTCATTCACTTCCGAAGAACAGCGTTTGGCGTACTTAAACATCTTCCGTCCCTATAGTCTTTTCCCTTTTCTAAAAGGAACCGAGACCGACTTGGTCGCAGCAGTCCTACGCTACAAAGGCGTAGTACTGGATTCTATCACCGAAGATCGTCTGTTGGCTCAAGCAACCCAGGGAAGCGAGGACCAGAAGCTGGTGGAAAAACTGAACCTGGATAAACGACAATTGGGCCAGTTGCTTTTGCAACCGGTCCAAAAAGTCTCCGCTGAGACAAACCAACGAATCGAGGCGCTGGAAGAGGAGGTCGAGAAGCTCGAGGGCCAACTTGCGCAGCACGTGGCCGGTCTGGGCCAGGCACGGCACGCTCTGAGCGTGAGCGTCGAGCAGGTGCAGCAAACCATCCCCCACAATGGCGTGCTCATCGAGTACCTGCGATACTGGTACTACCTGGGGAAATCCCAATGGGAGCGGCGCTACGGAGCCATTGTATTGTTCTCCAAAGGTGCGCCCCTCTGGATTCCGCTCGGTAAAGCGAACGAGATCGAACATTTGGTGCGACGATACGGCGCCTTGGTGAGAGGTGCGCCGCAAGGGGAGGAGCTATCGGCGAATCTTCAGGCCCTCTATGAGGCACTTTGGGTGCCAATTGGTCAGGTGCTGCCAAATCAGACAAAAACGATCATCATCAGCCCGGATGGAGAGCTGAACTTTATCTCTTTCGCGACTTTGCTGACCAAGGACAACAAGTTCCTTGCCGAAAAATACGATGTCCAATACGTCGCTAGCGGTCGAGACCTGCTGCGCGAACTTAAGCCTTCGATTGCTAAAGAAGTCGTTCTGTTTGCTAATCCGGATTTTAATCTCGGTTCAACACCAATGTTGGCCAAGGCAGAGCACCGTTCTGCCGATGCAGGCTCGATTCGTGGCAGCGAGAAGAGGGATATCGAGGATTGGAGCTTTGAGGGCTTGAAAGGCACGCAGAAAGAAAGTGATGAACTCATCAAAGAATTTACAGGATGGGGTTGGACGTCTACCGACTTTACCGCCGAAAAGGCGACAAAAGAAGAGCTGCTTAAGATCCATTCGCCCTACATTCTGCATCTGGCAACCCATGGTTTTTTCACTAAAGAGGATCCGACCACAGCCCAAACCGAACCGGAAGCGTCGTTGAACAATCGGCAGAGCGTGACCAAATCGAAGTTTTTCAAGAATCCCATGCACCGAAGCGGGTTAGCCTTGGCCGGCGCCCAAACCACGATTGAGGCCTGGAAACGAGATGAGGTGCCACCAGTTGAAAACGACGGGATTTTGACCGCTGAAGATGTGAGTACCTTAGATCTGCAAGGAACCTGGTTAGTGACGCTTTCGGCGTGTGACACCGGCTCAGGAGAAGCGCGAGCCGGAGAAGGAGTC
>DASZFK010000492.1:0-3937 GCA_035939855.1 Candidatus Angelobacter sp.
TCTAAATCTTTTTTGACCTTTGCGGAACCAAAAAGCTGGTTAGCAGGTGGTTAAAAGGTACCAGGGGGTGGGGAGCACCAACAACTCTTTTTTAAAATCCTCTAATTTTACTTGCGCGCATAGCTCCGCCAACCTGTGAAAAATGAGCCACGGAAGTTTGAGTCCCCGCGAATGACTCGTGTTGTATTAGAGCACTTCGAAGAACTTAGGGCACGCATGCAGTCGATTACCGACTACTTAGCGAATAATATACGAACATGGAGAGTTTGTCAAATTAAATCAGGGATTACAGGATTACGGGACTCGAACTTTGATTTGTTCAGTATCGATCTTCGCGGCGAAACACCGAAACCATCCCCCAACTCGAATTTGACTCGCACTTTTAATCACACCCAGCCAGGTACGTTTGCCTCAAGCCGGTCATCGCTCAAGGTTGAGCGCCTCCACAAGCTGCAGGTGAGTCGAGAAAAATGAGTTCACGGCCTGCTTCCATGGATGCTCGCCGGCTTCGGTCACCGGAGGCCAGTCCTGCTCCTTGGGCATCGCCGGCCACGCGGGAATAGGCTTTCCCTGCACCGCGCCCAGACAGAACTTTACCCAGGCTTCCACATGCACTACCAACTCCCAGATGGAATGAGCATTGGGAATCGGACGGCCTTCCGCCTGCTTGGCGGTTACGTTGTCCAGTATCTTGCGCAGAGAATCTCCATACCATGCTTCTCCGTTGATGGCGGAGGCGAGCGCGTAAGCGATGCGATTGCATTCAGTGTTCATAATGGCCAAGAAGATGATAGCGAGCTGCCATTTGATTCACAAATTTCCGCTGAGTGCGATGTGGCAGGGTGATAGCGAGGATATTGAATGCTCTTTATTACCGATCAGATATAGGATGCAGTCAGAATCGTATCCAAACGGGCCTTCGCGATCTAGCAGAAAATCGCACAACTTAGAAATGCACAATTTTGAAATTCGGTTGACTCCAAGGGTGGTTCAGGATGAAAAAATTCTGCAAACTCAACCGCAAAGAGCAGCATCTGCTTCAGTTGCGCAACCTGGGCTCCGTGATAAACGTCGTGCTGAATCATACCCCGGAACAGACGATAGAAGTTATAGCGCCGGCCAGGCACGGTTGTCTCAAGCCGGTCATCGCTCCAGGTCTTGAGCGCCTCTACAAGTTCCAAATGAGTCGAGAAAAATGAGTTTACGGCCTGCTTCCACGCTTGCTCGCCGGGTTCGACAACCGGAGGCCAGTCCCGCTCCTTGGGCATCGCCAGCCACGTGGGAATGGGGGTTCCCTGCACCGCACCCAGACAGAATTTCACCCACGCTTCCAAATGCAGTACCAGCTCCCAGATGGAATGAGTGGTATGAATATTCGGAATCGGACGGCCTTCTGCCTGCTCGGCGGTTACGTTGTCCAAAACCTTGCGCAGAGAATCTCCATGCCATGCCTCTCCGCTGATAGCGGAAGCAAGCGCGTAGGCGATACGATTGCATTCAGTGTTCATAAAAATTGGAGGCTTGGAATGGGCATTTTGGCGCTGGGCGCGGATGAAAGAGTATCACAGGTAAAAGTGAGTGAAAGAGCGTTGACTGTGACGCTTAAAGATGGCCGCACGATCACTGTGCCGTTGACCTAGTATCCCAAGTTGCTCAACGCCTCTCCCAAGCAAAGAAAGAACTGGCGAATTGCGGGCGGCGGTTATGGCATTCATTGGCCCGAAATCGACGAAGATCCAAGCACCGAAGGTCTGCTGCGCGGCGCACCTGCTCCGCGAGGGGGTGAGACTTTGCAAGTAGGCCCATTTCCGTTGAAGTCGAATAAACCAGATTGACGGTTCAAACTCTAACTCCAGTCTGCATGGCTATTCAAGGGCTGGGATTTTGCACCACGAAGTGTTGTGAGCAGATCAGTTTTAAATCCTTGAATCACTTGACTCTTATATGCCCAAAGCCCAGAACACAATCCATGCCGTAAGGGTTGCTGTAAACACTATAGCTGTTATAGTAAGACCCTCGATCACTCCTTCGTTCCGGGTTCTCCAACCATATACTGGTGGCGGCTTTATATTATGTTGTATGCTCAAACTTTGAACTTCAGACCAATTTTTGACATGCCAAATATTGTTTTTATCGAGCTCTACCTTGTGTGCTCTCCTCCATTTCCGATATACGATCTCATCTTTTATGTCACGTAACCAAAGGATTATAAATACGATCGCGACTCCAGCATAGATAATGACTAACACCCATCGAAGTATCATGCGTACAGCGTGGCTACTTAGCACTTGAGGCATTCGCGTTGCTTCTATGTTTGACTTGTCCACATATGGCATCTGAGGAACATCTACAACACGGCCTTCAAATGATACACCAACATTTCGAGGTGCTTGCACATACACCGAGAAGAACGCTTCATCTCCAGCATTGAGCAGCGGGAAATCGCATAAAACTGCATTCGAAATAGGATCTAGCTTGACCGAAAATGTAAAATGCTGCGGAAGGGTACCATCGACACTGGAATTCAGCACTCTGTTCTGACTTGGGAACACCACTCGCACCGGCTCCGTCACATCACCAACCCTCACAGCACCCGAGCCACTATTCTTCAACGAGAATGTCAGTTTCGAAAGCGAGACGATCTGTTGACCGCGAAATTCGACCTTGATGTCTGGATTTATTCCGTTTGGGTTTGCGCTGACGATACTGCTGGAAGATAATAGGGTGCAAGTCAGCTCTTTCTTTCGGGCAGCAATGCCGACCAACAGAGATGCTAGAGCGACTAGGACACTTACTATTGGCACAACAATGGGCAACACTTTTGCGAAACTAGATTTATCGTTTTCATTCATCTTTTTCAGGCTTCTATCAATCCGAGAAGAGCTCAGGATCCCGCGAACATTTGTAAATACTAGGCAATCGGACTCAATTCTGTTTGCTGAACACTTCGGTAGCGATAGTTAAATTACAGCAATCCGACGGAAAAGGCCACAATTCATTTCTGAATGTTCTGAAATGTAGCCTTATTCAAATGCGCTTACATTCTTACTCTCAGCGTAACTGCATAACGTCACAAGATAAGGATTTTCGCAGTGCTGGCTTGCAGGTCAGGTTATGCTTCAGAACATGTCAAGGAACCGGAGAGTCGTTGAAGCTTCCTGACGCAGCAACGTTGAAACGGGCATCATCGGGGTCCTTACCCCTGCGTCGTTCGGACTCCACTCAGGATGGCAGGGGGATAGGGTATTGTTGGGAAAGCGGAAAAGGCCACATTCATTTCTGAATGTGGCCTTTATTTAATGCGGCAACGACCTACTCTCCCACACACTTTCGCGTACAGTACAATCGGCCCTGTGGGGCTTAACTTCCGTGTTCGGGATGGGAACGGGTGGTACCCCCACGGTATGATCACCGCAAGATTGCAGCGAGGCAGCTATTAGTAGTTAGTAATTAGCTTGCTCATCGAGGGTTGAAGAACTATTTTTCCCCCTAGAGAAATCGAGCTAAAGGCTAAGAGCTAATGGCTGGCTTCTCGCAATTTTAGCGATGCGCGGCACCTGTCAGGTTCGGCTGGTGATGTTTTCCGCGCAAGGGACCTTTCACCTGGAAAGATCAAAGCTTTGCGCCGTTCCGCGGGTGTCTGAGCCCGCAGGCGAAATCCCGAGCGTACTTTGCGAGGGGATCTCACGCCGGCATTTTCAAAGATCTTGAGGACGATACCTCACAACTTGAGCCGTCTTGCGGGCGTCTGAGCCCGCAGGCGAAATCCTGAGCGTTCAAGCGAAGGATCTCAAGGACGATGCCTCACAACTGAATAGATTGCGTTTCTACTTGGGCGCTCTGGCCAGCAGCTAGAAGCTGACAACCAGCAGCTTGCGGTGCTTGGCGCCGCCTGCCCTGAGTAAATTTTATGGTCAAGCCGAATGGGCGATTAGTA
>DASZFK010000493.1:0-12298 GCA_035939855.1 Candidatus Angelobacter sp.
GAGCGCATTTTGGAGAACTGAAACAGCCTGGCTGCGGTCTCCATTGGCAGCCAATGCCTGCGCCTGGACTTCAAAAGCCGCACCCAAGGCGATGGCAAGATGTGGAGATGAATCGAACTTGGCTTTCTTTAATTGCTGCAGGGTCAGCGATTGGGTTTGTTGGGAATACGACAGAGCGTCCTTAAATTGGCGGGCGGCCAGAGAACCGCGTGCCATCCAGGAAAGAGCCTCAAGATATTCAGGATCGACACCGTGTTGCGCGCGATAAGTTTGCAGCTCAGAGGCGGCGCTGCTGAAGTTGTTCTGAGCAATTGCCGCCCGGACATCTTCAATGATCCCGCCGAATGCGAGCGGTGACAGAAGCAACACAAAAAAGATTCGAAAAAGCGTTGGCATAAGTTCCGATGAATCATTTTACGACTTTTTGTAAGGATCAGGCCCGAGATACCACTTCCTTTTGCCGTAACCTGACCGAAAAAAGTACGAGCAGCATTCCTAAAATCCAAAGAATATGGCCCTCGCGTGGACGCACAGTTTCATAGTGAAAAACAACCCAGCAGAAGGGAATCAGCAGCAAGATAATGATCCTCAAGACGCCCACCAGCCTAGCGGCTTTGCGAAGAAGAATCAGGAGCGTGGTGACCAGAAAGAGCGGGTTGATCCACCCGGTCATTGCCATGGGTAGATAGCGCAGAGGCGCATCGTGTATCAAAGCCCGATTTTCGTGGCTCCAGGGCTGCATGACCGTCACAAAAGCTGCACACCGATAGCCGGGCAGCGCTGGGGAGTCGGGCGCAAAAATCGCGGGAAGGGCAAAGGCCACTGCATAAACCAAGAGACCGCTCCAAAATAGCCAACGATTGATTTTCATGATGCTTCCAAGTCGCAATGGAAATTGTATCAATCCTTATATATGGAGTTAACTTCGTAATCGTAAGACTGCCTTCTTTTGAGGGAACTATTGCCCACCTCCAACACGTATATTTTGATAAGGTGAAACTATGGTGACTTTTCTCTTGTGGTGCATTTTGCTGGTTGCTTGCTGGCCGTTGGCGTTGTTGGCCTTAGTGTTATATCCGCTGGTCTGGCTCCTTCTGCTGCCGTTCCGGATACTAGGTATAGCCGTCGATGGAGTGTTTGAGCTGCTAAAAGCCATCCTCTTTCTGCCTGCCCGCGTGTTGCGTGGCCCGAGTCACAGTTGAAAAATTGAGGCGTATTGCGGGAGCCCACAGCCGAAATCCTGAGCGTTCTTAGCGAAGGAACTCCGGACGGGTGGCCCGCGCTTTTGATCCGACGTCTACACGGACGCAGAGCGGCTAAAGCCGGAGCCACAAGAGCAAGAATCCCTTCTAAACAGCTTCTTCTATGACACTAAAGGGCTAGAGTTCAAGTCGCGAGTGGGAAAGTGAGCTTCTGCGTACATGGGTACAAGCTCAGGGCAGGCTCTTGCAAAAAACGCAAGGATGGGGCACCGTCGGTGGGAATGGTGCACGCAAAGATCGTTAAAGGCGGTCCACCCGCCAGCAGCGCCACCAGTTGCTCCCGCTCCCGCCAGTTCAAAACAGAATAATCTCGTCGTCGCTGCGTCCCAGCTTTTTCAGGACTAGCACAGCCAGCGATTCCGGAGTCTCTTTGCGCAGATCGATATACACGATGTGTTTATGCAGGCCGGGAATCTCCGTGTCATCGAAGCGGGCCGGAAGGATATATTCCTCCTTCGACTCGATTGCCTTCTCGAACGCGCTGCGCCGCTCGTGAGTCGGCCAGACCTTTTCCGCATAATGGTGTGAGATGAACATCACGCAGTACCGGGCCGAGCTGCTGTAAACTTTATGCAGATGCTCGATCAGATTCTTACCCCACAGCGACGCCTTTTCATAACTGTCGTAAAACAACGAAACATCGTTGAGACGCAGCAACTCCGCGACCTCATCGACGAATTTGCGATCCTCGCCAGCGAACGACAGGACGATCTCGTAAGTCTCACCAACATACCCACCCGTCATGCTGACGACCTTGTAAATCGTGCGCCCGGACACCCTGCCGGCGGGCTTCACGACAAACCCGTCGTTCGCCAGATATTTATTGAACAGCGTCGCCAACTCCTCGATCCGCTGGGGATCGCGAGCGACAACGGGGAGCATGCAGACTTCGAGGAATCGGATGAACTGTTCGTCAGGAATGGAGCAAATCTTGAGCCGCTGATACAGCAGCTCGGACTCCGTGTAATCGGAATTGTTGACGATGTGCTGCCAGATGTCGCCTTCCGCATTTTTGAATCGAGAGTCCTGGGAGGGCATCGTTTCGAGCGGCCAGATGCGTTTCAGGAACGAGATGATGTCGAGCTTGCCTATGAACGGCACCTTGTCGAGCACCAGCGCATCCACGATGTCAGTCCGCGTTAGCTCTGTTATTTTGCGTGTAGTCGCCATCTACCTTAGATAATACGCCGCACTCGGGAGCGGCTACGAGCATCGCTTTATAGAGCGCGCGAACGATAAGTGTGTTATATCGAAAATCATTTCTTTATAGCGCTCCACTTCGTTGCGCGCTGGCCTGCGGCGCAAGGAAAGTGGGACGTTTCTTTCAAACCCAGCATTTATGAGCCAGCGTAGCGCAAGCGCCACGCAGGCTCAACATGCTGGGCTAACCTCTTTCGCCCCTCTGGGGCTGGTTTCTCATAGCCTGACGATTGACTTCCACTTTTAATTACACCTCCACTTAGGCTGCTGTTTGATCTTGCTGAGGCAGTTATGAGATGGTTGGTAGTTTACTGCTATGGAGAGTATCGTGGCTTTCATCATCCGGTTGGTCATTTTGATTTTGCCCGGTATGTTCCTGCTGCCTGTTACGCTGATAAAAGCGCAGACAGCGGGCGCAGACAGTTCTCCGCAGGCTGAGATGAACCGGCGCATCGAGCGCCAGGTGCGCGCCTACGCGGAAGCGCCGCCGGACGCGCAACTGACGTTGGGCAAACTTACTCCCAGTGGATTCACCGGCTATGACAATCTTCCAGTGACCATTGAGCAGAAGGGAAGCAGCAAGACTTTTAACTTCCTCTTGTCCAAGGACGGCAAGAAGCTGCTCTATGTGAAAGAGTTCGATTTGACCGAAGATCCATATAAAAGAGTGATGGACAAGATCGACCTCTCGGGAAGGCCCATTCGCGGAGCGGAGAAAGCTGCCGTCACTATGGTCGTCTACGACGATTACCAGTGTCCCTTTTGTGCACGCATGTACGTTGACCTGGTGAACCAGGTGATGAACGGCTATCAGAACTATGTACGAATTATTGTGAAGGACTTCCCCATCGTCGAAGCTCATCCCTGGGCTATGCGAGCGGCCATTGATTCGCAGTGCCTGGCCCGGCAGAACTCTGCTGCTTATTGGGATTTCTCCGACTATGTTCATACTCACCAGCAAGAGGTAAATACCAGGTTCAAGGAGCACACCGGCGACATGCCCTACGCACTCGATACACTGGCTGCGGAAATCGGCCAGCGGCACGGAGCCAATGCGGCAGAACTCCAGGCCTGCCTTGCCCGGCAGGACAAAACTCCGGTGGAAGCCTCGATGGCCGAGGCCAGATCTCTCGGCGTGAGCGCAACCCCCACGATGTTCGTGAATGGTGAGGAGGTAGAAGGCGTGCTCAGTGCAGCCGCCTTGAAGCTCCTCATCGACCGTGCAATCAAGGAATCATTCGCAAAGTAGTTGATGAAAGGGAACAGGCGGAATATTCTCAGAACGGCTCCCCTTGAGGCTGTGACATTGGTTTTGCCTTAAATATTATTGATGCGAGACATGATGCGTGATAACGTGAGTTTTGTGAGTTAGTTCCTTACAGACGATGAAGATTGAACTCAAGCCCGAAGATGAACAGCTCATTCAGAAGCGACTCCAAAGCGGAGCCTTTCGTTCGATTGACGAAGTCATTCACGATGCGCTGATCTCACAAGATGCGGAAGAAGAATGGCTGCAGGAAAACCGGGAGATCATGAATGCAAAGATTTCCTCAGGTTTGGCTCAGCTTGACTCCGGTGAAAAGATTTCCGGCGATTTGGCACGCAGTCGCTTGCAGGAACGAAAGGCTGCTTGGTTGGCTGAGCGCAAGCGCTGATGAGCGGAACTTCTTCAAGACCGCATTTCCTGAGTCCATCCTGACTCCGGCTTCCCTCACGCATCTAGCTAGAGCATAAACATTAGGCAATCTTCATGATGGAACCATCCGGCTGAAGTGTCATCTTGCACCAATTTTTGGCAAGCGATTACCCACTCCAGATTTTGTTTGCATTGTTATTTTTCCGATGTATACTCCACTCCCTGATTCCAAAACTCACTTGCCAGTTACCAAGGCCAAGAAGTGTCCATCGTGCCGTGGCACGGGACTCAGTAAAAAAGGTGTCCGTTGCAAAAAATGCAGCGGCACGGGGGAGATTATTGTCTCTCAATCGAAGTCGGTTCTGCTGTCCCTCAATAGATGAGTTCGCTCATTTTCCAAACAATTTGTGCCTCATGTCGGGCCAAAACTCTTTGAGGACGTTAAAAAAAGCATCGAGGGCAATTTGCTGCCCCCATTTGTAGGCATTATTAGAGGCAGTGCGGTTTTCAGAAGGATAGTAGGTATTGGAGATGGCAGTGGCTGTCGCGTTGCCGAACAATTCCGAATAGTTGAAGGTATTGGTTCCTGAATCGGTGCGGGTAATCCATTCGCGACTCACCGAGTACCGGACCCGTTTCCAGAATCCGCCTCCGGTTTTACCCATAGGGAAATAACGTGGGTCCTGATGCAGGACCACCGGGAAGACCGACTCACTCATCATGTTGCCGATGGTCTGGTCGGCAAATGCAGTGCCGTAATATCTGCCAAACCCAGCCGCTCCCTGGCCGAATGACTTGGTCTGGTTCTGGGCCATGGCTATGCCGGCAAAAATCGCGGCTGCCGGATAGGCATAAGGATCAAACGAATCCTGAAATCCAAGCTTGAATTTTTCCCCTGGGCTGAGCCTGGTCGGCTCTCTCTTTTCGTCTTCAACCGTCCGGTAATTTGGAATCACTCCAAAGATGCGATCATTCTTCTTTTTGTCGATCTGTTGGTCTTGCGCGCTCGAACCGCTTGTTGACGGAGACGGAGTTGGAGATTGAGTCTGAGATTGAGCCATACCAGCCAGGACCAGCGTGATCATGCAGGAATAAAAGAAAACAATACGAGGCACGATAAACTCCTTATACAATACTAACCAAAGACCTTAAAGATTTGTTGCACCCTGCGATTCATTGTTGCAGTAGGTTTGAACTGGCCCTTGTATGACCTCGGAACAATGGCAGCAGATAAAGTCCACTTTCGAAGCCGCGCTGAGCCAACCAGCCGAGAAGAGGAACCAATACGTCCACAGCCTTTGTCAAGGCAATAGCGAGTTGGAAGCCGAAGTTACGGCCTTGCTGGTTGCTCATGATTCCGCCGGGGCCTTTCTGCAAGCCCCCGCCGCTGCCGTCATCGGTTATTTTCCAGCCGATGGTTTTCCGCGTACCCTGAAAGCGGGAGAAGTTATTGCCGGGCGCTTTGAAATCCTGCGTTTCCTGAATAGCGGCGGGATGGGAGAGGTCTACGAAGCTTTGGACCGCGAGCTGCGGGAACATATCGCGCTGAAAACCATCCGCCCCGAGATCGCATCTTCACCGGCCGTGCTGGAGCGCTTCAAACGTGAAGTGAAACAGGCGCGTGGCATCTCTCATCCCAACGTTTGCCGCGTCTATGACCTCTTCAACCATGTAACCACTTCGGGCCAAACGATCTGGTTTTTGACCATGGAATTGCTGCGAGGGCAAAGCCTGGCAGAGTGGCTGCGTGGTCAAGGCCCTATAAAACCAAAGGAGGCACTGGAGTTAGTAAGACAGATGGTCGCCGGTCTCGCCGCCGCCCACCGTCTCGAAATTGTGCATAGAGATTTCAAGACCGGCAATGTGATGCTGGTTGATGATGGACCGGGAAAGTTGCGCGCCGTTGTCACTGACTTTGGATTGGCATTGAATATTCGGGAAGCGGGCGGCGTGCCTGCAACCGCCGGATCCGGCACGCCGGATTACATGGCGCCCGAACAACTCCGGGGCGAGCAAGTGGGATTCGCTGCCGACCAATTTGCCTTGGGTGTGATCATGTGCGAAATGCTGACAGGACATCGCCCGAAACGGGCAGGTGACTACCGGGTTCTGCCGCGCGATCAACGTCTGTCTCACCGGTGGGTAGCCGTGCTGCGGCGTTGTTTGCAGGACCGGCCCCAGGACCGTTTTGCGAACATTGCCGATGTAATTTCCATTTTGGATACACAAAAGCGCGTGAAAGCCCGCTGGTGGATCAGCGCGGCCGCAGTGAGCCTCCTCACAGCGGGTTTTCTTGCCTCGATGGCCATCGAAAAATCAGGAGACCTCATCCAGGGACCAAAGCAAATCACTGGCGATACCGACCTTTCCACCGACCCAAGTCTTTCCCGCGATGGGAAAATGCTGGCCTACATATCGGACCGTGCCGGCGGCGGCAGGTCGGATGTTTGGGTGCAACATCTGCTTGGCACAGACCCTCCCGTACGTGTGGGAACGGAAGCCACGCCCGACAAGCCCATTAATATTTCTCCAGACGGCAGTTTGGTGGCGTTTCGTTCTGACCGCGAAGGTGGCGGCATCTACTTGGCTAATACGATGACCCAGGAACTAGCTTGGAACGATCCCAAAATGGTAATTCAAGGAGAGCGCCTGCTGGTTTCCGGCGGACGTGATCCCAAGTTCTCTCCCGACGGTAAGAGCGTACTCTATTGGACAGGGGACCGGGATGAAAGCGTAGCCTCTGGACAGTTGTATGTGATCCCGGTTACCGGTGGTTCGCCAGTACGCCTGGCGGCAAATTTCAAGGACGCGCGTTATGGTATATGGAGCCCGGATGGAAAATACGTTCTCTTCACTGGCTGCATCGACCTGACGCACCGGTTGGCAAACTGCTGGGAATGGTGGGCCACGTCCCTCGACGGAAGCCGGGTGGCCGACACCGGAGCTTTAAAGTTGTTGCGGAACCAGAAAATCGCTCTCCAAGACGATGCTGTAGGGGCCTGGCATGGGGAGACCGGTACGGTGCTCTTCAGCGGAATCAGCGACGACAAAACCAGTCTTTGGGAACTTGATCTTTCCTTCCGCGACCTTCACGCCGCTGGGCCGGCAAAGCAATTGACCTTAGGCAACACCAGAGATGTTACGCCATCGCTGGCAGCAAATGGAACGCTGGCATACGGGCATTTGGTTGGTGCGCTTCACATATGGAGGATTGAACATGCGTCGCCCCCGAGTTCTGCTCCCATTCGAATAACCGACGATGCCGGAATCGATGGATTTCCTTATATCTCCCATAATGGGCATTGGCTTGCTTATTCGCGAGGTAGCCGGGACAGCCGCCACATTGAAATTCGCAATCTGCAATCTGGAAGTGTATCGCTTGTTCAGCAATCGAATCCCGATGAGATATCTCCAGTCATTGATGATTCCGGCAAAACCTTGGTGTTCGAGGGCCGCGGCGGCCAGGATGCCGGAATTTTTGCTGTCGTCCTGGGCAGCCCTCCAAGGAAGCTATGTTCGAGGTGCAACAATCCAACCGGCTGGTTCGACGGCGCCCGCGCCGTTTTCTACCGCGAAGGCATTCCTTCAAGCATTAAAATGGCCGACCTCAATACGGGCAAATCCACGGCCGTTTTAGAGGCAAATGGCATGTCATTGGGCAATGCGAACTGGTCGGCTGAAAATCAGTACTTGTTGTTTACCGCGTCTGCCGCATCCGGAAAAAACCAGATATTTGCCGCGCATTTTTCTAGCTCTACCAGCAAAATTGCAGGCAAGTGGATTCCGATTACTGATGAAATGGAGTGGAGCGACCGGCCCCGATGGTCTGGAGACGGCAAAACAGTGTTTTATATCTCGAATCGTGATCATTTCCATTGCGTTTGGGGCCAGCGCTTTAATCCTGAATTGGGAAAACCAGAAGGAGCACCTTTCCATATCAAGGGCTATCACGATTTGCGAATATCTCCTGTGCTTGTAGTATGGCAAACCTTTGGCTTTTCAGTGGCTGGAGACTCGATTTATCTCAATCCTGGAGAGGAAAATCAAACGATATGGGTCGGTAACTTAAAGCGACCAACGCGGTTGGATTTTTTGAATCCCTTCCGCTAAAAACCCATAGAAGTAGCTTACTTGTCCCATATTGATTCTCATTGTCTTTTGCCCATAGTTTCGTATACCATGCGGCGTACTTGGAGATAACAATGCCACAATCAAGCGAAGTCGATATCCAGGTTCCATCCAATGAAGAGGCGCAGCCGATCGAAGACATGCTCAACCAAAAGCTGATGATTGAGCCATCTGAGTTTGTTTCGCGCGAGGCCGTCGTATATGTGCACACCAATAGGCAACAAGGCAACAAGCCTGACGATGATGATGATCAAGGAGAGAATCGCCCGGAGAGGGAGCCACCTCCTGAGAAGAAGCCTGGGAACTGAAATCTATGCGCATTTGTCTTTCTACCGCGCCGATACTCGCGGAGTTCAGAACAAATGAGGAGATCGAAAGCCAGTCAGTGCGAAATATTACGGCGGACCCCCAGCTAGGAATCTTGAGCTTGGCTGCCGTACTGGAAGAGCGCGGAGACCACGTCCAGATTGTGGATTTGGACCGGTCCTATCTCCGTATTTTCTCGAATGGCAGAGATTTTGCCGAAGGGGCTGCCGAGGAGATTGCTGCTACGGAAGCCCAGGTCTATGGCTTCAGTTCAATCTGTAGCAGCTATCCCTCAACCTTGCGCATTGCCAGGGCATTGAAGGTCATTCGGCCCGATTCCATCATTTTGTTGGGCGGTCCTCAGGCGACGGTTGTCGACATACCTACTCTCGAAGCATTTCCTTTTGTAGATATGGTGCTTCGCGGTGAGGCCGAACAAACACTGCCCGCATTATTGGACCAATTGCAAGGGATGAGCGATTTAGAGCAGGTCCCAGGCCTGACTTATCGCACAGGTTCCCGGATTCGACGCACGGGCAATGCACCCCTGATCAAAGATCTCGACGAACTGCCCTTGCCCGCCTATCATCTTACAGAATTGCTTCCGGGAACCAAGGTCATCTCGCTGGAGTTAGGCCGGGGCTGTCCATTTGCCTGCACCTTTTGCTCTACCAACGATTTCTTTCGCCGCAATTTTCGCCTCCACTCACCCCAGCGCATGTTAGACCACATGCGGCAAATGACGGCGCGCTACGGCATTCGAAAATTCCAATTCGTCCATGACATGTTCACCGTTGACCGCAAACGGGTGGTGGAATTCTGCCATGCCATGCTGGGGTCTGGAGAAGACTTTCTTTGGAGTTGCAGCGCCCGCACGGACTGCGTCGACGAGCCGCTGCTGGAGCTTATGTTCCGGGCCGGCTGCCGGTCAGTCTTTTTTGGCGTTGAAGTTGGCTCCGATAAGATGCAAAAGATCATCGACAAGGGGTTGGATCTACGCCAATCGAAAGACGTGATCGATGCCACGGAACGCATCGGGATTTCCACTACCGTCTCCCTCATCACCGGCTTCCCTGAAGAAACATGGGACGACGTGCGGCAAACTATGGACATCTTCCTGCATTCTCTCGGTTGTGCCTCTGCTTTTCCGCAATTGAATGTGCTTGCGCCCTTGGCCGAAACTCCGCTCTATTCCAAATACCAGCATCAGCTCGTGCTGGATGAATTGTGCTCGGTAATGTCACACCAGGGTTTGGACCAGCACGAGGCCGACCTGCAGTTGATACGGAACTATCCGGTGATTTTCCCCAACTTTTATCTCCTGCCGATGCCACACATGGACCGCAGCGCGATCCTCGAATTGCGCGAGTTTTCCCTGGCCATTTCCGTACGGCTTCGCTGGATTTCGGTTGCCCTTCACCAGAGCAGCAGCGACACGCTGGATCTCTTTTTGAAGTGGCGCGACCGCCGGATGCAGATGTTCCCCGATTTGCATGGGCACAGCCTTCGCCATTATTACCGCACCAGCCAGTTCGGCCAGGATTATTTGGCGTTCCTTCGGACCCAGCCGGCAGGCAAGCCCAAGGTTGTGCAGGCATTATTGGATTACCACGAGGTCGTGGCGAAAAGTCTCGCCGCGAATGAACTGGTGCATCCGGCAGGCTTCGCCGTTCCCGAAGGCGCTCTGCGTTACTGGACTGATGTACCAGTCAGGAAAAACGGAGTGGTTGTGGTCGAGATTTCTTTTGATCTTCAACATATCATTGATGGGTTGAAGCGCAGAACTGAACCCGTCTGGGTCCAGGGCCGGCAATTCTATGCCGTACGCAATGCCGACGACATGGGCGAGGAAAAGGGCCGGGCCGACAAAGTTTCAGACTGGATGGCTCTCTTGCTACAAGCCTGTGACGGTCGCCGCGACGTGGGCGATGTCGTCCACCATCTATCGGCCAAGCTGCTTGAGATCGATGAACCTTTGCGTGAGTATGCTGGTTTGCGTCTGCTCGAAGGCGCCCAGGCTGAGGGATTGATCGAAATCTATCGCAACCAATCGCCAGAGATTGAAACGCCTCCTGAATTGACTGAAACCCGCGTCTGAAGACTCATCTCAAGCATCTTTGGTTGGTTTTTGGTTAAGCTCTTTATAGAGCCATGCCTTGGCCATGCTCCAATCACGCTTCACCTTGGAGACCGAAACATCCACCACCTGGGCTGTCTCTTCCACTGTCAGGCCTCCAAAAAACATTAGCTCAACGATCCGTGCCAGGGCCGGATCCCACTCAGCGAGCCTGGTGAGGGCTTCGTCCACCGCAAGAATTTCCTCCGAAGGCTGCTCGGAATACACCAGAGCATCTTCGAGGCTGACTTGTTGGCGGCTGCCACCTCGCTTGGCGGCAAATTTGGCGCGCGCATGGTCAACCAGGATTCGCCTCATCATCTGGGCGGCAACTCCAAACAAGTGGCCGCGGCATTGCAGGTTGACATTCCTCCAATCCACCAGGCGCAGATAAACTTCGTGTACCAGGGCGGTCGCCTGCAGGCTGTTTCCAGGTTGTTCGGAGCGCATATAGTGCGCAGCCAGCCGCCGCAATTCATCGTAGACCAGCGGCATCAGCCGGGCTTCGGCCTCGCGGTTGCCGTTATTTATTTCGACCAGCAATTGGGTAATCTCGCCCGGCCCAACTTCCATCGTCTTACCTCAGATATCGCCTTGGGAGTCGCCCCAATTTTAGCTCAATTCAGCGCAAATCTGAGGATTGACGATCTCAATGCCACAGCCATTGGTAACAAGAAAGATATTCCGTTATTTCAAAATTACCCAATTACCAGATTTATCAATAACCCAATCAGGCTAATTCAGTTCGGTCAGCGGTATGGGCCCCGAGGATAACAATTTGGCTCCCTTCAAGGCGTCCGTCTTCCTCACATGTTTCCGTAGAAGCCCGGTTAGCCTAAAGATGCAACTTACAACACCCTTTTCTGAAAGCCCAATTGCTGGAATAGCCGCGATTGCTGCGGATGTGAAGCCTTGCTGGTAATACAACCGGAAGACCAGCCGGTCGCGCGGACTGTGGGCGATCTTTTCGAGACATTGTTCCAGTTGTTGGAGCAGAACATGGTGCTCTAGTGAGCCTTCTGCTGCCGTGGCTTGAGCGCAATCGAAATCAGAATCCTGGAATTGCCTGCCGCCTCTCTTGGCCGCCCATCGCGATTTGAAATAGTCAACAGTTACGTTGTAGGCAACTGTCTTCAGGAAACCATAAAGCGCGTTTTCATGACGGCTGCTGAATTGCTTCAGTCTTTGGCATTCCTTGGTGCACAGCTTAAGATATGTCTCCTGCACCAGGTCATCAACTAGGTCGGGGGAGACGGTCGTCCAGCGCATGGCGGTGCGGGCTACGACCCCTGAAATCAGCGGATGGAAGCGACGTATGAACTCGTTCCAGGCGTGGGCGTCGGCGCTGGTGGCACATCTCTGGATCAAAGCCTCCGAGGTCAAATCTTTGTAGCGCGGCTCGAAGTGGATTTCGGCGCCGACCTGTGGCGGAAAATCGAATACCGAAGGATTCATACCGCTCTCCTTTAAAAGCCTTGTTTGTTAAATCTTCCTTACCTTTGAAAGCGGAAAAGCTCGAATAAATAGTTCAGATTTTCCTGAAAAAATGAGCCCAATCACCATCTTTTTGCGCTTTACATAGTGACAGGGAAGATCAAATGAAAAAGGAGAACCAAGCGATGGCTTCGATATCTATTCCCGCCAACCAAC
>DASZFK010000494.1:0-10916 GCA_035939855.1 Candidatus Angelobacter sp.
CTCTGAAACTCGGGTGACCCCATGATTAACCCGGCAATCGCTCCATAGTTGGGGCCGGAATCGGGATCGTCCAGCTTTCGTTGTGTAACCTGTGGGTCAGCCAGTTGCTTTTGAATGACCGCATGGGTCTGACTCGATAAATCTCCGCCTAGAATCTTTTGCTCCATCATCGAGAGAGCTGAATTCGTGTCTTGGGGAGTCGCGCCCTGCAAAATCGCTTTGGGATCGGGGGTGACGCCCGGCAGGCGTCCATTCCCGAGCTGAAGGGCAAAGTTCATGCGATTGACCAGCGCTGACGAGTTCACCCAGGTTTCTGCCTTCATCGAATAGCCGGTCGGCGGCTGCATTCCGTAGAGCGGCATCCCCATGCGGTTCAGTTGCTGAACCAGGGGCAACGCATTCTGAATGTCCACGTTCGAGGCCCGGACGGCGGAAGCCACAAACTCCAACGGAGTTTTTACCTTGGCCCGATAAGCATCGGCAGCCCAGAACTCAGGTGAGTGGAACATGGTCCGCAAGACTTCGCGGATGTCGCCATCTTTCTCCTGGAAGGTTTGCGCCATGCGGTCAATCAGGCTCTGGGGTGGATTGTCGGAGACGAAGCGCATGGCCAGCTTCTTAGAGACAAACTTGGCTGTCGCAGGATGATGGGCCAGGATGTCGAGCATCTCCATCCCTTCGGATTCGCCTTTGTCTTTGATCTCGTGACCTAGCACGTGCTTTTTACCTGGCTCATGGGCGCGGTCATTGTAGAAAAAATCGCCTCCGCGCTGCGGCTGCTGAATGCTCCAGCCAGTCAGCACTTTAGCCAGTTCGGTTACGTCTTTTTGGGTATAGCCACCATCGACGCCCAGCGTGTGTAGCTCCATGATCTCGCGGGCATAATTTTCATTCAGGCCGCTCGGGCGGTTTTTCTGCGCCTGCTGCTGCTGGCCATTGCCATTGCCCTGATTATTATTGTTGGGGAAGCGAGGCCGCCCAAAACCGCCGCCAAATCCGCCCCGCTGGAAGCCCGGACGCCGCCGCTGCGGCCCATACTTGGCCAAGTCGGAATTTGGTCCAACGCTTTGCCAGTTGTCGAGATAGAAGAGCATCGCTGGACTCTTGGCCGTAGCCACCAATAGGTCTTTAAATTTGCCTAATGCATGGGGCCGGATCACATCGCGCTCGTAAGCCGTGATCATGTAGCGGTCCGGACCCTTACCGATAAACACGTTGAAGTGGTTGTACCAGAAATCGGTCATCACTTCGTCGAGCTGGCGCTCGCTGTACACAGCGCGCAGCAGCTTGGCCTGGGCAAGCTCTCCGCCCACCACCGCCTGCGGGTTCACGATGGCCTGGATGGTCTCGCGCTGCTGCGGAGTCATGCCTTCGGTGAGCTGCATCCCCTGGCCGCCCTTCAACGAACGCCCCAGCGCCAGCCGCTCCTGCGGGCTCATCTTCAGGATGTTCTTGTAACGCTGGTCAGGCGGCAGGTCGAGCAGTTGAACGGCGTCAACATCGGCGAACATCTGCGCTTCAAGCCTTTTTTGCCGCCGCTGCTTTTGCTCAGGAGTCATCTGGTCGTCGCCTTGCCCGGCGTTGTCCATCTTCATATCGGGGTTGGCGTCTTCTTTTTGTTGCTGCTTATCGGCCTGCTGCTTTTGCTCGTAGGCGGCAATGCGCGATTCGTAGATCGCGCGTTTCGCCTCATCATGGGGCATCGACATGCGTCCATTCTCGACCGCCTTCAATACCTGCGGGGGCGGAAAATTCTCCACCATATCGCTGGTGCTCATCTTTAATGTACGGAAAGGGCTGAGGCGGGCCTCGATGGTGTTGTCGTCGATCTTGTCGGGATGGAGTTGTTCGTCAAACCATTTATCCAGGCCCATGGCGCGAACTTTATCCAAATCCCCGGGCCGCGGCCCGAAGGTAAGGCGATTCAGGGCGTGCAGGATTCGTTTGTCCTCGTCCATCTGCGCAATGCCACTGGCGGCGGCCGCTTTCTTGGACTTGTTTTTGTCAGCCGCCAGCAACGCGACTGTCGAAATCAAAGCAGCAAAGGTGAGCAGGAACAACAACTTGCGTGTAGGGCGCATAGGAATTCCAGGCATCCTTGTCTCAGAAGATATTAACCCTGATCGACTGGAAAGTTGTTGAATTTAATATGCCAAGAGTTACGAAAGGTAGCTTCGTCCCCGATTGACCCGGCGATTCAGCTCTGAAGTCAAGTGGTCGATATCGGTAGGGGCCAGGGTGCTGGCCATGTCCGTGCCAATAAAGGGATTTTTGGGACGATCGTCCTGCGAGGCCCAGGGACGCGGCGGGGCCATGAAATCGACTGCCTCGCGGCGAAGCTGCACCAACAATGTGAGTACAATTTCGGCATCCAGTTTGTCGGGCGCCAGCCGGCTGATCTGGGCTGCGGCTTCGCCCAGAGAATGCCGGGTTCGATACGGACGGTCGCTTAGCATGGCGTCAAAAGTATCGGCCACGGCCACGATCTTTACCGGCAGAGAAATTTCATCACTATGAAGATGGTCAGGATAGCCGGAGCCATCGGCGCGTTCATGGTGCGAACGAACCACCTCAGGAATATGGGGCCAAGGGAACTGTACCGTGGAAACGATTTGATGACCGATTACCGTGTGGTCGATCATCTCTTTATATTCCTGCGGCTCGAGCGCAGCCGGCTTTCCAAACAGGTACTTATCTACATTGACCTTGCCAACGTCGTGCAGGTAGCCGGCAGCCCGCAGCTCAGTTAATTCGTTCGAAGCAAGCCCCATGGCTTGTGCTATGGCTGCCGAATACTGGCCTACACGCAAGGAATGTCCCCGCGTATGCACGTGTTTTGCATCAATCGTGGCCGCAAAGGCTTCGAGCGCTTCTTCCCAGAAAGAATGAACAGAAGCGATCAAGCGCAGGCTTTCGGCAGTGCGCTCCTGCAATGACATCATGAGCTGATGATTGTGGATGGCTAGAGCGATCAACGGCGCGAGTTCCCCAATCAGCTTCAGCAACTCGGCAGAATAGGCTGCGCCTTGCTGCCGTTCGCCCAGCATCAACGCGCCCACCAGCTTCCCCCGCACCTGCAAAGGAACGAGATAGCGGAACCAAACGCAGGGAAAATTTCCAGTTGAACTTAGGAAGGTTTCGCAACGCTCCTCACACAGCCTTTGCGGACCGGCCGCCCGGCTCAGGGCCAGGACATGCTTTGGCAGTAAAGGAAAAACCGCGATCTTGGGAAACATGGCAAACCCTGACGAAGCAATGGAACTGAGCATCGCCGGCTTTTCCTGGAAGCGGAACAAGGACCCTGCGGCAATGCGTCCGGCAGACATGACTAACTCCAGCGCCGCCGCAGCAGTCTGTTGGAGATCACGTTCGCCCGTAAGCACCGGTCCCAGGTCAGCCAGAACCTGTGAGGCGAGCAATGGAGGAGTTTTGAGTGAACCGGCCACAAGAAATGCGCAACCCAAAGCCAAATCAGGGTAGCAGTGGTTTACTAAATGTAAAAGACCCGGTGTTTGAGTGATTAATAGTGAAAAAGCTGCTGGCCTTATAGACTAGTCACAGATCGAATTTTGATTCCTATTTTACGTTCGGGGGTTTTAATGTAAATTCTTTCTCATCCTGACTCTGTTCCGGCTTCTGAAGCGGTTTAGAGCTCTCGCCATTTTCATTAGGGCTGGCTGGTATTGTCCCGATATCCGAAACATTATGGTTACTCAAAGACGAGGGCTTTGGTGTGGGCTCTGGAATTGGTGAAGCTTGAGCCTCATTCTTAATTCCATTCTCAGTTGTATTCACCTGTAATTCATCGATGAATGCTCTAGGACACGCCTCAGCGTCAACGAGCACCTTCAGATAATTACGAGTTAGTTCGAGCCGATGGCTAACATCGCCGGAAGGAAAAATCCTCTTCAGCCATCCACCGCTCCGATTTTGTTTCAGAATTACTTCACGCAATAATAAATCAGTAACTTGTGGGAAAGTTAAGCTGAGTGGATACTCTCGAAGTATTACATTCACTAAAAATCGGATATTTTCAGCCCCAGGCGGGACGGGCATTTGGAAAAATGAGCGATCTATATCCAGTGGCTTATTTGTTACATGAAGGACTGCCTGACGAGTAATAGTATAGGCGCTATTTAAGATACGTTCAGCAAATTTAGGATCTAGGCTTCCATAAGTCAGCCCTTTGAGAATGTAAGCATCGCGATCTTTATCGAGCAAGTCAAATGCTACTTCAGCGATGCGCATAAGAAACACCGACAATTGAGAAAGCGATTCTGTAATTAAGAATCTATGCAGAACAGATGTTGGAATCTGACGAAACTGCTTAGTTAAACGTCTAAGTTGAAAAAGTAAATAATTTATTCCCGCGAATGGATCGTCATATCGGATTTCTGTAATGAGCGTTTGATAAAGCTCCCAAAAAGAAGGCGAGTCAACCAAACTCTTGTTCCAATCAGCGACATGAGTCAAATAAAAATTTCGATCAGCAACTCCCGGCCATTCATTAGCGCCAATTCTGTAGTTTGTCTCGAGTTCTTCAATTTTGGCTACATCGACGATTTGAACGCCAGTATTCTTGGCAAAGTCCTTAATATTCCATTTTGTAGCTCTTCTCACCAAAAGAGCTTCTTTGGCTGCCACGAACTGCTTAACACCCGACAGCCAAAAAATCCTGTCCAGAGGACCGACTTCTCCGCTCTTGCATTCTGAAACGATACTCTCTCGTCGAAATGGCTGAGTGTATTTGAGGGCAAAAACGTCAAGATCAGTGGCTTGATCCAAGTTCGCAACTGTATAGATGGGGCAACCCCGACGAACAAAATAGCCCATGAAAATGAATAACCGAGCTGCGCGGTATTCGAGTTCTTCGCCGACGATAAATTTTGGCGGTCGAATGCCAGACGGTGTTACTTCCTTCTTTGTCACAGCTCCCACCGATTTTTTGGTACGGTAGGCCAATGTCATTTCCTCCTCATTGTGCGTAAACCATGAACGAGTTCGTCGTGGTGCTTCCTGAGGGCATCAGAAAGTTGGACTCCAGCGCGAACAATATTCGGGGATATGAACTGACCTGCGCGGTCCAGGTCCTCCTGAGATGGCACGACCCCTGTAGGTAAAATTCTTTGATGATCAAGCACCTCTTTTACTGCAATTGCTACATCTGTCTTTAAGAGCTCCATGCTATATCGTCCCGGATATCTGGGAGACTCCACAATATTGACAATACCTCGGGATAATGCGAGCGGGTAATCTTGACCTATAGCGGTAGCGGGTTTCGCTGTCGCAATTTCACCGTCAATAACCAATCGATTGACTATCCATTGGGGATTGATAATTTGTCCACGATTGGGAGAAGAGAAATACTGACCATATCGAAACGAATTAAGTAATAACTTTGCATCATCAATTAGATCTGTGCTAAGGGGAGTACCAGCAGTCTTGTCGAAGACATCCCAAATGTGAGGAGCGGTCGCAAAAAATGCACCATGGTCGTTGCCTGATGTTGTAATTTTTGAATAATCGACGATCCCGACTTTGACAAGTACGTTCAATAGCCTGGTGTCGGTTCCCTGAGGAAGAGGAACACCGGGATTTTGAATAATAAATTGGTGAATATCAATAGCTTTTTGCTGATCTCCGGCGCTCAAGTTGTTCAGAACCTTGTATGCGCCTTGAGGATCACCTTCAAACGAATGGGGGTTGTAAACTAGTGCGCTGCCCGCCTCTGTTTCTTTAGTCTCTCCGGTTAAGCCAATCTCTGTCGCTAGACGAACTGCGGCTTCAACATCTCTTTCAGCATACCCTTTTCGGGTTAACTCACTCTTTAAAGATTCAGCAGTTTGAGGAAGATGCAAAGTCAGTGCTAGTAGCTCAATTGTGGCTTTTTCTACGCCAGTTGGATTGAGGAGCGGAAACAAAGCACCTACAAGATTAAGGACCGCTTCTTTTGAATTATTCTTGAATCGAAATCTGTCTGCTATCAGCGAAGCGTCTTTTGACCACGAAATATCGATTACTCCCAGATGTTCGGCGTGCTTCAACACCTCCCGAGCAATGCTAGGCTTGAGTAAAGCAAGCTTACGGTGCTTTTCAAATTTTTCACTGTCTATGATTCCTAACGCACGGGTCGCAGAAAAAAAGTCACCTGCCCTGCCAGCCTTGGGTAACGCCTCGAACGCATCAAAGGCCGGATGATCATTCGGGTACTTCGAGATGACCTTGTGCGCAGCGACGACCCAGGCTCCCAATTCAACTTCCGGTGTCATGACACTGGCATTATAAATGTTCCCCCTTGCAGCTCGGAATTAAGTTGGAGTAGTCCTAATCGGCTGTAGGATGAAAGGGAGGAACGCAACAATGTGCAAAATACCCTGGGATCAGGGTAAATATAGACAGCCAGAGATCAGAATCTCATAGACCCACTCGGAATCGCCAAATCGAACATCCCCACTTCAGTTCTTGCCCTCCTCACTCGACTGAAAGCTTTGCAGGCGGTCAGTTGATCACGTTCGCCCGTAAGCACCGGTCCCAGGTCAGCCAGAACCTGCGAGGCGAGCAATGGAGGAGTTTTAAGTGAGCCGTTCACAAGAAACGCGCAACCCAAAGCCAAATCAGGGTAGCAGCCGTTTACTAAAGGTAAAAGACCCGGTGTTTCAGTGATTAATAGTGAGGACGGTGCTTGCTCCCAGCCGCTCCCCCCGGCCGCTAAATCCCAGTGAAGCGATCTGAATTGTTTAATTGATTTCCAGCAGGAACTCAGCCATAATTCATCCGCTTCCTTGTTGCCACACTGACCCGAACGTAGTGCATCGCCGGCATCGAGCCGAAGTGTCGTCTGGGTTCCCGCTTTAAAAATCAACAAACGGAAGGTTATCAATCCATGCGTAGTTCTGTCCTCCGTGGGCTGTATGGTCTCCTATTGTGTTCATTTTTTCTTTTTTCCACGCAATCATTCGGGCAAAGCCAAAGCCAGGACCCCAACCAGAACCCTAAGCCTGATCCAAATGCGGCCACCCCACCTTCACCAACGCTGGATGCCGATGACGACACCGACAGCCCTGATGTTCCCGTTTTCTTGAAAGGCCTGATCGGCACGGACGAGTATTTAAAACTGCGCAACGAGCATATCCGGCGTTTGCGCGGCACGATGGACAATGACTTTCACCCGGCCAGGCGTAATCGCGCAATTCAGCGGATGCGAGAGATGGAGCGGCAAATGCGCGAGAGTGGAAGCACGAACGCGCCACCTGGAGGCACCGCGCCCAGTAGCCCCAATTCGCCGGCAGCTCCCAGCCAGAACGGCCCGGCCCAGACACTGCCCGCCAGCCTGACGGCCCCTTGGACGCCCCTGGGACCTACGCCGATTCCCAATGGTCAGACTACATCGGTGAGTCTGGCGGTTAGCGGGCGCGTCACTGCTATTGTTGTCCACCCCACGAACGAAAACATCGTCTACGTTGGAGCGGCGCAAGGCGGCGTCTTCCGCTCTCTTGATGGTGGAACCACCTGGACGCCCATCATGGACGACAGCTTATCGCTGGCCATCGGCTCAATTGCTCTTGATCCTCTCGATCCGACAACTTTGTTTGTTGGAACGGGAGAAGGCAATCTGTCGGCCGACAGCTTCTTCGGCGTGGGCCTCTACATCATCAAGCATGCCGACACCACGCCGACGCTCTTGGGGCCTTTCAACCTCGATGCCAATGGGAACGACGTGCTCACTGGCCGGGCAATCACCCGGGTGCTGGTCAGCCCTACTGACGACAATATAGTTTTTGTTTCTACCACTTCCGGAATCGGCGGAATCGGGGCCGATTCGATTCCTTCGGTAATTCAATCCAATCTGCCCAGCCGTGGCCTATATCGTTCTACCAATGCAATGTCAGGTTCACCAACATTTACCAAGATCACGGTGCAACCGGCCAACGGAGGCAATCGCGGCATCAGCGACTTGGCTTTTGACCCGACCAACCCCAATGTGCTGCTCGCTGGTGTGGTGGGATTCAGCACCAACGGAAATGACGGAGGAATCTGGCGCTCGACCAATGCGCTCTCTGCCAACCCGACGTTCACCATCCAGCAGGTGGTTGGGACTGCCACGGCCACGCTGGTCATGAAATTTGCAACCAACAGCGCCAGGGGGGGCACCACCGTGCTCGCCGCGACCGGTGAGACTCCATCGACCAATGGATCGAATTGCGGCGCTCCGGGCATGGTGCGCAAGTCGGTCGACGGTGGCATCACCTTTAGCAATGGCCTGATCCAGACCAGTGGGTTCTGCAACACCCAGTGTTTTTACGACATCGCTCCGGCCATGGATCCGACCGATCCGAGCATTATTTATCTGGGCGGTTCGGCCAATGCAGACACAAATCCTCCGAGGAATACCTGCCGCAGCAACGTGTTGACGCGAACTCTGGACGGCACGAATTTCACCCGTATCGACACCGGTCTCCACGCTGATACTCATGCCGTGGCTGTGGCTCCCTCGAACCCCAGCGTCGTTTATTTCGGCAGCGACGGCGGCGTGTGGCGTTCTTCCAACCAGGGCACAACGTGGTCCAGCATCAATACGGTGGGCTTTTATGCTACGCAATTTCAAAGCATTGCTCTGCATCCCACCGACCGCAATTTTTCTATCGGCGGCACTCAGGATAACGGCACGAATTTCTTCCAGCCCAATGCCACCTGGACCCGCGCCGATTTCGGAGATGGCGGCTTTGCCCTGGTCGACCAAAGCTCCACCAGTACAAGCAACGTCACGATGTACCACACCTATTTCAACCAGTCGAATAACCTGATTGGATATGCGCGAGTAACTTCGACCGCCAACGCTCACGATAACGGCTGGGGTTTCTTCGGCTGCCAGGGCACCACCGCCAATAACGGCTTCCGCTGCGCCGACTCGGTCTTGTTTTATGCTCCTATGGCTTTGGGACCCGGCACTCCGAATACCCTCTACTTTGGAACTGACCGCCTGTATCGCTCCGCAAACCAGGGCACGAATATGACGCTGGTGAGCCAGGGACCCTTTGTGACTGGAGTCCCGGTCAGCGCTATTGGCATCTCGCCGCAAAATGATAATGTGCGCATCGTGGGGTTGCGCAATGGCCGCGTATTTGCCACCACCACCGGGGCACCTCCTCTGACCGAAGTCACCAGCGCCAGCTTTCCAGTCAAATACGTTTCTCGCGCGGTGATCGATCCGAACGACCCTAATACCGCTTATGTTACGTTTGCCGGTTTCGCTATTGCGGGGAAGCAGATATGGAAAACCAACAACCTGAATGCAGGTGCTCCAACATGGGTTACTGCGGCTACTGGTCTTCCCGATGTTCCAATTGACGGATTTGTGGTTGACCCGCTGGATTCGCGTGTTCTTTATGCAGGAAGCGATGCCGGTGTCTTCATTTCACGGGATGGTGGAGCAAGCTGGACCCCATTCGGCACTGGTATGCCGCGCGTGGCAGTATTCGACATGGCCATCCAGAAGGCTAATCGAATCCTGCGCGTGGCCACCCATGGACGCGGCGCCTGGGAGATTCCAACCGCCACGCTGGTCTCCAGCGTGAGTATTCAAGCCTCGACCGTTAGCGCTACCTATGGCGACAGCGTTACCTTAACGGCCACTGTGACTGGCAGCAATGCCCAGTCTCCCACCGGCAATGTAAGTTTTAGCGACGGCAGCACGAATCTTGGTACAGCCTCTTTGAGCGGTACGGGGCCATTCACGGCAACGATCAGTACCACCCAGTTGTCCGCAGGCACGCATTCCATTACTGCGGTCTTCAGTGGCGACAATTTCTTCGATCCCAGCACCTCGACAGCAGTCAATGTAACCATCGCTCCTGCTGCGCTGACCGTGACCGCCAACAACAAGACCCGGCAATATGGCCAGCCCAATCCACCCTTCGATGGGAGCATCAGTGGCATCAAGAACGCCGATAACATCACTGCAACATTCACCACTACGGCAACGCCCGCAAGTCCTGTAGGAACGTACGCCATTACCCCTGTGTTCTCCGATCCGGATAACAAGCTCGGTAATTACACAGTCACAACCAACAATGGAGTTTTGACGATTACCCCAGCGTTGCTCAGCGTGACGGCCAACAACAAGTCGCGGACTTATGGAGCAGCGAATCCGGCGTTTGACGGGATCCTCGCTGGTATTCAGAACGGCGACAACATCACTGCAACCTACACAACCGCAGCCACACCAGCCAGCCCGGTAGGGAACTATCCCATTACGCCGGTGCTCTCTGACCCCGACAACAAGCTCGGTAATTACACAGTCACAACCAACAATGGAACGTTGACCATTACCCCGGCGTTGCTCAGCGTGAGCGCCAACAATAAGTCGAGGACTTATGGAGCGGCGAATCCGGCGTTTGACGGCATCCTCACCGGCATTCAGAACGGGGACAACATCACTGCAACTTACACGACCGCAGCCACACCAGCCAGCCCGGTAGGGAACTATCCGATTACGCCGGTGCTCTCCGACCCCGACAACAAGCTCGGTAATTACACAGTCACAACCAACAACGGAGTTTTGACCATTACCCCGGCATTGTTGAACGTGACAGCCAACAACAAGTCGCGGACTTATGGAGCGGCGAACCCGGCCTTCGACGGAATCCTCACCGGCATTCAGAACGGGGACAACATCACGGCGATTTTCACAACCACGGCTACGCCTGCGAGTCCGGTAGGAACTTACCCGATTACTCCAGTGCTGTCTGATCCCGACAACAAGCTAGGTAATTACACAGTCACATCTAGCAACGGAGTTTTGACCATTACCCCGGCATTGTTGAACGTGACAGCCAACAACAAGTCGCGGACTTATGGAGCGGCGAACCCGGCCTTCGACGGAATCCTCACCGGCATTCAGAACGGGGACAACATCA
>DASZFK010000495.1:0-2368 GCA_035939855.1 Candidatus Angelobacter sp.
TGCGAGAAGATTGGAGATATGAACGAATGAGGGATGACAATCCGCCACAAGCTTTACAAACGCGGTCAAAGGCACGGCCAGTAGAATCCCTATCAAGCCCCAAAGCCAACCCCAGAACAGGATCCCTGCTGTGGCCGCGACCGGGCCTATATTGACCCGCGACCCGACTACCTTTGGGATTAGAAAGTTTGCGGAAATGAAATGAAGGCATACGACTGTTAGGAAAATAATGGCAAACGGGCTTGCTGTAGTAAATTGCAAAAGCGCGGCCGCGGATGGGACCAGCACGGCGAGGATTACGCCCAGAAAAGGAATCAAATTCAGAAAACCACTCACAATGCCAAGGATCACGGCGCCCTGTATTTTCAACGCGAGAAGGACGAGAATCGTAACGGTTGCCATCGCAGAACCGATGATCAAGTTGCCCGCCGCAAATCCTCTCACCATTTGGGTCAATCGCCCCACGAATTGAGGCACGTCGATCATGTGGCCGAATGAGCTCGTCAGCCTTTGTTTCATCTGTTCCTTGCGAATCAGATTGAAGAACATCAGGAAAGGCACAACTCCAATAATGATGATGGCACTCCACACCGGCCCGACGCCGCGAATCATGTACGAAGGCCAGCTGGGCGGTTCTTTGATCTTTACCTCAGCGATTTTTTTTGCCGGCACCTCTGGATTCAGGCTGCCGGCGGTTTCTTGAACTTTGGCAATCTTCTGGTTCAAAGGCTTCAGGACATCGCGGATCCGCTCGGCGTACCGGGGCATGGTCTCCACGATGTCCGAAATACGATTGTAGGACGCGTACGTCAGGAAGCAGATGCACAGCGTTCCAGTAACTACGATAATTCCGGCGGCAGCGGAACGCGGGACATGCCAGCTCTCCAGATAGGTCACCAGCGGATCAACGAGGATCGCGAGGAAGGCAGCGAGCAGCAGTGTGATGCAAAAGGAACTTGCAAAGAAACAAAAAGCCATCAGAAGAGCGAGCACGATGACCCATAGAAGCCAGGCAATACGATTTAGCAGGCGCTGTTGGAGTAAGTCCGTTGAGCTGCGCATCATTGAGACCAATTGCTCTCCCTCTTCCCATTTGCAAAACACGTGTGCGAGACCTCCTCGCACCCCAGTTGGGCGCAAGGAGGATCGCACAGGTAGTTCACGATAGGGTCTTACGCTGGAAAAAATGGACAATCAGCGAGAGAACTGCGAGCAGCAACAGAATATGAATCAGAGCGCTGGAGACATGGAAGACCAAGAATCCCCCCAGCCAAGCCAGCACCAAAACTGCAAACAAGACGATGAACATATAACCCTCCTTCCATAAACGCTCTTAGATTGTTCCAATTGAAAGCGCAAGCCCATACAGGGAATGCTGCAGTATTTGCCCAACCACACCCGATGGAGGAGGTTTGTTTTCCCGCTCTCTGAAAGGCGAGTAAAAGGGGCGCGGTCGAAAGCCGCTGGGGTCCAGCGAATTACAACGAACTTCTCTACAAGCAGCGCAGGAGCGCCCCCCGCTAAGGCAATCCGGTGGGAAGGCAAATTTGTTCAGCTCCGACAAACTCCAACCAGAAAGGCCGCGGCCGCAGCGCACATGCCCGCAGCACCCATCCATCCCAATACCTTCAAATAGAGTGGCAACGTAAACCGGCCCATCACTCTTCGATTCCGCGTCAACAACATCATTAGGGCCATCACAGGAGCGGCGAGAATTCCATTGATAACCGCGGCAATGAATAATGCTTTGATCGGGTCCAAATGAATAAAGTTCAGAGCCAAACCGGCGATCGTGGCAGCGCCCAGCGTGGCATAAAATTTGAAGGCTTTCTTCGGCTTGATCGCGAGACCTACTCGCCAGTGCATCGCTTCTCCAATAGCGTAGGCTGCGCTTCCCGCAAGAACCGGAACGGCAAGAAGCCCCGTTGCTATTATTCCTGCAGCGAATAAGACATAGGCAAAGCGTCCGGCCAGCGGTTCCAGAGCTCGCGCCGCTTCCGTTGCCGTATGGATGTTCGTCTGTCCGTGGGCATGCAAAGTTGCCGCAGAGGTGAGCATGATAAAAAACGCCACCAGGTTGGACGCCGCCATGCCGAGGTAGGTGTCGATCTTGATTCTGCGAAGTTGCTCAGGCGCCTGGGATGGATCTTTGCGCAGGGATTTATCTTCTTTTTTATCGCGAACTTCTTCGGCTTCCTGGGATGCCTGCCAAAAAAACAGATAAGGACTAATGGTAGTCCCGAGTACTGCTACCACCATCATGCTGTACTCCCCATGAAATCCATTTAAGGGAGGCAGAATCAATGCGCGCAGGGCTTCGCTCCAAGAAACGTGAACCAGAAAAGCTGTCACCACATACGCGAATAAT
>DASZFK010000496.1:0-18314 GCA_035939855.1 Candidatus Angelobacter sp.
AAAGCGCCTTAGAATGTCCGACGCCCATTATCCGAATGGCGATCAATGGATCAGCGTGATAGGAGTAGTAGACGACATTCGCCATTTCAAGGTTCCTCCTCCAAATGCAGCAGCCACCTTGAAAGGCGATATCTACTTCCCATTCTCGCAACTACCTCCTTCTCCCATGAGCCTGGTGCTGCATTCACAAGCAGACCTGGGCGCGCTCGGGCGGGCGTTGCCAGGTATCGTCGCGGCCATCAATGCGGAGGTCCCAGTTAGCCGCGTGCGCACCATCCACGAGGTTGTCGCTCACTCGGAGTCGTCTCCCAGATCGACGATGTGGCTGTTCTCTATTTTTGCCGGGCTCGCGCTGTTTCTGGGAGCGATCGGGATCTACAGCGTGCTTTCCTATTCCGTGGCGCAACGTACGCGTGAGATCGGCATACGGATGGCAATGGGCGCCAGTAAAGGCCAGGTCCTGATCATGATTCTGCGCCAGGGCTCTCAACTTACTGTCGCAGGTATCGTTGTGGGTTTAGCTGGCGCGCTGGCTCTCACCCGTCTTATGGCCAGCTTGCTCCATAGTGTCCGCCCGAGTGATCCGCTGACACTGATAGTTGTTTGCGCAGTAGTGGGCGTGGCCTCCACCATAGCAACCTGCATTCCGTCATTGCGGGCTACATTCGTGAACCCGATTGTAGCGTTGCGATCGGAGTAGCGCTTCGCTTGAGATGAAGGTGAGCGACGCGAGCCGAAGTAGCCTGCACTGAGTCAGCTATGGGCCTACGGCCCACCCAAGCTAATGAAGAACCGGCTCTGCTTGTCAATTGATTCCAAAGGATTTGGACCGGTTCTTCGACAGAGGTGAGCGACGCGAGCCGAAGTGATCACCCGATGACCCGATCACCAGATCACCCGATTCTTCATCTATCTTTCAATCGATACATAAACTTCAACCCGGACCAGACTTCATCGACGGCGCAGACCTTTACATCGACCAAACCATTGCTGATCCCGATCTCGCGCACTACGTTTTCGTTGAGGTCGGTCTTTACCTTCGACGCTCCCTTGGGCCAGGAGATCCAGAGAGTTCCGGCGAGGTCGAGATTCTTCTTGAGTTTGGGAAATGCCGTATTTAATACGGATTTCTCCGTGGTAAAGAACTGGATAAAATCGCACGGTCCTCTCAGCACCGTTGCCGTTGCAACCTTGGCAGGAAGTTCGCCCAATGTTTTGTCGTACCCGGCAGGCGCGTTTCCGATGTAGACGCGATATCCAGGCTTGATCCCGAGCTTATCGACCAGCGATCGTTTTGAATAACCAGCCATCAGCTTCTCCCAACGGTAATATTATTTCATGAAGATCTTTTGTTTTTCTCCGTGCCTCCGTGTCTCCGTGGTGGGTTTTGGGTTTCAGTTCGCCTAACGAAAACCTTTCCCGCGCGTCTTACCCATAACCCCCTTCGAAAATAAATTGGAACGATCCCTCCATCTCGCGGCAAGTCATAGTAGGAGCAAGGCTCCAGCATCCGGCAGATCAATGGCAGAACCGGCAACGAACGAACTGGAGTTGCTCCGGCAACTCGGCAAGGGCAGCGAAGAAGCCTTTCGCGCTCTCTACGATTGTTATCAGGGCAGCATTTATCGTTTTGCGCTCCATATGAGTGGAAACCGTTCGACCGCCGAAGAGGTTACCCAGGAAGTTTTTATGCAACTGATCAGCAACTTCAAGGGTTTTGATCCGGCCAAAGGTCCGCTGGCAGCGTATTTGTTCGGCATGGCGCGCAACCTCACGCGACGCACCCTGCGGCAGACTCCTAGAGAAGAAGAGCTTCTCGAAGACGATACCCTGGAACCGGTCAGCGATCTCGATCTGCTCGCTGAGTTGAGCAAGTCAGATTTGCTGGAACACTTGAGGAAGGCGGTTCTCGCGCTGCCCGAGCCATACCGTGAAATTGTGATCTTATGTGATCTCGAAGAGATGAGCTATCCTGCGGCCGCCGAAGTCCTGCAATGTTCCACCGGCACAGTGGCTTCGCGGCTGCACCGGGCAAGAGCGATGTTGAAGACCAAGTTGAGCGCCACCATGAAAGGTGAGGGATGTGCAAGATGACACCTCAAAAGAAACAACCCGAAGAGCAGCTTTCCGAAGCGTTGCGACACCTCGGCCAGGCTTCAGAACGTAATGCCCCTCCGGAAATCTATAGCGCGCTTACCGGAGCATTTCGTTCGCATCATGTCCGTCGCCGGCGCGTGCAGCGTATGAGAATCATTCTGGCATCGGCTGCCTGCCTGGTTCTTTTCGTGGCGCTGTTGCGTGCAATTCGAGGCCCTTCTCATAGCGCCCAAGAGAATATTGGTCATGCTCCAGTCCACCTGATTCCGCCGCAGGAGATCGAGGCTACAGATCAGCAAACTATGGAGCAAGCCAGTCTTCGAACGACCGCCAAAAGTCATGAACCGAACAGGGCATCACGAATCGCAGCAATAGAAGACTTTGTCGCGCTGCCCTCCTACGATCCAACGGTTGCGGCTGATGGGTTAAGGATCATTCGCCTGGAGGCCAGTGGCAACGATCTGCGCTTGGCCGGGGCTCCTGTGAGCGAGGAGTTGTCGGAGCGCCGCGTGGTAGCCGACTTCATGGTAGGGCGCGACGGCACACCTTACGCCGTGCGATTTGTTCAATAAGAGTCTTGATATTTTTAAGGAGAAATGAGCAATGAAAAAACTAACTATGTTCATGGTGGCTGCAGCTTTGGTAGTAACCATCTCTTATGCCCAGACGCCTAAAACGGAAGAACACAACCAGGTGTTCATCCAGAAGGAAACCATTCACGGAAACGGTCAAGGAGTTGGCGTGGGCGAAGGAAATGCCGCAGGATTCGTCTTGGACGGCCCCGAGGGCCTGGCAAGGGGCTTTGCATACACGGTTACCGACATTGGCGGTGATCAAGAGGTTGTCAAAAATGCTCCGTACACGGCAACCTCTGTGACCGAGAGGACCCAAACCTTAGGCGACGGCAACCGCATCGTAAATAAATCCACCGCCTCCGTGGCGCGAGACAGTCAGGGGCGCACGCGGCATGAAGAGACTCTGGAAAAGGTAGGCGATTTGCCCTTCAAGGGCTTGAAAATCGTATCCATCAATGATCCAGTTGCTGGTACGAGCTTTGTCTTCAAGTCAGGTGGACAGCCCGATGCAGACGAGAACCATAGTGAAGCGAGAGTCATCAAGATTGAAGAGAATAAGAAAGTACGGGTATTCACCAGTGCTCCGAAAAAGGAATTTCAATTTGAGTCACGAGCAGACGTGAAACGCGAGTCCCTGGGCACAAAGACAATCGAAGGCGTCTCGGCTGAAGGAAAACGCGAGACTCGGACGATCGCCGCAGGTGCGATTGGCAATGAGCGTCCTATCGAGATCGTTTCAGAAACCTGGTATTCGCCCGACCTGCACACGGTTGTGCTCAGCAAACGCAACGACCCGCGCATAGGCGAGACCGTCATGCGGCTCACGGAGATCAATCGCGGAGAACCTGATGCCTCGCTGTTCCAACCACCACCAGGCTCAAAGATCGAGACCGATCGTCGAGGAAAAACCTTCATGTACCAAACACATCCCAGAGAAGAAGAATAAAGAAAAGAAGAAGAGTCGCACAGTACGCTCCATGGGCAGGCCAGGCGGAAACGCCTGGCCTGTAATCTTTAAGGCTAAGCGTGTTTCAAAAATGGTTGGTGAAAATGGTTTGTGTAAGGCCATAACCCAATACTGTTCACTTAAAGAAGCTTTTAAGAAAACAAACCGTCATCCCGAGTGCCTACTCGCGCGTTAGCGCGGGTAGGCGGGAGGGACCCTGTGGTTACTTCTTAACCAGGATGGTTCTTAAGTGAACAGTATTGGCTTTCGCCCCTGGAGTTTCTACATTTTTAAGCAGGAGATAAACAATAGGGGCGTAGCAAGTCGCGGGAGCGCCTTCGCGCTAAGCCCGCGCAGCGGGCGATCATACACGTAGCCCACAGCGCAAGCTGTGGGTGCACTGTTTAAGCAAACCCGAAGCCCGCGCAGCGGGCGACATAAAGGTTTTTAAGCCCAAACATAGCGCCCATCATACTCGACTCTCCTGATTTTCCAAATTCGTGTTTATTCGCGTGCATTCGCGGCTAAATGGGCAATAACCACGTTTTAGTCTAATGTCACTTAGCGCCGCGAAAAAGCTTAGCTTGAAGAAATCATGTGCGAGGAGTGAAGAGCCTGTCCTGAACGAAGAGCAGGGACTCCGAGAATGCGTCAGATTGAGAGGCAATTCCGCGATGCTCGATTTTTCGCCCCGTAACCAACCGTGTTCAAGCGGCACAAAAAAAGCGCCGGAAGAACTCCGGCGCTTTGATACGACTTTCAGTCTAAATTACGGCAGGACGTAGCGGATGTCGACCCAGCCCATAACCAAGTGAGCATTTTTCGGCGCTCCAAGAGGAACAAACCAGGGAGCACGTGTCAGGTACGAAGCCTGGGTGATGAGCTGCAACGCGCCATATTGAGGATTCCGCCAGAAAGTTTGCGTCCACCCTAGGGTTCCTTCCTGGATGGCACGGTTGTTGTTGTTGGCTGAATTTGGCCCGCCAAAACCGATGAACTTGTTGGGCGGGGCGCCCGGAGTTGTATCCAATGTGAAGTTGCGCTGGAAATAAGCTCCCCCATAGTAGCCAAAGAAATTGGTTTTTGGAGTAGCCTGCCACTCGAAGCCGCCAATGCCGGAGCCTGAATGAATCAGCGACAGAATTACATCTGTGCCAGCGGCATTATTCAGGGCAACGAGATCAGGGCCCATGCCGAAGATATAGCGTCCGCCGCCATTGCTATAAAAGCCATTGGCGACAACGCGGAAGTTTTTGACTAATTCCAGGTTGAATGCGCCCTCAACTCCGCCGCCTTCCTTGGTGTGTTTCACGAAGGAGCCGGCGACAAGGTTGGTGGTTTTAAGTCCAGTCAGCAATCCGGCTGCTTCTACGTGGAAGTGCTTGCCGTTTACGTCGGTGTCGTACGCAACCTTGGGAATGATATCCGGATGCAGGTTGGGCGTGCTGGAAATGTTGGCTTGGTCGATCTGGCCGCCCAATTGAGCATTGAACGCTGTGGGGAAGGTAATCTCGCCTTGCCCGCCGAATTGCTCAGGGTTCTCCATCGCTACGCCCAGAGCCCAATTCTCATTGGGATGGTAGACAAAGCGGACTTGTGGAGCACGCGTCCAGGTAAGACCGACCTGGTAGTTGAAGTCCATGGCTTGGCTGAAGAAGACGTCCGAAGGGTTGGGCGAAACGCCAACCCGATTGGGGGTAAGCCAGCTCCAGCTTTGGCCGGCCAGAAACTCAAATTTGTCGCGTTTGACATCGACCCAGTAGAGTCTCTGCCGCAGTGTATGGCTGTTGCTGGTTACAAAAACGTTGGCGGCATCATTCCCAAGAAAATCGATCTCGTAGTATCCGGTCACGTCGTTCTTGCCGAACTTTTCGTTGGCCTTCAGGCTGATGCGCGAGTTCGTCGCGGTAAAGCGGGTCTCTGAGAGATGTCCCGCAACCGTGTTGCTGAAAGGAATCGCAAAGAAGTTGGTCCCGCCGGGGTTGCCGGTATTGACCGTGCGGAAGATGGTGGTGAAATCCATGAATCCGCCTGGAGTGAATTGCGCCCCGCCGATTTTGAACGAGAGCGGAGATTCTTTGGTCTGGTCCTCTTGAGGCGGAGCATCCGACGCAGGCTGTGCCGACGGATTGGTGTTTGTTTTATTCGTGAGCGACGCATTGACGATCCGGCCCGAAACATCGCCGCCCTTTGCCGATACATTCTGTTGGGTTCCTAGCTGTTGGCGCAGCGTCTCCATCTCCTGCTGTTGCTTTTGGATTTGCTGCTGCTGTTGTGCAATTTGCTTCTGCTGCTCCGCCATCGCATCTTGTAGCTTTTTCAGTTGATCGGCTACGTTCGATGTGCTGGCGGCATCGTTGGTCGTGCTGGTCTGTGCGAATGCCAGGCTCGACATCAGCAAGCTCGACATAAGCACGATAAAACCAAGTCTCTTTGCCAGTCTCATTAAGCTGCTCCCTTTTGTGATCAAATTGTTTGCCTTTTCAATAAGCAAGTTGGATTTCAAAAATTACCCTGACCAAAACTTTTCATTTTTTATCTTGTTTTTATTTTGGAAGAACCGAACACTAAAACTGCATCAATCAATTTCCCTTGGACTCCGTTGACTTCGAAACCCAACAAGAGACCCGCTGGACGAGCAAAATGCGCACACTGTTAGAGCCGCGAATGATATTTCTTCGCCTTCACTTTTTCTCGATCCAACAATTCTGGGTGAGTACTGAATAACATAATTCAGTGCTGATGGAAAGACAATTGATTGTTAAACGTCTGTTAATAAAAGACCTAGATGAAGCACCCGAATGATGCAGGCGATGTCTGAATCGAAAACTAATCTTGGAGATGAGTGCTGGCAGCCCATTCTGTTTTTCATACATCCGCGAAAAACTTGGTGTCACGCGTTACGATTCGCAACTGTTCAACGTCCTCGCGTATCGACGGAAAATAGGTGATCCTGCTCTTGGTAAGTACTTGTAAAATGAAAATGTTACAAAGAGAATCTCGCGTGATACAGCACTCGTTCAGCCTCGCTCCGCAGGCCCCAGTATTGGCATGATGAAAATTCCATCTGTTGGAGAACTGGCCTGCGAGCTTTGCAGATATGGCAACTTTTTGAAGAACAAAAACGTGTCGACTACTTAATTCAGTATGCGCGCAACTTGATATTCGATGTTACAAAAGTTACCACCTCGCTAAAACGCAAACGCATGAGGGTAAGAGATTCGATTGGGAGAAGCAGTAAGTGATTCTACTGAGCTGATATTACTCAGTGGAGTTGATTAAGATCGCTCCGAGTCTTTTGAATTTTCCTCTCCGACGGTGCTAAACTCCCTACTTTCAATTGACGTGTGGGGACATTCGATTAGTCCCGAGGAAATTGCCTCTTTATGACTCGCCGGCATCAAAATCTTATGCGGGGATCGGAGGGAGCGATGGCAATTACCAGGCTTCAGACAATAGCGCAGCGTAGCATCGGGACAGGCGTTCTTGCGCTGGCTTTTCTCATTTTCCTGGGCATCTCTCTTGAAGCTTCCAGAGCTTCCGATCTGGATGCCAAGCCTGTTACCTTCACGAAAGATGTTGCCCCAATCTTGCAGGCGAAGTGCCAGGAGTGTCATCGACCAGGAACGGTTGCTCCTATGTCGCTGCTGACTTATGAGCAGACTCGACCGTGGGCAAGAGCCATCAAGTCGCGCGTGCTCTCGCGCCAAATGCCACCCTGGCATCTTGATAAAACTGTTGGAATTCAGCATTTCCAAAACGATCGCTCGCTGACCGATGATCAGATCAAAACCATTGTCCGCTGGGTCGATTCGGGTGCGCTTCAGGGAGACCCGAAAGATCTTCCCCGTGCCCGGCAATGGCCAGATGATATCGGTTGGCAGCTCTCCCAGCAGTTCGGTGAACCGGATTTGATTATCAAATCGACGCCCTACACCATGCCCGCCGAGGGTCAGGATGTATGGTGGAAACCAACCGTCGATATCCCGATCACTGAGGCGCGATGGGTACGGGCCGTCGAGATGCGTACCGGCACCATCGCCGGACGCAAGATTACCCATCATGCGCTTGCTCAACTCGTACAAGATGAAGCCGGCCTGAGACTGGCTGAGGTCGAAGATGTGAATGCCCGCCGAAATGGTCCAGGGCTCCTGATGGAGTGGGCCATGGGAAAGAATTACGACATCTACCGTCCCAATGCGGGTAAATTACTGCTACCGGGAGCAAGGATTCGTTGGGAAATCCACTATCATGCCATCGGCGAAGAAGTTCAGGACCACGTAGAGTTGGCCGTATATCTCTACCCTAAGGGTGTGACCCCGAAATATCGCACTAGGTTGATGGCTCTCTTTGCCATGCCGAACCCGCAGACTCTTGATATTCCTCCCAACACCATTACCGAGACTCAGGGATTTCATGTGCTGCAGGAGCCGGCCCGGATCGAGAATTTCCAGCCGCACATGCATCTGCGCGGCAAGGCCATGGCGATGGAGGCCATCTTGCCCGACGGCTCCACGCGGATGCTCAGCTATGTAAATGCTTTCAACTTTAACTGGATGAACAATTACATTTACGCGGACGATTCTGCGCCTATGCTTCCCAAAGGCACGATCCTCCGCATTAGCGCATGGCATGACAACACCGCTGCCAACCCCAATAATCCTGATCCGAACCAATGGGTCGGATGGGGCGATCGCACCATCGACGAAATGGCCCATGCTTGGGTAAACGTGACCTACATCACCGAGGAGGACTATAAGCAGTGGGTCGCAAAGCAAAAGTCCAACCAACCATCTGCTCCCTGAAGCAGGGGCCGGAATCCCGTTATCGCAACCTCATTCCGAGTCGAGGTTTGCGTCAGTTCATCGTGTGCTTGCTCATGAGCTGTGCGCTGCACGCGCATGGACAATCGCATCTGCCCATGGAACCTCTTCACGACTCCGGCCAGAGCGTGACCGGCGCCTATGAGGGCTGGTTCAAAAATCCAGACGGCAGCTTCAGTCTTCTTTTCGGCTACTACAACCGCAATCAGAAGGAAGAGCTGGATATTCCTCTCGGCCCAGAGAATCGCATTGAGCCAGGTGGGCCCGATCGAGGCCAGCCCACTCATTTCTTGCCGCGCCGCCATTGGGGCGTATTCACCGTAACCGTCCCCAAAGACTTTGGAGACCAGAAGGTGACGTGGACCCTGGTAGCCAACCACCAGACCACTGTCGTTCCAGGAAGCCTGAATCCACTTTGGGAAATCTCACCCTTGTTTGAAGTAGGGCTGGGCAATACTCCGCCGGTTGTCAGCTTTGAGGAGAACGGCCCTTCTACGCAAGGACCGCAAGCCTTTACCGCGTCACGCACAACCACGTCGGCAACTCCGCTCCCGTTAACGGTGTGGGTTGCCGATGATGCCAAAAGCTATCCGGGAGCGAAACCTCCCGATACCCCTCCTGTCACTCTCACCTGGAGCAAATTTCGCGGACCGGGTACGGTAACGTTCTCGAATGCCAGGCCCGCGGTCCAGAAGATAGATAGCAAGACCGCAGCATTCGCTGGACTAGCTACCACAACAGCTACTTTCAGTGAGCCGGGTGAATACATGCTGGAAGTCGTAGCCAATGATTGGTCGGGCGAAGGAGGCCGGGGATTCCTGTGTTGCTGGACCAATGCTCTGGTGAAGGTTTCTGTGAAACCGTGAAACCGTGAAACCGTGTCAACCATTAAGCCCAATCACATAATTGCGACGCCTTATCCCGCTGTCATCCTGAACGGAGCGCCGCGAAAAAGCCGAGATGCGAGAATAAAGATGGGCGCGTAGTGAAGAGCCTGCCCTGAACGAAGAGAAGGGACCCCGACAATGTTTCGTTCTGATTTGCAGATACGAGGTGTTTTACCCGGATGTCTACCAGATGAGTTTGGGAGGGGGACAACTACGTTATCTTAAAGAGATGCGGTAACTACTTCACGGATCTGGGTCGAATACCTCGGAGCAGCAATTTAGATTTATACATCAAAGGGGTCCCTTCGGTTCGTTCAGGGCAGGCTCTTCACTTCGCGCCAATCAGCTTCGTGTTCCTGAGTTTCTTCTCACGCTCCGCTCATGATGACAGGACTGGGTAAAGTAAATGAAGTAAAGTAGGTGAGATTGCCCGTTTGCCAGCAGCCATACGCATCTAATTTCACGGTAATTTATTGTTTCGCCGTACCGGTCTCTGACATCCTTTGAAGGACAAGCGTAAAGGAGTACGCCATGCAAACGCTCACCCAGCAGGAACTCGAGGGCCTCTCCCAGCAAGAACTCTCCAGTATGGATCGTTATTGGCGCGCAGCCAACTACCTTTCTGTGGGGCAAATCTATCTGCGTGACAATCCATTGCTACGCGAGCCTTTGCGCATTGAGCATGTCAAACCACGCCTGCTGGGGCATTGGGGCACAACACCGGGGTTGAATTTTATCTACCTGCATGTCAATCGTCTGATTCGGCAGCGCAACCTCAACGCTATCTTCATTACCGGGCCGGGACACGGCGGCCCTGGAGTTGTTGCCAACACTTATCTTGAGGGTTCTTACACGGAATTATTTCCTCATATTACTCAGGATGCCGAGGGCATGAGGCGGCTCTTTAATCAATTTTCGTGGCCGGGCGGAATTCCCAGCCACGCTGCTCCTGAAACACCCGGTTCGATCCATGAAGGCGGAGAGCTTGGCTATTCCCTGCTTCATGCCTTTGGCGCGGCATTCGATAATCCCGATCTGTTCGCGTGCTGTGTCGTAGGCGATGGAGAGGCTGAAACCGGTCCTTGCGCGACCAGTTGGCACTCCAACAAATTCTTGAATCCACAACAGGATGGGGCCGTGCTGCCGGTGCTTCACCTCAACGGATACAAGATCGCAGGCCCAACCGTGTTGGCTCGTCTGCCCAGGCAAGAACTCACAGATTTATTCGTTGGCTACGGCTATCAACCTTACTTCGTTGAAGGCGACCAGCCCGATCTTATGCATCGCCTCATGGCTGAGACTCTCGAGAAAGTCCTGGCAGAGATTCAGCAGATTCAGAAAGATGCTCGGACCCATGGTTTTTCCGTTCGTCCTCGTTGGCCGATGATTGTCTTGCGTACTCCAAAAGGTTGGACCGGACCCAAGACCGTCGATGGCAAGCAAATTGAAGGAACCTTCCGCGCTCATCAGGTTCCGGTAGCCGACTTGGAGAGCAAGCCTCAGCATTTAAAAATCCTCGAGCAATGGATGAAGAGCTACAAGCCCGAGGAACTCTTCGACAAGCAAGGAAAGCTGCTTCCTGAACTGGCGGCACTCGCTCCCCAGGGAAACCGCCGCATGGGAATGAATCCTCATGCGAACGGAGGCTTGCTGCTCCAGGAGTTGAAGCTGCCCGATTTCCGGCAATACGCCGTGAAAGTGTCACAGCCGGGAACGGTCGATGAGGAATCTACGCGAATCCTTGGCCAATTTCTGCGCGATGTCCTCAAGGAAAACGAGAGCGCCAGAAACTTCCGCATCATGGGACCGGATGAGACTGCCTCCAACCGGCTTTCGGCGGTGTTTGACGTTACCGACCGTGTTTCTACAGCAGAGATCATTCCCACCGACGAACATGTATCTCCAAATGGCCGCGTAATGGAGATTCTCAGCGAACACGCCTGCCAGGGATGGCTGGAAGGCTATCTGCTCACCGGCCGTCATGGGTTCTTTTCTTGTTATGAGGCTTTTATTCATATTATCTCGTCCATGTTCAACCAACATGCCAAGTGGCTGAAGGTGACGCGCGAGATACCGTGGCGAAAACCGATTGCCTCGCTCAACTATCTGCTGACCTCTCACGTCTGGCGGCAGGACCACAATGGATTCAGCCATCAGGATCCCGGGTTCATCGATCATGTGGTGAACAAAAAAGCGGAGGTAGTTCGCGTCTATCTGCCGCCGGATGCGAACACGCTGCTCTCAGTGGCCGACCACTGCCTGCGCAGCCGCAACTATGTAAACGTGATCGTCGCGGGCAAGCAGCCGGAGTTGCAATGGCTCGATATGGAATCTGCCATTCGCCATTGCACGGCCGGAATCGGTATCTGGCAATGGGCAAGCAGCGATCAGGGAAAAGATCCTGACGTAGTTCTGGCTTGCGCCGGCGATGTAGCTACCCTTGAAATCCTGGCCGCTGCCTCGCTTCTGTATGAATATCTGCCCCAGCTCAAAGTCCGCGTGGTGAATGTTGTCGATTTAATGAGGCTGCAGCCCGCAAGCGAGCATCCGCATGGCCTGAGCGACGAGCTCTTTGACGGCATCTTCACCACCAGCAAGCCGATTATCTTTGCTTATCACGGCTATCCATGGCTCATTCACCGCCTGTGCTATCGCCGTCACAATCACGACAATCTCCATGTGCGCGGCTACAAAGAAGAGGGCACAACCACTACACCCTTCGACATGGTCGTGCTGAACAATATGGACCGCTTTCAATTGGCCATTGACGCCATTCGCCGGGCACAGGTATTGGGAGACACAGCTCAGGCAACGATCAAACTGTTTCAGGCAAAGCTGGCTGAACATCATGACTACATCCGGGAACACGGCGAAGACATGCCTGAAATACGAGAGTGGAAATGGAAGGGAATTGTTTGCTAAGAACTTCCAATGAAAAACATCATCTTGTGCGTAAACGCCGGCTCTTCATCTTTGAAGTTTGCGCTTTACGCAATCTCCGAATCTGCTGAAGAGAAGCTTGCAGAAGGAGCGATTGAGGGCGTTGGACAACCCACTGCTCGTTTGTGGATTCGAGACTCTCACGAACATCTCCTCGACGATCGCAAGACCAGATTTTCCGATGCCCATGAAACTATCGGCGCATTATTTTCGGCGTTAGAGAAACCCGAGTTACCGTTTCCGGCTGCCGTCGGTCATCGCATTGTTCATGGCGGAATGAAGTACACCGAGCCGCAGAAGGTTACTCCACGATTGCAAGCGGACCTGGAAGCACTGATTCCACTCGCGCCGTTGCATCTCCCAGGCCAGATCGAGTTGATCGAGGCTGTCCGAAAATGGCGCCCTACGCTGCCGCAGGTCGCCTGCTTCGATACTGCGTTTCATTGCCGTATGCCCGAAGTGGCGCGCCGCTTTCCGTTGCCACAGAAGTTTTGGGAACAGGGCGTAAGGCGTTATGGATTTCACGGGCTTTCCTACGAGTACGTCTTGAGCGTGCTGCAAGAGCAATCGGAAAAATCCTCCCAAAACGCAGGTTCAAGGACGATCATTGCTCATTTGGGAAATGGCGCCAGCATGGTGGCCGTGCGCGACGGCGCCCCTGTAGATACCTCGATGGGATTGACTCCCACAGGTGGGTTCATGATGGGCACCCGCTCGGGTGATCTCGATCCTGGCCTGGTGCTCTACTTGCTCCGCTCCGGGCACGACGCGCGAGCGCTGGAGGATATCGTCAACCATCGATCGGGCCTGCTGGGCGTCTCCGGACTTTCCGCTGACATGAAAACTTTGCTGGACCAGCGAAGCGACAATCCACATGCAGATCAGGCAATCACGATGTTCTGTCGTGGAGTAAAAAAGTTTCTGGGCGCATTCGCAGCCGTGCTCGGCGGACTCGATACCCTGGTATTCACCGGCGGAATCGGCGAGCGCGCCGCGCCAGTGCGCCAGGAAATATGTAGCGATCTCGAATTTCTGGGAGTAATCCTCGATGCCTCGAGAAACGAAAAACACGCCCCCATCATAAGCACTCCCGGGAGCCGCTGCACAGTTCAAGTAATCCCAACCAATGAAGACCTGATGATCGCCAGGCATACAGTGAAGGCACTCAGCAATCAGACAAAAACCTCTTAGCCACGAATGTACGCGAATGAACACGAATAGAACTGGAAAGCATTCCAGAAACGGAGTTTTGGCCAAAATCAACAAACAATGAACCAGCGCGATCACGTGAAGGGGCGGCGCGGGGGATGGTAGAAAACTGAATCCGATTTTCGTTCGTGTTAATTCGCGTGCATTCGTGGCTAAGGGATTTTTGCTTGCCTGTCTTTGTAGATCTAGCTTTTCTGATTCGTGTCCATTCGCGTGTATTCGCGGCTAAATTGGACTATCTAACCATGCCCACGATGCTTTCGCTCGTCAGCCCAAAATGCCGAGCGGGCTGAATGCCGAATGCTGATTGCTGACTGCTGAATGCTGAGTGGTAGAATTTCCCCGATGCAAATCCTTCGCACTCCTGATGATCGCTTTATCAATCTTCCTGGCTACAATTTCGCGCCACACTACGTAGAAATCGATGGCCTGCGCATTCACTATTTAGACGAAGGTCCGAAGAACTTAGCTCCGGTCTTGCTGCTTCACGGAGAACCTTCGTGGTGCTATCTCTATCGCAAGATGGTTCCAGTCTTGGTTGCTGCCGGACAACGCGTGATCGCTCCCGACCTGATTGGATTTGGCCGCTCCGACAAACCCATCTCGCGCGAAGACTACTCCTATCAGCGCCATGTCGATTGGATGTCGGCTTTTGTTCGCGCACTCGACGTCCAGGAAATCACGCTCTTTGGACAGGACTGGGGCGGTCTGATCGGCCTGCGAATTTTGACCGATGATCCAGACCGCTTTGCCCGTGTCGTGGTCTCCAATACCGGCTTGCCCACGGGCGACGAAAAACCAACCGAAGGCTTCCTGCGCTGGCGCCAGTACTCGCAGACCACTCCCAACTTCCATGTTGGTGGCATCGTGAAGGGTGCATGTGCCAACGATCTCCCTGCCGATGTGATCGCCGCTTATAATGCTCCATTTCCCGAAGACCGCTACAAAGCCGGCCCCAGGCAATTTCCCTTGCTGGTTCCGACCGAACCGAATGACCCTGCCAGCGAAGCCAATCGCAAAGCCTGGCAGGTTCTCCAGCGATGGGAAAAGCCGCTGCTCACCGCCTTCAGCGACGGCGACCCCGTCACCAAAGGCGGCGAACGCCCATTTCAAAAGCTGGTCCCCGGAGCACAGAACCAGCCCCATGCAACGATCAAGGGAGCTGGTCATTTTTTGCAAGAAGACAAAGGAGAAGAGTTAGCAATGGTAGTTGTCGACTTCATCGCCGCGAACTGAAAAATCCTTACCCCTTGTCATTCTGAGGCCGCACTTTGGCCGAAGAACCCCTACGGCCTCCCATGCGTTGCGGGGGAAACCTGACAAGGACGTAAGTTTCCTTGATAATTCTGACTCACCCAGGAAACACCAAAATGCATCCTTCCTCTACATCACGCCGCCAATTCCTGAAAACCATGGGCATGACTGCCGGAGCGCTCATGCTGCCTGCGAGATACAGCCACGCTGAACAGCTCCCCGATGATTCCCAACCCGCCAACTACACTCTTCGAATCAAAACCACGCCTATCGAAATCGCCAAAAATCGAATTCTCTCGCTGACCACCTACAATGGACAATTCCCCGGCCCGCTCCTTCGCCTGAAAGAGGGTGAACAGGCGATTGTAGATGTCTTGAACGATACCGATGTCCCGGAGCAATTCCACTTGCATGGCCAGTTTCTTCCGGTTGACGTGGATGGAGCGGCGGAGGAAGGCACTCCTTTCATTCCCGCGCATGGCAAGCGCCGCATTGTCTTTACGCCACGCCCGGCCGGCTTTCGTTTCTATCACACGCACATCCGCGCAGGCGCAGACCTCTCCGCTGGACAATACGGTGGCCAGGTCGGTCCGGTCTACATCGAACCCAGGCATGAGCCAAAAAACTATGATCGCGAGGTCTTCCTCGTCCTGAAAGAGTTTGAACCAACCTTCAGCCGCGGTGGCGACATGCCGCAGAATTTCCTTGCCGGTACTCATATCAAGGCGCTCGAAGACCAGGGCGAGAACGCCATGAAAGCTTCGCTCGCAAAAGGCATGCCTCACGGATACGAGGTCGGCTACGGCTCCTTCACCATCAATGGACGCATGCACCGCCACGGCGAGCCCATCAAGGTCAACCAAGGCGAACGGGTCTTGTTCCATATATTGAACGGAAGCGCTACCGAGATTCGCAGTCTTGCCTTGCCAGGTCATACATTTCGCGTGGTCGCCCTCGATGGCAATCCTGTACCGAATCCTTCCAATGTGCCCGTGCTGTGGATAGGCACCGCAGAACGTATTTCGGCGATCGTCCACATGAACCATCCAGGCGTGTGGACCATGGGAGATCTTGCCGACGACGATCGCCATCACGGCATGGGAATCGTGATCGAATACGCCGGACGCACCGGCAAACCGCAATGGCTCGCCCCGCCGCCGTTCCGTTGGAGCTATGCCCGCTTCGCCAAGCCCGGAACCACCGCCCCTGCTCCCGACCAAACCATCGAGATGACGTTCGAAAAACAAAATGCCGCTGAAAAAGGCTTCAATATCTGGACCATCAATGGCGCCGCCTTCCCCATGGTCAACCAGGTCGCGCCCGCATCATTTCACCTGCAAGAAGGGAAGCGTTACCGCATCAAGATGCGCAACGCCAGCGACGACATCCATCCCATTCATCTTCACCGCCACAGCTTCGAGCTAACCAACCTGGCAGGCGCTGCAACCGCCGGAATCATGAAAGATGTAGTCATGGTCGGCGGCTACCAGGAGGTCTCGGTAGACTTCACGGCCAACAATCCCGGCCTGACCCTCTTCCACTGCCACCAGCAATTGCACATGGACTTTGGGCTCATGACATTGTTTGACTATGTTTAGCTGATGGCGGCCACCTCTCCGCCGAAACAATTCATAATTTCCGTTGTTCTAAGAAATACAACTGCGCAGTTCAGGCTGTGCCCTTCCCCCCCGAACCTGCCCCCAGCTTGCTGCAAACGGAATGAGCATTGGGGCTTTCGCAACTCTCATTTTTCAAGTGTAACGTTTTGGTCAATTCAATCACTATCCAATGGGAGCTATTATGTCTCTGACCCCACTCCGAATACGACGCTCGATTTGATTTCCAACCACCACACGCCAACTGTACGTCTCGAATAATGCGTGCGGGAGATAAGCTATGGGTGGGACAGTCGGGGGCGGCGTTGGAGCCCCTGCGAAACTCTTGATGCTAAGAGACTTTGAGCAGGCTTTCGCAAGTCACTAACAAACAATAGCTGATCAGGCAGAAAAATTCTTGTCAGGCTTTGGAAAAAGTCGTTCTGTGCGCGAACGCGTGATTCGCGTCTTCGTCTCTTCGACATTTCGGGACATGCACGCCGAGCGCGATCACCTGGTAAAGTTTGTTTTTCCCGAGCTCCGCAAGCTGTGCGAACGTCGCTCGGTGACATGGGCGGAAGTAGATTTGCGTTGGGGCATCACGGACGAGCAAGCGGCGGAAGGCAAGCTCCTGCCCATTTGCATTGAAGAGGTCCATCGCTGCCAACCTTACTTCATTGGGTTGCTGGGGGAGCGTTATGGCGCGGTGCCCCGAAACATGCCCGCCCAACTGGTCAAAGAACAGCCGTGGCTACAAGAGCATTGCGGGTGCTCGCTTACCGAACTGGAGATGATCCACGGCGTCCTCCGGGAGCCACGGGTGCCGGGACCGGCCTTATTTTATTTTCGTGATCGCGCATATCTAGAGCATCTTCCTGAAGGCGCGAGTCGCAGCGACTTTGAAGCTGAAGATGACCAGGCCTGCGAGAAACTGGCCTCTCTCAAACAGCGCATTCGAAGGGCACAGCAAGAGCAAGCCTGCGGCTTGCGCGAAAACTATCGCGATCCAGAGGAACTGGGCCAATGGATCCTGACGGATTTCACGCATCTCATCGACGAGTTATTTCCTGAGGATCAGCAACCCGGTGTGCTCGATCAGGAATCTGCTGGCCATGAATCCTTCGCACGTTCCAGGCGCGGAGTCTACATTGGCCGGCCAGAATATTTCCGACTCCTGGACGCGCATGCCGCCAACCAGGAGCTGCCCCTGGTGCTGTACGGAGAATCAGGCTCAGGCAAGTCAGCGCTCCTGGCGAATTGGGGTGCGCGTTATTGTGCCGCAAACCCGGAAGTTTTTGTGCTGATGCATTTTATCGGCGCGACTGGTTCCAGCTCTGACCGGGCAGAGATGCTCCGGCGGTTGATGGGAGAGATCAAGCGGCGTTTTCAAATCACGGGAGAAATTCCTGATCGCGTGGAGGACTTGGCGGTGGCGTTCGTCAATTGGCTGCACATAGCGGCGGCACAAGGCCCAATGATTCTGATTCTCGATGGTCTCAATCAATTGGAGGATCGCGATGGGGCCTTGGAATTAGTGTGGCTCCCGCCTGTGATTCCTTCGAATGTCCGGATGTTTCTCTCGACGTTGCCGGGGCGACCTCTCGATGAACTGCAAAAGCGTGGCTGGCCAACATTTGAGATCAAGCTGTTGGATCGCGCCGAGCGAATGCAGCTTCTAGAGCAATATCTCGCGCAGTACACCAAGGCGCTTGAGCGGCCCCGGGCGGAAGCCATCGTGGCGGCGCCACAAACCGCAAATCCCCTTTATCTTCGCGCTCTGTTGAATGAACTACGTGTCTTTGGCGAGTACGAAGGCCTCAATGACCGCATTCTCTATTACCTGGAGGCTGGGAACGTTCGCGCACTCTATCAGAAGATCCTTCGCCGCTGGGAGGCAGACTATGATGGGGGAACAAATCTTGTTCGCCGTGCCAGCACCCTTATATGGGCTGCGCGGCGGGGCTTGGCAGAATCCGAGCTATTTGATC
>DASZFK010000497.1:0-16014 GCA_035939855.1 Candidatus Angelobacter sp.
TAGCTGGAACAGGGGTACTCTACTCCAGCCGGTGAGACCCAGGTTTTAATAGAGGTTTAGCCTGCACTGAGGCGTATGCCGAAGTGAATTTCGCTTGCTTCTGCCCCGTGCTTTGCGCTGGGTTTGTCTTATGCCTGTTGCTTAAGGAGTAGTGAGTTGCTCAAATTAAAGAAGCTGCAGATTCTCGGATTTAAGTCCTTTTGTGACCGCACGGAGCTGAAATTTCCTGGGGAAGGCATTGCCGCCGTCGTGGGGCCCAATGGATGCGGAAAGTCAAATATTTCCGATGCCATCTCCTGGGTTTTGGGCGAACAGTCGGCCAAGAGCCTGCGCGGCGTCCGCATGGAAGATGTAATTTTTGCCGGGACACGCGAGCGCAAGCCTACCGGAATGGCTGAGGTCTCCCTCACACTGGTTGATCCCCAGGTTTATGAAGGTCCCATCAACTCGGAGCTGCAAATCGATATCCAAGATGAGCTGCCGGAAGACGATTGGGACGAGGCGTCATTCCGTGGGGCTGCCGCAGAAGCTACCGAGGCCGCCATCGCGGAGGTCCAACCGGGGCCGCTTGATCAAGTCGAGAGCGAGTCGAACGAAGGCGAGGGAACAACATCTGTTGAGCCATCAGCAGAAGCGAGCGAGATTTCGGCTGAAGTAGGAGCCGCGCAGGTGGAAGCCGCTCCTGCGTCAGCGGAACCTGCTGTCACAAATCAAGAAGTTACAAACCCGGAACCCGCGAATACTGAAGCTGCATATCCTGCGCCCGGCGCGGTGGTGCTCAAGATTCGACGGCGCAAATTCAAGCCCATGCAGTTTGCCAAGGGCGAGATAGTGGTTACGCGGCGGTTGTTCCGCACGGGCGAGAGTGAATACCTGTTGAACGGCAAACTTTGCCGGCTCCGCGATATTCAGGACATCTTCATGGGCACCGGCCTTGGTCCTGAGTCTTACGCCATCATCGAGCAAGGCCGTATTGGGCAAATTCTCAGCAGCAAGCCCCATGACCGGCGGTCCATCATTGAAGAAGCTGCGGGCATTACCAAGTTCAAAACCAAGAAGCGCCTGGCCGAAGCACGGCTGGAGCAATCACGCCTGAATCTTGCCCGCATTAACGACATCTTCGATGAAGTCACGCGCCAGATGAACTCCCTGAAGCGGCAGGCAGCCAAGGCGGAGCGTTATGTCAGGTTGCGCGACGAGATGCGGGCGAAGCTGCGCATCGTGCTGGCCAGCAAGTTCGCTCTCATGACGGGCGAAGAGGCCAGCCTGAGCGCCGGTATCGAGTCGGTCTCCGAGGAGATCCGCACGCGGGCCGAATCGGTGAGCGGCAAGGAGGCCGAACACTCCGAACGCACCCAGCGCGGTTATGCAATTGAAACCGAGATTGCCGAAAATCGACAATCATTGAATGCCATTGCCCTGGAGACGGACCGCGCCACCTCTCGTCGTGCTCATAACCAGGAGCGCTGCGCTGAACTGGATGTACGCTCGGCCGCCGCACAAGCGGAACTGGAGCGCGCCGAAGCCCAACTTCTTTCGCTCGAAAACGAGCTTCAAACCAACCGCGAGTTTGCCGAATCCGTCGCCTCTGAAGTAGCCGCCGCACAGCATGAATGGCAAGTGCAGCAGCAGGAATCGCAAGCCGCAGCCACCGCGCTCGCCGACGTCGAGCGCCAACAAGAGGCACGACGCGGAGCCGTGCTGGAGGTGATGTCGTCGGCCTCCCAGACACGCAACCAGATTATTCAGGCCGAGGAGCACATTGCGTCGCTGGACCGCGAAGCGCAGCGGCTCGACCGCGAGATCGCCGCCGCACAAATCGATATCGAGAGCTTTGGCGGCAAGCGCGGGCAGATTGCCTTCGAGTTTGAATCCATCAACCAGACGGTCGCAGCGCTGGCAACGCGCATTCAAGAGGTGCGCGGACAGATCGAGAGCAAGCGCACAGAGGAAAGCGAGGCCAAGCAACGTCTTGACGGGCTGCGCGCCGAGTACGCCGGCGCCATCGGGAAAAAGAATTCTCTGGAAGCGGTGATCAACGAGCATGGATATTCCACCGAGTCAGTTAAACGGCTCTTTCAATCCAATGCCATTGGACATGGATTTGCGCCGGCTGGGGTACTCGCTGACTTCCTGGAGGTCGATCCCCGCTATGAGAGCGTGGTCGAAGACTTCCTGCGAGACGAACTCAATTTTGTCGTTGTCAAATCATGGGATTCAGCCGACGAGGGCATGAAGCTTTTGCAGACCGACGTGGATGGACGGGCCACTTTCCTGGTCCATCCTGATGACTCGCAGGCAAGGTTTTCATTTGCCGTGGATGACTTGCTGCATCAACCGGTCGAGCCGTCAGATCTTCTTCCCTTGAAGAACTGCATCCATGTGCTCAACGGTTTTGGACGCTCGCTGGAGGTGATTCTTCCCAAGCTGCGCGATGGCTATATCACCGCTGACGCGAAGATCGCCCGCAACCTCGCTCTTGGTAATCCGGATGCTTACTTCCTTTCTTCGAGTGGGGAATGCTTCCACAACGTTACTGTGACCGGAGGGAAACAACGCAACGAAGGTCCACTCTCGCTGAAACGGGAATTGCGCGAGGTCGCGCGCCTGGTTGCTGAAATGGAAACGGCAATCCAGAGCGACCAAAACAAAATCCAGACTCTGGCCCGTGAGCTTACGGAACTTACCAAGCTGCTTGCCACGCTGGAAGAAGAGCGGCGCGAAGCCGAGAAACAGGCGTTGAGCACAGGTCATGCGCTCCGCCAGATGGAGACCGACCTGGCCCGCACCGAACAGCGGCTGAACACCTATCGCCTGGAGTCGGAACGCACACGGTCGGCGCGCAATGAAAAGGAAGCAACGGTCGGGGAGAAGCGGGATCAGGCTGAGGCGCTGGAGCAAAAGCGGCTGGCGCTCGAAAATGAAATCGCTGCAGCACAAGAACAGCTTGCCGCATTGAAAATCGCGCGTGATACGGCGGCGCAGGTGGCGTCGGAGACGGCCGCCAAGCTAGCCGGACTGGAAGAGCGGCGCAGGTCTGCCAACGCCGCATTGCAACGCATTGAATCGCTCTCCGCCGAGGCCGCACAGCGCGTCGAGTCTCTCAAGTCGCAAATCGAATCGGCGGCTGCGGAAAAGCAGCAACGTGAAGCTGAGAACCTACAAATCCTGGAGCGGCTGGCAAACCTGGCGGAAGAGAAAACCCTGGCTGAAAGCATTGCAGCGCAACTCCAGCAAGAGTCGGACCAGGTGCGCGCCCGCATCGCCGAAATCGAGCAGGAATTAAAGGCCGCGCGCCGCGAACTGGATGACGCCCGCGAGCGCAAATCGGACATGGCCCAGCAACTGGCAAAACTGCAATCCGATCTCGCCCACATGGCTGAGATGTGCCTCAATGAGCTGAGCGTAACGCCCAATGACCTGCTGGCCAGTTCCGAGATTGCGCTGGTTGATGGCGAGCCACTGGCGGCCGAGGAAACTGTTTATCGCGAGATGCGGACCAAGCTCGAAAATATGGGTCCGGTCAACATGATGGCCCTGGAAGAATTCAAGGAAACAGAGCAGCGGTATCAATTCCTGGAAGCGCAACGTAAAGATCTGCGCGAATCCATTGAGAATACCGAAGCCACGATCAAAGAGATCGATGATTTCTCGCGGCAAAAGTTCCACGAAGCTTTCGAACGCATCAATGAGAACTTCCAATTCACTTTCCGCAAGCTTTTTGGCGGCGGCCAGGCCTTTATGCGGCTCACCGATGAGATCAACACTACGGAAAGCGGCATCGATGTAGTGGCATCGCCTCCGGGCAAAAAGCTGCAAAACGTGCTTTTGCTTTCAGGCGGTGAAAAGGCGCTTACAGCCTTGGCGCTGCTGGTCGGAATCTTCCAATATCAGCCCAGTCCCTTCTGCATCCTGGATGAAGTGGATGCGCCACTCGACGAAGCCAACGTCGGCCGCTTTACCGAGTTGATCAAAGACATGGCGGTACAGACCCAATTCATCATCATCACCCACAGCAAGAAGACCATGGCCGTTTCGCCGGTCATGTATGGTGTGACCATGCAGGAGCCAGGCGTCTCTAAAGTCGTCTCGGTTAAGTTTGGGCATGAATCGGCGGGGTTAAGAGCGGCCTCGGCGTAAATTGGTATTGGGTAATTGCGTTCGGATGATTTAGTCTTCACTTACGCCCACATCGTCCCAAACGAATTGGGTGCTCGCAGCCATTTTCGCCACAATGCTCCGGCCGTTGCAGGTCTTCACATAAAATGACCCACTGCCGCCAGGCTTTTCTGCTAGGCTTTTATTACGGCTGGAACATATCTTTTTCGGACGTGACGATTTCGAGCGTGACAAAGTCGTGGTTTGGACCGTCTCTTTAATGTGCTCGGCCATTTACAATCGTTTGTTGTGAGGTACTCATGTCCATCTTGGTTCGGATGAGTATGGTGCTGGTTTGTGTGTTGTGCATCGCTCAAGGACAAAAGTTCGTTGCAAATCCCCCATCAAAAATGACTTCGCCACCGAAGGCCAAAGTTGAAAACGTTATTGACGACTACCATGGGCATAAAATTGCCGACCCCTATCGCTGGCTGGAAAACAGCCGATCGGCCGATACACAGCGCTTTGTGGAAGAGCAAAACGCCTACACCAGGCAGACCCTGGATGAAGTTCCAGGGCGCGACAAGCTACGTGCCCGTATCGAGCAACTGCTGACGATTGGCAGCGTGAGCACACCCAGAGTCAGGGATCATTATTACTTTTACACCCGGCGCGAAGGGCATCAGAACCAGCCGATCATCTATATGCGCGAGGGACTGCATGGGAAAGACCGCGTCCTGTTCGATGTAAATGCTCTCGCTCCTGACGGGACGATTGCCCTGGATTGGTGGTTTCCGAGCCACGACGGCAAATACGTGGCTTATGGCACGTCTCCCAACGGATCCGAGATCAGCACGCTGCGGGTGATTGAGACGGCCAGCGGCAAGCTCCTGCCGGAGCAGATCGAGCGTACACGGGCTGCGAGTGTGGCCTGGCTGCCCGACAATTCCGGCTTCTATTACACGCGGTATCCTCGTCCGGGCGACGTGCCAGCCGGACAGGAGGTTTACAGCCGGCATCTTTTCTTTCACAAGTTAGGCGTCGCCGGCGACGAGAACGGATTAAAGGACCCCTTGATCTTTGGCGAAGGACTTGATCCGGAGCATTGGCTCAATGCCACGATCTCGGAAGACGGTCGTTGGCTTCTGGTCGATATCTCTGAAGGCTGGACCAAGAGCGAGCTGATGTTGAAAAACCTGGCCGATGCCAACAGCAAATTCATAACCATCACAAGTGGCAAGGACTTCCTGTATTTTGGCTCGATCCATGATGGAAATATTTATATCGGCACCAATGAAGACGCTGCTCGCGAGAGAATTTTCAAAGTACCGTGCGCCAAGCCGGAACGCGCCAACTGGAAAGAAATTGTTCCGCAATCCGACAGAGTCATTGAGAGTGTCAGCATCATTGGCGGCAGGCTTTTTGTCCAATATCTTAAGAATGCCACCTCCACGCTCACGATTTATGACCTCAACGGCCAGCATATCGCCGATGTGCCTACGCCTGGTCTAGGCTCCATTGGGGGAGTCAGCGGGGCTTGGAATGGTACTGAGGGGTTCTTCGGCTTCACTTCTTATGCCTTTCCGTTCTCCGTTTATCAAGTCAGCCTCGACGGCAAGACGACAACCGAGTGGATGACGATAAAAACCGACATTGATGCCCGCCAGTATGAGGTCAAACAGCTCTGGTTCAATTCCAAAGACGGGACCCGCGTTCCGATGTTCGTGGTCCATAAACGAGGCTTGAAGTTGAACGGCAAGACCCCTGTGCTACTTTCCGGCTATGGCGGATTTAGCGTTGGCCGCACACCGGCCTTCAACCGCAACGCCATGCTGTTACTGCTGGAACACGGCGGAGTTTATGCGGACGTGCAACTCCGTGGCGGCAACGAATTTGGCGAAGACTGGCACCGTGCCGGCATGCTCGACAAAAAACAAAACGTCTTTGACGATTTCATCGCGGCTGCCGAGTATCTTATCGCCCAGAAATATACCGACAAAGACCACCTGGCAATTCAGGGAGGCAGCAACGGCGGCCTGCTTATGGGAGCCGCGCTCACCCAGCGCCCTGATCTTTTCCGGGCCGTGGTCTGCCAGGTTCCGCTGCTCGATATGCTGCGCTATCAAAAATTTCAGATTGCCAAGCTTTGGATCCCGGAATACGGCACTGCCGACGATCCCAAGCAGTTTGACTGGATCTACGCTTATTCTCCCTACCAGCATGTGAAGCCGGGGACAGTGTATCCGGCAATATTTTTCATGACTGCCGACAGCGACACGCGTGTCGATCCGATGCACGCTAAAAAGATGGCGGCCTTGCTCCAGGCCCAAGCTCTCAATGGGCCTGATCGCCCCATCTTGTTGCGCGTCGATACCAAGGCAGGCCATGGCATTGGCAAGCCAGTGGCGAAAATAGTGGAAGATGACCTGGATATCTGGAGCTTTGTGTTTGGCCAGTTGGGGGTGGGGAAATAAATTAACTGATTGCCACTTCGGCGTACCTCTGGGCGGGCTCCAATGCCAAGATTGCCAAGATTGAAAACGATAACGAACTAGCCGACACTCAGCGGCTCGGCCAAGCGGAAGCCGATGCGGCGCTCGGCGGTAAATCCTACTTCTTTCTTGCCGGTTGCATAGGCTGCCGTTGTGCCACCGGCTGCACCGATGGCTGAGCCGATAAGCGCGCCTTTTCCACCGCCTACGAGTGCTCCAAGCAGCGCGCCCCCGCCTGCTCCTCCTCCAACGTAAGCTAAGTTCCGGTTCCTGTAACTGCCGCCTCTCACGAAAATGCTGGAGGTTTGAAGTGGCACTTCTTTTCCGTTCAGATTCAATGATGAAAGCGTCAGGCGCAGATAGCCGGCATTATGCAGACGCCCGGATTCGCGCGCTGCCACCACGTGTCCACTGATCTTTGTGCCTTGGGGAACTACCGTCTGTCCTTCTATTTCCAATGGTTCGTCCAGGACCGCCGAAAAGCTATCTCCTGGCTGCGCTGTGCTGCTCGAGATCGTATGTTCCAGGCGCACGTAGATTGCTGTTCCCTTAGGCACAACCAGCGCTTGATTTCCGGAGAACGGCAGATTTTGAGAAGCCTGATTCTCCTGGGTTGGCGCACCTGTCTGCCCACCGACACCGTGGCACCCGATCGCGAGAAGCAAGGAGCACGCTAAAACCAATCGGGTGATCGCGCGTGATCGGGTGATCGGGTGATCGGATTTTGCGAGCCAATAGGGTTTCAATAGACAAATCCTTGGCAAATTGGGGGGAACAAATGCTTACCCCTGGTTTTTGCACGATGGTACCCAATTGAAGTGCTTTAGTTCCTTAAGGTTAGGGGAGCTCAGAGCGATGAAACTGTGTACTTTTTACGCCCGTGCTTAAATTCTTTCCGGGTTGGGTCATTTTGAGGTTTAGGAGCACAGCTCGAGAGAGGCATTTCTCAAGGAGTTTATTTGTTCCCGCTCTCGGAGGTTTGCGAAAGCTCACGCGTGGCTGGCGCAGAGTCGGGCTGTATGACTACGCCGTCGAAGGCTGTTGCGGCAATCAAACGTCCGTGTACCAAACGAAAATCGCGTATTTGCCAACCTGAATCAGTGCGATGCCACGAACGTCCGTTGTCTGTGCTCTCGAAGATTCCAGTCGAAGCCGATGCGTTCGCAAGGAATCTGTGGGTTTCGCTGTCGTATTGGATGGAGGCGATATTCGACAGTTTGAGCGCTCCCATGAATTGCCAGGAATCGCCCGCATCCGTACTTCGAAATGCGCCCTCACGGGCTGCGACCCAGATGTTGCCATCATGGTCTAACAAAACGCCGTTGATCAGGCTGGCGGAATCGATATGCGCGCATGTATACCAGGTATTGCCTGAATCGAGTGAAACCATTACGTCCTGGCGTGTGGCAACGATCACCGCGGGACCGGCCACGGAAATTCCAACCAGGTCACTTCGGCACGCCTCAGTGCAGGCTTTCGTGCCTGGTAAAAGGCTGCGGCGCCAGGTTCCACCTTGGTCCTCGCTCACGAGCAAGCCTTTCGATGCCAAGGCATACCATTTCTTTGGACCGATTTCCAGACCATCGATCCGCGCCGTAAGCTCGATCGCCGCGGAGTGAAGCATCGAGTTCTGTTGCGCACGTGTTCGTGCGGACTTTTTCTGTACCTCCAGATTATTCAGCGGTTGCCAGTGTTCTGCTGCGGGCTTCAGAACAAAGATTCCACGATTGGTCCCGGCGACGACCGATCCATCTTCAGTCTGCCGGAGGACAAGGACATCTCTGAGATCCAAGCCGTCGTGCATTTGTTTCCAACTTTGCCCGGAATCATGCGAAACAAAAACACCGCCAAATTCGCGGTCGTTGAGCAAGCCTGCATAGATCACCGAGCTGTCGTTGCGGTCCACCAACAACGAAGCCACCTGGCGGTGGGTAAAACCGTGATTGGAGGCGGCAAAAGTTGCGCCGGCATCGGCGCTGGCCAGCACGCCACCGCGATCGGTCGCCAACAAAACGCGCAAAGAGTTGCGGGGATCAACAAGCACATCGTTGACGACGATGTTAGCTCCTGTCATGCGCTTCCAGGTCGAACCCGCATCGACCGTCTTCCATAAGCCCTCTGTAGTGCCGGCATAGATCACGTTGTGATGACCCGGATCCATGCGCAATACACGCGTGCGCCGCGCCGAAAACGGTATGCCCTGGATCTTGTGGAATAGCTCGCCTGCAGATTCACTCTTGTAAATGCCCGAACAGGCGCTGGCGAAGACCAGGGACGGATTGGCTGGATCAACGATGATCGAAAAAACATCTGAATCTTCGATCACGCCCTTCTTAATGCTGTGCCAGGTCTTCCCGCCATCCTCAGTTTTCCACGGCAGATGCCAGGTCCCTGCATAGATGATCTCGGGATTCACTGGATCAATTGCAACTGAGGCCAGATTCTTGATCTCGGCGTGACCTTCGGGCGAGATTCGCTGCCAATTGTCGCCTCCGTCGTTGCTGCGAAAAACGCCTTCCAGTGTGGCCGCTACAAGGACCTTGGGGTTGGAAGGAGCAATGGTCACCGCGCGCACGGACCGCCCGTGCATGTCTTGCAATGCCTCCCAAGTCTTGCCGCCGTCCTTGCTGCGAAACAGGTCGCCGGTCGTGGATGACTCTGCGCTCCAGGCCGAGACATACATTGTTTGTGTATCGGAAGGATCTAAAACGATATGGTCCAGCACCAGATCAAACGAGCTGCCAAGGTGCGCCAGTCGTGACCAGTTCGCGCCTCCATCGGTGGAGACAAAAAGAGTTCCGGAGCTCGTACCTAAAAAGATGTGATCGGGATTGTTTGCATCATAGGCGAGGCTGCGTACATCTCCACCATCAGGTCCGAGCGGTTTCCAGGGCTGGGCCGCCGCGACGGTGGCGAGCATGACTAAGAGCCAAAGATGCAGAATTGATTTTCCGGAATTCATGACAAGCACGCCAAGCCGTTTCAGGAATTCGTGTGACCACGCGATTATAGGAACACAGCAGCAGGGGCTAAAAGCCCAATGGCACTTACTTTTGTCCTTCGGTTCAAGGTACAGCCGTAAAAGAGTTGCCACCCCCTCCGGGGTTCATTTCATTTTTTCTATCTTTTCCCAGGGTTCCGCTTCGCTTCACCCTGGGCTGAGTTGTCGGCGTATTCTTTCGCCTTAACTCAGGACAAGCTCTCGGGTGCTTTAGCTTCTCGTTCTTCAAAGTGCTTCGACACCCCTAACGTAACGCAAGGTCCCTCCACCCTCCCTTCGCTTCGCGCTGGGAGGGTCTCGGGATGACGATTTTTTCTAACTCGGTTAAGATCCCAAAAGTAAGCGCATTAGGCTAAATGCCCGAGTCACAGTATTTCTGAAGAACGGCATATAGCTCAGAAAGAGAGTGCCACGGGGATTGTGCATCAACAAGTTACGTGAGGACAATAGGGATGTTGGGGGATCGGGTGATCTCAAAAACCGACCGCAGTTATCGCACGACTCGCAAAACCATTTGGACGCCACTATCCAGTTTCACGTCGTCCCTTATAGAGGTGATCACGGGAATCTGTGATGCTCCTGTGAACTTCAAGTTCAAACCCGGCAAACTGAAAATGCCTCGGCTGCCGGAGCTTAACATCCCATTTTCCTGCAGGCCTTCCTTCTGATTGGGAATGGTTCCAGCCGAAACACGCGGCGCCATGGCAACGGAAACCGGCTGAGTTTGCGGCGCGTTGTAGCTTCCTCTGGAATTTCCTGTGGCACCATTCCGTCCGGCGCCCATGGGCTGCGGAATTCCATTGGAATTGTCGGGCCCGATTTGAGGTGGCAGCATGGTCTCTGGTTGATCCACACGAGACCGTTGGGCCGGCCCCAGTGCTTGTACGACGGCGTCTAACGATATTTCAGCCCCATTTTTCGGGAGAGCCTTAGCAAAAATAACACCCAGCCGGGATTCGGGATCTTCTTTGCTGCGGGCTTTGGTTTCGGTGACGTTGCCAATCAGCTTGGAACCTCGCGGGAGCACTACTTTGCCGTTGACAACCACTGCCTGGATGACCTTTGCCGTAACTTTATCGCCCGGCTGTAGTTTCTTTGCATTGAGAGATTTGCTGAGTTCAACCACCAGGCATGTTCCATGTTCCAGCTTGGGTGGGGCTGGGTTATTGTCTGTGGGCGAATGAACTGCAGCAGCTTCCGTGGCTCCGATCAGGAGAACCGCCGATAAAACGAGGCAGACAGAGCAGTTCTTCATATCTCAATCCTCCCGAAAATTACCGATCAATACCAATCACCTTCAGCACCAATTGCGTGCCGTTTTCGAGCTTGACATCACCCTTGATGGAAGTAATCGCCGGCTGTTTACCGGCAGTGAGCGCTAAATTCGGCAAGCCAAATACCCCATGGCTGCCGCTTCCCAACCTGGAGCCGGGCGACCACGGAGCAGATGATTCTGGAGCGATGTTTGCATCCTTGCCAAGCCTTTCTTTCTGCTCTATCGACCTTACGCTGGTATCGGTGGGGCGCTGGGTTGAGGCACCGACATGGGGCGTCATTTTGGTGGCGCGGTCGTTGGCCTGAACAATCATGGGATCAGACTCATCAATGAATGCGGGTCGAGCAAACGGAGACGCCAGCGCTTGCACGATCGCAGTCATTTCGATTTGCGTTCCGTTCTTCATCTGAGCCTTGTCGAAGATGATACCGAGGCGCGCTTCAGGATCTTCTTTGCTGTGTGGCTTGGCCTCGGTTACGCGGCCTATCAATTGCGATTCCCTGGGCAACACAATCAGTCCCTTGGACATGACGTCCTGGGTTATTCGGGCCTTTACCTCGTCGCCTGGTTTGGCCTTCCTGGAATTCAAGGACCGGGTAATTTCCGCCACCAGGTTGATACCCTTGAAAGTCGCAGCACTGGTATCTTTTATTTGAGATTCATCAGCAGCCCGGTTCGTTGCCGGCTCTTGCCCGCACGCCGGAGAGGCTGCGCCGATCACCAGAGCACTTGCGAGGAATATCGCAATCCGAAGATGTTTCACTGATCCACTCCCCAAAGAAGAAGCGTGGAAAATAGGTCGCCGCAATTGTAGTCCATTTGCAGCGCCTGTATCGGGAATAAATTGCGGGTCCGTTACAGTCCGCCGGTTACCTCCAGTACCTGACCGGAGACGTAGTCGGAGAGCGGCGACGCGAAGAACAGCACCGCTCCGGCTGCTTCTTGTGGAGTTCCGGCCCGGCCCATGGGAATGAGTTTTGGCATGTTGTCGCGTCTTGAGGCGGGAATGCCCAGTTGAATTTCTGCGTTTTCGCGCTCGATCCGTACATCTTTTTCTTTAGGACGAGTCAGGCGGGTGTCGATCCAGCCAAAGGCCACAGCGTTGGACTGGATGTTGAACTGTCCCCACTCGCGCGCCAGCGTTTTGGTAAGGCCGATGATGCCGGCCTTGCCGGCGGAATAATTAGCCTGTCCGGGATTGCCGCGTGTGCCACTGGTCGAGCTGATGTTGACGATCTTGCGGGACTTGGGCGCCCTTCCCGCAGCCTGCTCGTTCTTGGCGCTCTCGCGCCAATACTCGGAAGCAGCCCGAATGATGCGAAATGGCGCGGTCAAATGGCAATCGAGAATGGCCTGCCATTGCTGGTCGGTCATCTTGTGAATCACTGCATCCCAAGTGTAGCCTGCGTTGTTGACCAGGATATCGAGATTGCCGAATTTTTCGAGCGCAGTTTTGACCAGCTTCTCCGGAAATGCTGGATCGGTCACGTCGCCGGCCACAGGCAAGACGGTTCCTCCGGACTTACGAATTGCTTCGGAGGCTTCATTCAACGGTTGAGCATCGATGTCAGACATAACGACGCGAGCGCCATGTTGGGCAAAAAGCTCCGCAGTCGCCTGGCCAATGCCTCGGGCCGTGCCGGTGATGATGGCTACTTTGTTTTGTAGGAGTTCAGTCATACGTATTTAGTCCTTGGTGTTTAGCCTTTAGTTCTTAGCTACTAGCTTCTGGCTTCTAGCTGCTAGCCGACAAAAGAGCACTCAGGGTTTAGGCCCAATACTGTTCACTTAGGGACTCTCGGAGCCTTCCGACTCAACAGCTAATCACAAGGTCCCCTTCGGCTAGTACCTCAGGGCAGGCTCTCCGAATTCCCCCGCTGACGCGTGGGGAATCCCTCGGGATGACGAAAAGTTTCTTAATTTCTTCGTTAAGTGAACAGTATTGCGTTTAGCGTTTGAATATCCACAACACATTCAGCTACTAAAACTAAATACCTAATGGCTAAATGCTAATAGCTACATGCTAATGGCTAAGGGCTGATAGCTAAAGGCTCAGGCTAGAAGCTAGTAGCTCCTTTACCATGCTGTCTGGCCTCCATCCACGACCAGCACGTGGCCGGTTACGTAGGCTGAGGCGTCTGATGCCAGGAAAACTGCTGCTCCTTTTAGATCGTGATCTGAGCCGAAGCGGCGCTGGGGAATGGTCTTCAGCAGTGTTTCCGTTTTGTGCTCGATCACCCAGCCGGACATGTGTGTAGGAAACCATCCAGGAGCTATGGCGTTTACCTGGATATTATGGGTAGCCCACTGGCAAGCGAGATCTTTGGTAAAGGAGATGAGGCCACCTTTACTGGCGTGGTAGGCGATCGCTTGCACCGTATCCGCAGATGATCCGCCCAGCCCGGCCACCGAAGCAATGTTAATGATCTTGCCGCGCTTGTTGGCAATCATGTGCTTTCCCACTGCCTGGGAACATAGAAAGGAGCCGGTCAGATTCGTTTCCATCACCTTGTTCCAGTCGGCCAGGCTCATCGTTTCTGTGGGAGCGCCCCAGGAAATGCCCGCATTGTTGATCAGCACGTCGATTTGTCCGAACTGCGCAACCGCCGCTTCGACCGCTTGCTGCACGCTGGCCGGATCTTTTACATCGCAAGACAAAGCCAGAGTCTCAACGCCAAGCTGCTTGAGATCATCGGCGGCTTGCTGGCAGCGCTCTTTTTTGCGGGCACAGAGCACGATGTTGGCGCCCATTTCGGCCAGACCCTCGGCCATCTGGCGGCCCAGACCGATTGATCCTCCGGTGACGAAAGCCACGCGCCCGCTCAGGTCGAAAAGTTGTTTGACATGGACAGCCTGGGTGGCCACTTGCGGCATCAGCGCTGCTCCTTCGTGGGCATGAGATTTGTAGGACGGATGATGGCGCCGACCTCCCAGGGAGTCTTCAGAACTGTTTTCCACTCCAGCAGCGCCGGGCCGGGTGAATCGAGCCATCTCGAAATTTTTTGCTCAAGACTTGCGAAGTCAGTCGCACGGTCTGCCGGAATTCCATAGGCTTCTGCCAGACGGCAAAAGTCAGGGTTTTTCAAATTCACTTCATGAGCATGGCCAAACATGGAGCGCTGCAGAAAACCAATGATTCCATAAGCGTTGTCGTTGATCAAAAGAATCTTTACCGGCAACTGATAGTGAGCAAGAGTGGCCAATTCGTGTGAGGTGTACTGGAATCCTCCATCTCCGGCGATGCACAACACCCGGCGCTTAGGCTCGGCAGTAGCAGCGCCGATAGCTGCGGGCAAGGCGTAACCGAGGGTCCCCGAACCTGTGGGATAGAGGAAAGTCCGTGGCTCCAGGACCGGGAAAAAAGCTGCGGCCCAATAATTCAGGATGGATTGATCGTTGACCAATACATCATCGCGCTTCATGGCGCTGCGGAGAAGCATCAGCGCAGTATAGCTTTCCTGCTGGAGCGCCTCGGTCTTCATTCTTTCCTGCTCCCGAGTTGCGGCAACATCAAACCACTGTGTACGAGGTTTTGCGACTGCAGCCAGTCTCATGGCGAGCGAGGCAATGTCTCCGAAAAGTTTGACGGTGGCAGGATAGAGCGAGCCGGCCGGCGGGATTTGATCGATTCGGATGTGATGTTCAGGAAGTTTCAAGGTAAATCTTCCTGTATCGAATTCAGTGAGCTTGGCTCCGACCGAGATCAACAAATCGCTTTCCAGAAACAGTTGTTGCACAACACCCAAACGGGCGATGCAGCCCATCGCGAGCGGATGATCGTCGGCGATCGCTCCTTTGCCGCTGGTAGTCGTCAAAACCGGGGCATTGAGCGCCTCCGCCAGGTTCTGCAATGACCGTGGGACATCTCCATGGAGCGCACCTGACCCGGCAACGATGACCGGCCTGGTGCATCGCTCAATCTCGGCAGAAGCGCCTGCAATCTCCTCAGCAGTCGCCGTAGGAATGCGGTCAACTGATTTCACAGCAGAGGAGGCTCCATTGGTGACGGGCGCATAAAGCAGATCGGTAGGAATTTCTACAAATGCCGGGCCTCCGGCGTTGGCTGCCTGGGCAATCGCTTCTGCAATGGCGTCGGCTGATGTGGCGCGCTTTGCAAATTTGGTGAGAGGCTGAATGATCTCGAGTTGCCGGGGAGTCTCATGCAACGCTCCACAGGATTTATCCAGCACAGGCGTTGCAACATTGGTGCCGATCAGGACAACCGGTGTATTTGTCTGCAGGCTTTCCAAAAGCGGCACCACGGTAAACAAGTTTCCCGGTCCGGTTGAGGCAAAGACAGCGGCGGGCTTTCCAGTGCGGCGGTAAAACCCATCCGCGGCAAAACCTGCGGCCTGCTCGTGGCGCACGATCCAGTGCTGGAAGGCCGGCTCCTGGCGCAATGCATCGTAGATACCGATGTTATGAATGCTGGGAATGCCGAAGCCGGAAGTAATGCCGCATTTCAATAGGGCTTCGACGATGGCTTGGCCGCCCGTTTGCTGCGCAGTTTTGGGGACAGTCGATGTAGTCGTGGACATTTAGAAAGTATAAAGGGGACCACGGAAATCGCTGTGGTCCCCCGGTAGGTTAGATCAAATCAGAACGTAAGCCGGGCGCCGAACTGAAGCTGCCGGCGAGGCAACGCGGAGGTGAAGCCCAGGGGCTGGCTTGGCCCGATGTTGCTTCCACTCACGTTAAATGTAGTGAACCCGCTTCCCCCGGAGCTCCGAGGAAGGGCGAAATTGGGGCCAACCACGTTATTGACCGCGCCAAAGTTCGTGCGATTGAACAGGTTGAACCCTTCGACCATAAATTGCACGCTCGACTTTTCACTCAATCGAACGGCCTTGCTCAGGCGCATATCTACGTCGAAGTAGTCAGGCCCCTGGCCGGTGTTGCGAGCAGCGCCAATGGGACGATCATTGGTGGAGTGCCGATCGTTATTGACATTGGTCCCGGCGAGGAGGTTGAAAGGATGGCCGCTGTTGTAGCGGATGATGGGCGCCAACTGGAAGCCACTGAAGATCCGATGGCCCCAATCGGCATCTTTGCCGCCTTTCCAAGGGCTATCCAGCACTCCTGCAACTACGACTTTATGGCGCTGATCGAAAGTGGAAAGCGCGCGTTCCGCGGCAAGGTTACTCTGG
>DASZFK010000498.1:0-5490 GCA_035939855.1 Candidatus Angelobacter sp.
CAATTCACAAAGTTGTAGATCACTTCGATCGGATGACGGACTTCGAATTCCTGAACCGTACGTTTCTTCAGGTAATGAGAGATGGCTGTGACGCCGTCACTCATTTCGATGGCATAGCGGGTCACGGGAAGGTAGGAGCGGTCTGCGCCAACGATGGTAATGTCGGTGCCGTGAAGCGTGGTGACATAAGGCAGCGTGCGCGGCTTGCCCTGGGCAGCCAGCATCTGGCGGGCCAGAAGCGCGCTCACAGAATGCGGAATCGCATAATGCACATGAAGGATATCAAGGTCATAGATTTCCGCAACTTCCGCCATGCGCGTGGCCAGAGCAAGATCATAAGGTGGATATTCGAACAAAGGATATTGAGAGACTGTGACTTCATGAAACAGGATGTGCGAATGATTGCTGTTCAGCCGGAAGGGCTGCTGGTAGGCAATGAAATGTACATCATGTCCACGGGCGGCAAGCTCAATGCCGAGTTCGGTGCCGACCACACCGCTCCCGCCGTATGTTGGATAACATGTAATCCCAACTTTCACGCTCTCTCCTTATGTAACGTCGATTTTTTGACTGCGCGTTCCAGAGTTGGTTAGCAAATGTCAAAAAGACAAAGAAAGTTGCAACCCTTTCGATTCAACTTTGCGTATTCGGATTCACGATTGTTGCAGGTCTTCATAGGAAATTAACTTGATGCCTCTCTGGACAAGCACTTGCCTCGTTTCTTGCGACGTAAGGGCCTGCAATTCCGTCATTCGGGACTGGAGCAGGCGCGTGCCAGCCGATCGCAGATCTGAATCCAGGTAACCTGGATGGCAAACAAACTCCCAATCCCCTTCTGGAAGCGCCTGAAGCGTAGCCGTAAGCAGTTCCTGATTCAGGCAACCTGTGGCGATGATGCCGGCTGTTCCCTTGGTGGTCTTCATCTGTTCGTTATTCACCGCTTCATTAAATTCCAATGAATATCGATAGAGCAGCTTGACCTGCAAGGCCCGCATCCAGAGCGCCGGTGTGCGCACAATGCTACCCTGCGGCCACAAAGTTGCAGGTTCAAATGGATTTCGCACCGCACGGACTCGACATGACCTCGCGGCCTGCAGCACCGGATGCAGTACATGGGGAAATATGTGCGTGTGCTTGTGCGTGTCGAGATGGCTGACCACGATACCGGCCGATTGAATCTTGCGAATCTGGGCTTCGGCTTCGCAACGAATCTCGTCTTGCGAGAGTTTTTTTCGTGCCGCAGCCAGCGCAAATTCTTTCAGGCTGGTTTTGAATTTAGCTGTTCCGCTGGTAAGGGTTTTGAGGCCGGAGGTGATTGGCTCTCCATCGATCAGCACGATATGACAGCCAACTCTGAGCTGTGGCTGTGATTTTGCCAACGCCACCGCTTCATCGAAAGCAGCGGAGTTGGCCATCAGGGTCGTAGAGGTCACTGCGCCGGCACGGCTGGCTTCAACAATGGCGCGATTTACACCTGAGGTGAGTCCAAAATCATCTGCATTGATGATGAGGCGAGACACGGGGAGAGTGTAGCAAAAAAGCTACTAGCTGCTGGCTGCTTCCCTTTGCTTTTCCTCATCGCTTGCCTTAGACTTCCGCAATCGAAAAGCGGGGTTACAACCATGGAAACCACACGCAGAACTTTTATAGGGACTCTGGGAGCGGCCGCCGCTATGGGAGTCGTTGGAATGCCGGCGAGAGTTTCCTCCTCGACCGCCATTTCGACCCCGGCTTCAACTGAGAAGGTTCTTTTTTGGATCGCAGCCGCTACGCCTTGCGACAAGAGCTTGAAATTTGAAGAAGGCCTGTATAAAGAGATGCTGGCCTACTTCAAAGAGAATGGCGCTGATGGCGTTGTGGTGCTTGGATCGACCGGCGAATATCCATCATTCTCGGTGCCTGAGCGCAAAAAGATCGCTGAAACCGCGCTCAAAAACCGGAATGGGTTGAACATCATCATCTGTTCCGGCACCCCGAATTTTCCTGAGACCATTGAGCTGTCGCAGCACGCCGCCGCCAATGGCGCGGACGGTCTATTGATCATCCCGCCGTTCTACTACAAGCAGCCACCGCTTGAAGGGCTCGTCCGGTACTACTCACTGATCTTCGAGCAAGTATCCATTCCGATCAATCTGTATCACTACCCGCGCATGAGCGAGGTGCCGATCACTCCTGAGCTGCTTCACAGCCTGGAAAAATTTCCCAACCTGGCCGGAATCAAGGACTCCAATGCCGACCCGGCGGAGTACCAGCAATTTGTGAAGGATTTTCCGAAGCTGAATATGAGGACCGGTACAGGCAACAATCTAAAAACCGCGTTGGAAAGCGGGATGGGCGCAATTCTGGCCGAAGGCAATCTGTTTACACGGCAAATTGCCAATGTGTTTGCGGCCAAGCGTGCGGGTAAAGATATTGAGGCACCGCTGGCCAAACTGCATGACGCTCAGCAGTTGTTACGGCAGGCAGGAGTCGGCAGCTTTGGTCCTATGAAATATGCATTGAGCCGCCTGATGGGCACGCGACAGAGCTATCAGCGGCCTCCGCATCCCGATGTAACTGAAGAGCAGAAGGCGAAAATTCAGGACGGGTTGCGGCAGATCAAGCAGATGGCGTGAAGAGAGTTGCTAGCTGCTGGCTGCTAGCTTCTAGCCAAAGATGTGAGTCGGCACAACGGGGAACCCGAAAAAACCGACCGCGGATTTACGCAGATACGCGCGGATTTAAAACCTATGAAAAATTCAGTTTTCTTTCGTTGGCTTGAACGATCTTTTTTTCTGAAACATCTTCTCCTGCTCTTGCTCGTTTTCCTCGCCTCCATGTCGGCGCAGGATCGCTCTAAGAATGGGGAATGGCCCACTTATGCTGCTGATCTTGCGGGTACTCGGTATCGTCCGCTGGATCAGATCAATGCTTCCAACTTCAGCAAACTCGAAGTTGCGTGGAGATTCAAGACTGATAGCATCGGCAACCGTCCTGAATACAAGCTGGAAGGCACGCCGCTGATGGTGAATCACGTTCTCTACACAACCGCCGGTTCGCGGCGCGCGGCGATAGCGCTCGATCCTGCGACCGGCGAATTGTTGTGGGTGCATGGCGAACATGAAGGCGCGCGTGGCGCTGCTGCTCCCCGGCAGCTTTCAGGACGCGGCCTGGCCTACTGGTCCGATGGCAAGGAAGAGCGCATCCTCTATATCACTCCGGGCTACCGGCTGATCTGCCTCGACGCCAAGACCGGCTCGCTCGTCCGTTCCTTTGGCAGCAACGGCGCTGTGGATTTGAAACTCGATGACGATCAAACGTTTCTTCCCGATCTCACGACCGGCGAGATTGGGTTTCAATCGGCTCCAGTGGTCGCTAAAGACACAGTGATTGTTGGCGCAGCTTTTCGCGAAGGATTCACTCCCAAAAGCATGCGCAACAACAAAGGGTATGTCCGAGGTTTCGATGTCCGCACCGGCAAGCGGCTTTGGATCTTTCACACCATCCCTAAGAAAGGCGAGTTTGGTTACGAAACTTGGCTGAACGGCTCAGCCGAATACACTGGGAACACCGGCATGTGGACGCAGCTCTCGGTCGATGAAGAGTTGGGGCTGGCCTATCTTCCGATCGAATCGCCAACGGGTGATTTCTACGGCGGACATCGCCAGGGCAACAATCTTTTTGGCGAAAGCCTGGTGTGCGTCGATCTGAAGACCGGACAGCGAAAGTGGCATTTCCAGCTCGTGCACCATCCGCTGTGGGATATGGATATTTCCTCGGCTCCGATCCTTGCCGACATCAATGTCAATGGCAAACCTGTCAAGGCCGTGGCCCAGCCCAGCAAGCAGGGCTTTCTTTATGTATTCGACCGGATCACAGGCAAGCCGGTGTGGCCGATTGAAGAGCGCCCGGTTGAGCAGGGCAACACGCCGGGTGAGTGGTATTCTCCCACGCAACCGATTCCGACCAAGCCTCCGGTTTACAGCCGCAATGGTGTCTCACTCGATGACCTGATTGATTTCACTCCGCAGCTTCGAGAGCAGGCCAAGACCATTGTGTCGAAATATCATCTGGGCCCGGTCTTCACGCCTCCCGTCCTTAGCCAGACCGATGGACCGTTGGCCACGCTAACTCTGGGAACCGCAGGCGGAGGAACAAACTGGCCGGGTGCCTCCTATGACCCCGAGACACACACCGTCTATGCATTTGCATGTAATGCCTGCCTGACGCCCATCGGACTAGTACAGCCGCCGAAAGAAGTCTCGGACATGAACTACGTTGCCGGAACCGCTGGACAAAAAGTTACGATGCGGACTGGTCCCGGCGAAAACTCTGGAGCGGATTCACCATTGCCGACCCGAAATCGCCAACCGGCTGCTGCCGGCGGAGGGGGTGGCGGCGGAGCCTACGGCGGATTGAATGTCGAGGGGCTGCCGTTGATCAAACCGCCTTATGGGACCATCACGGCCATCAATCTCGACCGGGGTGAGATCGTATGGCAGATACCGCACGGGGAAACACCTGATGTGGTGCGCAATCATCCGGCGCTCAAAGGCTTGAACCTTCCGCGCACCGGACAAACGACTTACAACATCGGCACGCTGGTTACCAAGACCCTGGTGATTGCCGGCGATGGACAAGTCACGACCACATCTGAACATCCGCGAGGCGCAATGCTACGCGCTTACGACAAAGCAACCGGCAAAGAAGTCGGCACCGTCTATTTGCCGGCGCCACAGAGCGGCTCACCAATGACCTACATGCTCGATGGAAAACAATACATCGTGGTGGCAGTGAGCGGCGGCGCCTACTCGGGCGAATACATAGCGTTTACTTTGCCGTCGGAGCAGGATTAAGCCCGCTCATTTCGCTCCCCTTATTTTCCGGACGATGCGCAGGACTGGATCGTAGAATTCATCGACCACGCGTTCCTTGAGGGGAATGATGGCGTTGTCGGTGATGTGGATGTCCTCGGGGCAGACCTCAGTGCAGCATTTGGTAATGTTGCACAGGCCGATGCCAAACTGCTCTTTAAGGTCCTTGACTCTCGATGCGCTGTCGAGAGGATGCATCTCCAGGCTTGCGATTCGCACAAAGAAGCGTGGTCCGCCGAAGGATTCTTTCTGGTTGTGCTCGCGGAGCACGTGGCAAACGTTCTGGCAGAGGAAGCATTCAATGCATTTGCGGAATTCCTGGATGCGGTCCACATCTTCCTGGTGCATCTTCCATTTGACATCCGGCTTGGGCGTGAATGGTTTGATCTTTTTGTTTACCTTGAAGTTCCAGGAGACATCCGTAACCAGGTCTTTGATGACCGGAAAACTCCGCATCGGAGAAACGGTGATGGGTTTGTCGAGGGGCAGAGAGTCCATGCGGGTCTTGCAGGTGAGCCGGGGCCGGCCATTGACCTCTGCTGAGCAGGAGCCGCACTTTCCCGCCTTGCAATTCCACCGCACGGCCAAATCGGGCGCCTGGTGGGCCTGAACCCAGTGCAGCGCGTCAAGCACAACC
>DASZFK010000499.1:0-8417 GCA_035939855.1 Candidatus Angelobacter sp.
AACTAACCAAGCCCACGATGCTGCATTCCTTTAGCCCAAAAAGCCGCGCGGGCTGAGTGCTGATTGCTGAATGCTAAATAAAAACGCTTTAATAAATCCGAAGTAACTTTCTGGATACAAAAATCTGACGACAACAAAATAGATTTCTGAGAAGCTTGGGAGTGGCGTATTGGATTCGATCGAGTTCCCCCATCGTCCATCTCTTGCATGAACAGGTGACAGATGACTAAAGGTGAGCAAGGAATCCCCATCAATCTTCCGGTGCGCATGTGGGGTATGGACCTCTATGGAAGGTTCTTCGATATTTGGTCGCGCACTTCAGATATCACTGCGGTTGGCGCGCTCGTCGTAGGAATGCCATTTCCGCTGCGGCGCGGCGCGATTGTCGGCGTTGATTGTGGACTCAGCCGGGCTGGCTTCCGCGTCTCCTGGGTAGGTGACCAGGGAACGCCGCATCAGGGCCAGATTCGTCTTCACTGCATTGAACCCGCCAAATGCGTGTGGGGCGTTCCGGGATAAACGCCCAACGATCAATGACCAAGGACTAATGACCAGCATGGTGTCGGCAACACCAGCATGGCAGCGCACATCGCATTTTGCATGACCTGCGATATTCGCATCGGGACCTCTGGATATCATTACAAGCATTGGGTTGGCTCTTTTTATCCACCGAAAACCTCAGGCGCAAAATTGCTGGAGCACTATGTCCGGCATTTCAACACCCTCGAGTTGAACAACAGTTTTTATCGCTTGCCCACCGTCAGCGCATTCGAATGCTGGCGCGACTCTACGCCATCTGACTTTGTCTTTGCCGTAAAGGCGAGCCGCTTCATCACCCACAACAAAAAACTAAAGGACCCCCAGAACGGGCTCGACAACATCTTGTCGCGTGCTGAACACCTGGGCAAGAAGCTTGGGCCGATTCTCTTTCAACTGCCGCCGCGGTGGAAGATCAACTCCGCCCGCATGGAGAACCTGCTTGAAATTCTGCCGCGCACACACCGTTATACATTTGAATTCCGCGATACGAGTTGGATAAATCCTGAAATCAATCGCATTTTGCAACGATTCAATGCGGCCTTCTGCATTTACGAATTGGCGGGCTACCACTCGTCGATGGTAGTAACAGCCGACTTCGCCTATGTCCGGCTCCATGGCCCGAAAGAGCGAAAGTACCAGGGAAGCTACACGCGGTCTCGGCTTACCTGGTGGGCCAACCGTATCAACGAGTGGGCTAGGCATCTCAAGGCAGTCTACGTTTATTTTGACAACGATCAGGCCGGATACGCACCCAAGAATGCTCTCATGCTGAAGAAGATGGTTTTGGGGCGAGATGCTGAGGATCATCGCCGGGCCGCATAGGCCTACGCGAGCCTTACAAGTCGGCTACGGGTTCTGTTCCGGACGCTGGAGCCATCTCCTCAATTTCCTCTCTCGTGCGAGCTAACAGAGGCATTAAAAAGAGAATGGCGGCCAGGGTGGTCACCATGCCTCCAACTACAACACGAGCCAGCGGCTGTTGTGCCTGGGCCCCGATCCGGGTCGATAGCGCTGCAGGAATTAGTCCCAGGCCGGCGGCCATGCAGGCCATCACCACAGGACGCATCTGCTCCAGGCTTCCGGCGACAAGTCCCTTGACCGGCCCCGCTTCGCGTTGCGCCCGGCGCACTCCCGCGAGAAAGACTACAGCTCCTAAAGTCGCAACTCCGATCAGGGAGGTAAATCCTACAGCAGCCGATATGCTGAATGGAGTCCCGGCAATCAAAAGCGTCCAGATTCCTCCAGTGGCAGCAAACGGCAGCAGGGCCATCACGATGAGCGCATCCCGCCAACTGTGGAACTGCACAAAGAGCAGAATAAGAATCACAACCAGGCTGGCTGGAATCACCAAAGCGAGCCGGCGTTGCTCTTTTCGCAAGCTATCGAACTCTCCCGCCCATTCGTATGTGTATCCGGCAGGCAGTTTCACCGTGTCTCTGATTTTGGCCTGTAGATCTTGCATGGTTGTAGCGAGGTCGCGTCCGCGTACGCTGAACTTCACCGGAATGTAGCGCTTATCGTTCTCGCGGTAGATCATAAAGGCGCCTTCTTGAAACGACACCTCCGCCACCTGGCCCAGGGGCACACGGTTTCCGTCGGGAGTTGCCAGCAGCAGGGCACGAATCGCTTCCGGACTTTGCCGGAATTCTGGCATGAAACGGACTGTGAGATCGAACCGGCGGTCGCCTTCAATCACCTGGGTCACTGGAGTGCCGCCAATCGCAGTTTGTACCACAGCATCAACGTCTGCCGGCATAATGCCGTAGCGCGCAGCCTTGGTGCGGTCGATGGAGATAATCAAGTTGGGCTGCCCGTTGACTTTGAAGACCCCGATGTCTTCGACTCCCTGGGTTTTTGCCATAACGCCGGCAATCTCTTCGGCCTTGCTGGTCAGCACATTGAAATCATCGCCAAACAGCTTCAGCGAGTTCTCGCCCTTCACGCCCGACATTGCTTCCTCTACGTTGTCCTGGATATTTTGCGAGAAGTTGAAACTGACCCCAGGATATTTCTCCAGCTTCTTCTGCATCTGATTGATCAATTCCTCTTTGCCGATCTTTCCCGGCCATTCTTCTGCCGGTTTGAGCTTCACAAACATTTCAATGTTGTTGAAGGTGCTAACGTCTGTGCCATCATCAGGACGGCCATTTTGAGAGACGATCTGGGTGACCTCGGGAAACTGGCGCAACTCGTTGCGGAATTGATCAGCAAGCCTGCTGGAAGCTTCAAAAGAGATGTCTTGGGGAAGCGTGGCTCGCACCCAAAGGTTCCCCTCTTCCAAGGGAGGCATGAATTCTCCGCCCACAAACTGGAAAGCGATGATGGCGGCAATCAACAGCAGGGCGGCGCTGCCCCAAATGACCTTCGGACGGCGCAGGATGAACGCCAGGCAGCGATCATAAGCACTGCGCATCATTAGGCTGATCCGCGTCTCGTGCGGCGAGATGCGGTGCGCTCCGTAGGAAGAAAGCACGGGCGCGAAACACAGCGCAAAAATCAATGCCCCCGTTAAAGCGAAGCAATACGTAATCGACATGGGCGCAAAGATCTTGCCCGGCACTCCGCGCATGGTGAACAACGGAATGAACGCTACCAGAATGATGGCTGTAGCAAACAAAACCGGACGGGCCGAAAGCGCGGTAGCATTGGCGATCAATTCCGGAATCGACTCGCCCATGATTCGATTGGTCAAGTCGCGATAGATTCCTTCGAGCACCACGATCGACGCATCGACGAGAATCCCGAAGTCGATTGCCCCAATCGAAATCAGGTTGGCCGAGCGTCCCGTCAGCACCATGAGACCAAACGCGAACAGCACGGCCAGGGGAATCGTGAGAGCGGCGATGAGCGTGAGACGCAAGTCACCAAGCATTAGGAGCAGAAGCAGGGTCACCAGCGCCAGCCCGGCAAAGATCACATGCCTTACAGTTTCAGTCGTGATGTTGATCAACTCAGTCCGGTCATAGATTGGCTTGATCTTCATGCCCGCAGGCAGCAGAGTGTCATTGAGCACGCCAATCTTCTTGCGCAGGGCCCCCAGTGCCGGCAGAGACTCCGCCCCTCGGTTAAGCAAAACAATGCCCTCGACAATGTCGCTCTGCTGGTCTCTACCGACCTTTCCCAAGCGCTGCTGAAAGCCCTCGTGAACAATCCCTACATCTTTCACCAAGACAGGAACTCCAGCGCGGGAGGCGACTACCACGTTGCCGATGTCCTCAATATTCCGCAACAGTCCCAGCCCACGAAGGTTTACGCTCTGGCTGCCTACAGTGAGGTAATTACCGCCCGCATTGGCGTTGCTGGCTGCTACCGCCGATAGTACCTGGGGTACCTGAACGTTGTATTGAAGAAGCTTTCGCTGATCGAGTTCCACCTGGTATTGCCGAGTGGTGCCTCCAAACGTGGTGATGTCAATCACTCCCGGAACCTGCTTTAGCTCCCGGCGCGCCAGCCAGTCCTGGGCAGCCTTGACCTCGTTGAGCGTGTGCCGGGTGCTGTCGATCTGATAACGGTAAATCTCGCCGATGGGAGACCATGGTGAAAGCTGAGGCGTGAGATTCTGCGGCAAGGTGACGGTTTGCAGGCGATTTAGTACTTCCTGGCGATCACGGAAATAATCGCTGTCAAAATTGAAATACAGCTTTACATCGCTCAACCCGAAGATGCTGATGGAGCGGATATAGTCCAGTTGGGGCGTGCCGTTGAGCGTGGTCTCCAGTGGAACTGTCACCTGCTGTTCCATCTCTTCCGCCGACCAGGAGGGATTCTGCGTGATGATCTCCACGAGAGGCGGTGACGGATCGGGATAGGCTTCGATGTCCAGGTTGACAAAGGCAAATCCCCCGGCAGCCAGCAGCGCCAGCAGCGCAATGATCACCAAAACGCGATATCGCAACAGCGCGAGTATGAAGGCTTTCACTTCGCCTCCTCCCGATTGCGTACAAGGTCAGCGCCCGAGGTGACGACCGTCTCGCCGGGTTGAAGACCCGACAATACCATCGTGGTCTCCGGGTTGCTGTCCTGAACCTGTATGGTGCGCCGCTCGAATTGTGCTTCCCCCTTTTGCACCATTACATAAGCCTGGTTGCCTTCGTGGAGAAGAGCAGAAGAAGGAATTACTGCCACATTTCTAGCCGGGTGAACGACGTGGATCGTCGCAAACATGTCTGGCTTGAGCTTGCGGCCAGGATTATTTAGCACCACTCTCAGCTTCAGCGTGTGAGTATTGGGGTCTACCAGGTCGGAGATTCGCGAGATCTTGCCCTGCCAACTCTCTCCTGGGTAGGCATCGAGCGTAATCCGCACGGTCAAGCCGGAAGGCGTGAGAGACAAATCCCTCTCATAAACATTGCCAACCACCCATATTGAACTCAGGTCGGCGATGGTCAGGAGCGGATTAGCAGAATCCAGCGATTTCGACATCTCTCCCGGAGCAGATGTAGTCTCAGTCACAACTCCCGCGTGGGTCGCGATTACTGTAACTTGATCGGACTCGGAGTTTTCATTGAGGCCCAACATGCGCAGGCGTTGTTTCGTGCGCGCCAATTCACTTTCATCGGAGGTTGCCTGTGCTTTGGCATCTTCCAGGTCCTTCTGGGCAATGGCGTCGTGCTGGTAAAGTAATGACGCACGGCTCAAAGCGCTGCTCGAATGTTCTGCCGCCGCTTTGGCTTTTCGATAGTCGCTGAGCGCTGCCGCGGCGTCGCTGCTCTGGACGGTTGCCAACACCTGGCCACTCTGGACTGTGTCACCGGGTTTGACTCGAAGTGCAATCAATCGTCCGCTAACGGGCGCGAACACGTGTACCACGCGGCTGGGATCAGGTTGAATCGACCCTGGTATGGTCAGCTCGGAAGAGACCGTCCGGTTTTCAACCCGAGCGGTCTGGATCGCAAGAGCCGAGGGTGGCGTGGCCGTATCTTCCGGTTTTTTGCTGTTGCAGCCTGCCAGACACAGCCACGCGGTTATCAAGAGCAAAGAGCTGGTTCTCTTCACGGTCGAATCTCCTTCCCAGTGGCAAACCACCGGGAAATGCCATTCAGTTGAAAAAAACTAAAATTGGAAATTATGAACTAAACAAACGGAGAAATGTGGTTGGGAGGAGGCCGCCGGTGGAGATCAAACGTGAGCAGGGTCTCAACTGGAAAATACCGGTTCTCCCGGTTTCTAACTGCAACGGCAACGGGATTTGGAAGCTGAAATGAAAATCTGGAAAGCAAGGCCACCAGGGCATGGGCCGCAGCCATCAGGTTTTTCAATTTCTTATTCTCAACGACGGCGGGTGTGTTGTGCAGGTCATCGGTCATGGAGATGACCGGAAACAGAAGGCACAAAACACACACCAGGGCCATGACTGCGACCCAGCGGCTGGGGGCGACTCCCTTTTGTCGGATCAGGGGAATTCCCAATACCAGCAAGGCGCACGAAATGCCCAGCCAAATCAGATTGAGTGCGAGTTCCAAGCTAAATCAAAAATAAAACAATTGCGGCTGGTTTTCAATTCAGCCTGGTCAAGCCGGTCAAGCTTCGAGGGCGCCGATCAGGTCGGTAATCTTTTGCACCCGGTGCTCAGCGCACCACCGGGCCACACCGTCAACGATCTTTTCGCTCGCACATGGGTCCCACATATTGGCGGTGCCCACTTCAACTGCCGCAGCGCCGGCCAGCATGAATTCAATAACATCTTCAGCCGTTGTGATGCCGCCTAAACCAATGACGGGAATATCGACCGAATGGGCAGCCTCGTAAACCATTCGCAGGGCGATCGGCTTGATGGCGGGTCCGCTCAGCCCGGCGGTGATGTTGGAGATACGAGGCTTGCGAGTTTCAGCATCAACGGCCATGGCGACAAAGGTGTTGACCAGGGAAATGGCATCGGCCCCTGCATTTTCCGCCGACTTGGCCATCAACGGAATGCTGGTAACGTTGGGAGAGAGCTTCACGATCAGCGGACGCCGCGAAGCAGCCTTGCAGCTTGCCACCAGCTCTTCCAGCAAGACACGATCGCTGCCAAACGAGATTCCGCCATGCTTGGTGTTGGGACAGGAGGCATTTAGTTCATAAGCGGCAATGCCTTCCGCTTGGTTCAGCATCCGGATCGTGGCTTCGTAATCTTCGCGGGTAAAACCGAAGACGTTGCAGATCACGACTACGTTTTTTTTGCGCTGTAGTTGCGGCAGCTTCTCTTCAATGAATGCGCGAGCGCCGATGTTCTGCAGTCCGATGGAATTCAACATGCCCGCGGCTGTCTCAAAGAGCCGTGGCGGAGGATTTCCGGTCATAGGCTCGCGCGAGAGCCCCTTGGTGACCAGGCCGCCTAATTTTTCCAGTGAGACGATATCGTCATACTCAATGCCGTAGCCGAAAGTTCCGCTTGCAGCGATCACCGGATTCTTGAAGGTGATGCCGGAAAAACGCACGCTCAGATCAGGTTTTCCTGGAGATGGGTTCGCCATGAAACTCCTTCAAGTGTAAATGCTCACAATGAAAGTTGTCGCAACCTCCGGCCAAGAAGCGCGCATGATAGATTAAATGTTTCTATGCTTGACCTTATCTTCGTCCGCGAAAACCTGCTTAAAGTCGAAGAAATGTTGCGAAACCGTGGTTTGGATCCCACCAAAATCCTCGGCAACTTTCGCTCTCTCGATGAGCGCCGCCGCCAGGCAATCACCCAGGCCGAGACCTTGAAGGCTCAAAGAAATCGCGCTTCCGAGGAGATTCCCCGGCTGAAGAAAGCCGGAAAGGATATCAGCACATTGATGGAGCAGAACCGGGCTTTGCGTGAGCAAGGCGAGGCTTTGGAAAAGCAGGCCGGCGAGCTTGAACAGGAGTTGAGAAATGTCTTGGCCGGGATTCCCAATATGCCGCACGATTCCGTGCCTGTCGGCCAATCGGCGGAAGCTAATGTTGAGGTGCGCCGCTGGGGAGCCCCGCCCCAATTCAACTTCACGCCTAAGCCCCATTGGGAACTCGGAGAGCAACTAGGCATCCTCGATCTGGAGCGCGCAGCCAAACTCTCCGGCGCCCGCTTTGCCGTCTATTGGGGTGTTGGCGCTCGCCTGGAACGCGCCCTGGCAAACTTCATGCTGGACCTGCATACGCGGGAGCATGGCTACACCGAGGTGCTCCCACCTTACATGGTGAATTCCGAGTCGATGACCGGTACCGGCCAGCTCCCCAAGTTCGCCGAAGACTCGTTCAAATGCGAGAACCATGATCTCTGGCTGATTCCCACGGCGGAGGTTCCACTCACCAACCTCTATCGCAACGACGTGCTTGACCCGGCGCAGTTGCCACGCTCGGTAACGGCCTACACGCCGTGTTTCCGAAGCGAGGCTGGCTCGCATGGCAAGGATGTCCGGGGAATTGTCCGCCAGCACCAGTTTCAAAAAGTCGAACTGGTGAAGTTTTCCCGACCTGAGGATTCTTACCAACAGCTTGAGAGGCTCACCCACGATGCTGAAATGGTGTTGCAAAAACTGGGACTGCATTATCGCGTCATGCTCCTTTGTAGTGGGGATATGAGCGCCGCCTCAGCCAAAACTTATGATCTGGAAGTCTGGCTGCCCGGCCAGCAACTCTACCGGGAAATCTCTTCATGCTCGAACTTCGAGTCTTTCCAGGCTCGACGGGCCAATATCCGCTGGCGTCCGGAAGGCAGCAAGAAGAGCGAGTACCTTCACACCATGAATGGTAGTGGTCTGGCTGTGGGCCGTACCTGGGTCGCTCTCCTGGAAAATTATCAGCAGGCCGACGGCACTGTGGTCGTGCCGGAAGCGCTGCGGCCGTACTTGGGAACCGACAGGATTGGGCGATTCGAATTGGGTAAATGAGTAAGTGAGTAATTGGGTAAATGAGTAAGTGAGTAATTGGGTAAT
>DASZFK010000500.1:0-14881 GCA_035939855.1 Candidatus Angelobacter sp.
GATTGAGGAGCACTTCACATTTCCGCTCATATCTGGCATATTTTCATAAGCTTAACAACCTTTAATGAGGTTTGTCGCCAACCTCATGGACTCCCAATTTCTAAAAATAGAACAAAATTCAAAAAGGTTAAAATCGCGTGAATGACGTGCTAATTTTTCTGATGGAATATTGCGGAAAAGCCGTGCGCCACCCGGCAAACTCCGCACCAGGGAATGAATATGATCCTCAACGCCAAGGATGATTTCAAAAGACGCACACTGAGCGCTCTGCCAACGCTCCTTGAAAAACTGGCCTATATCTGCTCGCTGCAAACCGAGGCTGGTGATTATAAGCATTGGGGCATGAACCGGGTCTTTGGAGAGGAGCCTGCCAGCCAAGCCATTCAGGCAGCTCACGACGAAACAGCGGCTGCGTTGATCAGCGTCCCAGTCAAGAATATTTACGATCAGTTTCTCGCGGCTGTGGAAAGACCGGAAAGCGCGCAATTTTTAGATCCGGAAGACCTCGTGCTGAAGTCTCCTTCTAATGACGACGCACTTCTTTCGGCTCACTTACGGTTAATTCAGAACTCGATTGCTTCTCTGGCTCTCCATGAGGAAGCCGTTCGCCGAGTCGCATAGCTAGACCTACAACCTGTCCAATTACTTCAGCATCTTGAGGGTGCTTGAGAATTCGTGGGGGCACGGGCGAAAGAGGATGGGACTGCAGAATGATCTCTCCCTTTCGCAGCGAACACCAGGAACAGATATAGCCATCCCTGGTTTCAACAAAATAGATAGGTCGCTCGAATTCTGATCTCCACCTTCCCTCTTGCACCCGGTCCCGGTCTTCGTCCACTTGAACGAAGGAACCGGGCAGGATCAGGGGATACATGGTCAGATCATCCATGCCAATGTAAGCATAAGTATATTTGCGCTTGGCCAACTCCTGGAGGTATTGGAGAGGCACAGCGCCCCAATCTTCGATCATCCTTCCCATGTTCGTGGTCAGGTGCAGATTGAAGGCAGGATCCAACTTTACCGGCACCATGACCGAACCCCGGTCAGTCACAATTTCCAGGCGGTGGGTTTTACCCGGCTGGCAAATAGCGAAATCGGCAGCCGTGGAACCAAGGTCGACACCGTACAGTTTAAGCAGTTCAGTAAAATCGGTGCGGTAAATCACGGAAAGGACATAAATGCGGTAGATGCTGGGAACAACGCCTTTGGTCTCAATATCGGAAAGCCGGCTGGGATTGATGATGAATTCTTCAATGCCCCGGGCCTGGGACAGTGCAGTGCTGGCGATTTCTACATCGCGCAGAGTCAGGCCAATTTGTTCGCGGACTTCGCGGAGCTTCCTGCCTGCTGATAGTACTGTATCCACCTAAATGTTCCAGCCCTCGTCTGTTTTTAGAACAACCTCGATCTGCATGTGGAGTTCCCAGGAGCCACCGCAAAAGGCCAAGTACCCTGGTCAAAACCTACGTCAGGGCCTTGCGCCACGGCAAATGCTTGCGAGCGATCGGGGGAAGATCGCGTCTCCCGCCAAGAGACTTTTGCGCAAACAATCAGCTCTGCTATTTCAAAGCTTCGAACTGGTTTTCTATAGTAACAGTCTAAACGCTATTTTCCGCAGCCTCGGTACACTTTGGTAAGGGCCATCCGTTGGGCGGCCGAGCGAACCAAGCGCCTTGATCTAATTTGGGAAGGGCGACATAAGCGTCTCAACATCCGCCTTCTGCAGGGCCGTGAGCGGCAATAACGGTAGACGAGGGAGGCCACCGTAATAGCCGTTGAGGTCCATTGCATATTTCACTGCAGGAATCCCCATTTCCGAGACAATTCGGCGGGTCGCACCCGACATGCTGTCCTGTTTGGTCTGGGCCAGGGCCAGATCGTTGTCCCGCCAGGCGGCATAAATCTCGAAGCAAATAGTGGGAGCTGGAGCGGCAAAAGCCAAAACTGATCCGCTGGCCCCCGCCTGCAGGGAAGCCAACAGCGTGTGGGCGGCACCCACCAAAACCTGAAAACCGATTTCTTTGTTGCGCGTTTTGATCTTGGGGGGAGCGGCCACAGAAATGTTACCGCTGCCGGCCAGCTCATCTGCGCTTACGAACTCGCTTTCATGACTGCGCTTTCCCGGCGCCTCGATCATCCGGGTTGTAACCGCCTGTAAGACCTCGGTAGCGGCGACCGTGCGCCGGACATGCTGCGTCGCCTTGACCATGGCCGCGACCTTTTCAACGTTCCCGCTCGACTCCTTGATCCCAATAATGTTGGCGTGGTCAGCCAGTTCGACAATCACTTCAAGAGGCAGATCATAAGCGGTGAACGGCGGCACAGTATAAAGCAAAACAGGTAACGGAGAGCGATCGGCCACCATCCGATAAAAAGCCAGCAAGGCCTCAGGCTTCATCTGCGGACGATAAAAGTGGGGGGTACGCACTAAAGCAACATCATACTTAAGCTTGGCCGCATACTCGGTAAGCTTCAGGGTTTCGAGCACGGACTCGGCCCCGGTACCCGCGATCAGCACCTTTTCTGGGGTCGCCACCTCGGCTGTGATCCGCAAAACCTCGCGGCGCTCCTCATCGCTCAGCATCACCGCTTCCCCGGTAGAGCCCAGAATGACCATGCCCGCGGCCGGGGTACGGGAATAGCGATCGATGTTGTGCTCGATCTTCTTGTAATAAACTGCGCCGTCGGCATAAAACGGGGTGGTCACCGCCGGAAAAATTCCCTGTAAAAGCATGGGCCTATTCTAAAACACAAACGGATTAAAGCAGCATGAGAGACACCGAAACGCCCCTGGAAACCAAAAGCCCTGCAGTATGCAGGGCTTTCAGGAAAAACCGGCAAGAATTCTCTAAATTGCGACTGCCACCGGAGTAGCGCTTTGCGATTGGAGAGATACCAAGCGCGCTACAGAATCACGCAGTGACTCGTACTTGGACTCCAGCCGGGCAGGAGTCAATTGTAGTGAAGGAAATGTAAACTCCGTCGCCAGCTTGGCATACGCGATCAAGCATTGTGTGCGAATCTGGCTGGCTAGTTCAATGGCCTGTGCAGCCTGCTCGGCGACCTGGGGATCGGAATTCAGGCGGATTTCGCCAACGCGCCGCAAAACATTCTCGGCATTGCCAGACATACGCGAAACATATCCCCAGCTTACGCGGATTCTCTGGCGCTTCAGACGGAAGAACATCTTGCGGGAAAGCTTAGCGCGCAAGAAGTTCTCGTCATCTCTGTCGGTTAAGACACGAAATGCTTTGAGATCGACGGAGCGCTGAATCGTGCGACGGCGGCGGCTGCGCAATGCGACAAAGATGGTCACGATTGCGCATAGGACGAAGAGCGTAATAACAATCGCAAGTGTCATTGGTAGATAAACTCCGTTAAAGCCTGATTCCATTGCTCGAGATGGCCATGATGATGGGGGGCTTCAGCATTTACGGTCTCTCGTTCTGGTGCTAACAGATACCCAGCCCACACCAAAAGGCTCGTGTTGAAAGCGATAGAGCGCACAACTGCAAAATTGTTATTAAATGTCGGTCCCCAGAAGTTCCTCATGGTTACACCGACCAATTCGGCGGTAGCAAAAATGCCAAGCCCCAAAGCCATCCCGAAAACAGATTGCCGCCAGTGCAATCCAAAAGCAGTCGAGAACAAAAACAAGAACATCAAAAGCCCCACTTCAATAATGCGTATCGCCTCTTCCAAAACCATCACCGCAGCGGCAATTGGCTTTAGTTCATGATTCGGTTGCGCATACTGCGCATACAGCACTACACATGCCATGAGGACCAAGACCAAGATCGACCACTGAAAAATCAACAACGCAAGGCGGCGCAATGCCGGGTAGGGAGTCAGGAGCCTTCCGAACACCTCGTAAACCACTGCAAACCCCAATATCACGCCTACCGCTTCACAACTCCAATAGGCATAAAAGTAGGCGAAGCCCGAACCCTTCTCTCTCACAAGGTACAAGAGCCCACTTGCCAAGAGCGTGTAGCCGGCATAAACGCCAAAGAACGGGAATTTGCGCAGCGATCCCTTTCCCAACAGCACAGCAACCAAGCCGCCGTTCAATAGCAAGGACAGTATCCAAAGGACGGATCTCAACGGAATATGTGACATGGTTTCAAAACTCTACACTGAGAGAATATCGCCACCCGCCACTGGCAAACAAGCACTTTCTGGCAATCAGCTTCTTCCAGGTTACTTTAGTGCAAAACTATTGCACCCAGTAGTACCAGGATAACAAGCTGGAATAGAACCACCGTCAGGAGCTACAGGCCCCGGAACTGGACTTGGACCTGGCTTTGGTGGTGGTTGACTGGGTGTGCCCGATAGGGCCATCGTCCGCTTAACGCCTGTATCGGCAAGCATCCAGTAAATGTTAGTGACTAGAAACAACGCGCAGAGAAACATCAATTTGGCGGCAGCCTTTTTCATGGTGATTTGCTCCTCCCAAATCCACCCCCTCACTTACTTCGTTCTACCAGGAGTGAGTTTGACAAAGGCCCGAGGATCCCCGATCAAATTCTTACGATTGTGTTAATTTCCAAAGTTAGAACAAAACGTCCCTGATCTGGCCGGAAATTGGGACGATCATACACCCAAATCGGAGCTTTTGAACAACTAAGATTAACAAAATTTTAACTTTGATCTTGACTCCCTGGAAGGGCGGCTGAGCCCGTCAGATATGGTTCTTAGATTAGAGATTTAGTTGTCAAAATTAGAGGGGTTGCAGCTCAACTAAGTGCCAGACAGATAAGGAGTTTATCTCCCATCCATAACGCTTTAGATCTAAGCTCCCATTTGTAAGTCGAGGAACGGGAAGCCATGCAACAAAATTTAGTAAAACTGAGTAATCACTCCAATTCTTGTTTTGAAAATGAGGGAGCAGTTTTGCCTTAAGATCAGGTGATTCTCAAGATGCGACAAAATACTCACTCCACCTCAAGAAGCCTCGGGATTTGATTGCCTCTATCCGGACTCGCCGTTTTTCGGTTGGTTCTGCGCAAGGAACCGTTCTCTTGATCCCAGAGCGAAGATTTGCTTTATGCCGGATATAGCAGGCGAACTTCGTTTCGTTGTTTATTTGCTTGTCCATAGATTTTGAGTACCCGGTTAGGGGCCCAAGCGCTTTTGGTACAAGTTCTGAAAATAGAAATTTGGTGCTACGAGTACATTGTCCGAACGGACCGTGTGATTTGCGGAATCAGGACGTGCTTGTGAAAGGTGCTCACATCGAACTATCTCGCGCTATAAAAAAGGAACTTTCTCAACAATAAGCTGTTCTTCCTAGTTTCGATTCTCAGGTAACTTTCCCGACTCACGTTACTTTCGTTTCTTTAGTGACGGTCTAAAATTTGGATATAATCTGGCCAAATCGAATCCCAAAGTTAGATTAGAGTTCCGATTAGAGAGGTTTGTTCACCATGATTCTGCGCATACGGACCGCACTCTTTGCCTTGGTGTGCGTTTTGGCTCTTGTGTCACTAGCTGCTGCGCAAAAACCAATCGTTGTGGCGCTCAGTCCTGACGGTCTCTCCGCTGAAGAACGGATGCCACTCCAAACCTATCTGACCAAACAGATGGGACGAGAAGTGAAATTCATAATTCCCAATAACTATAACGAGTATCTTGCGGGCTTCGCGGACGGGACCATCGATTTCGCCAGCCTGGGAGCGGTAAACTATGTGCGCGCCCATGCCAAGCATGGAGTCATCCCACTCGTTCAGCGTCCCAACGATCTGGAATACCATTCGGTCTTCATCACCGGCGCCGGTTCTGGAATCAATTCTCTGAAAGACCTGAAGGGCAAGCAGTTCGCTTTTGGAGATATTTACTCGACCAGCGGTCACGTCATCCCCTCCTTGGAAATGAAGCGAGTCGGCATTAATCAAGAAACCGATATCAAGTTCCGCTATACCGGCGGCCATCCCAACACGGCCAAGCTCGTGGAAGCTGGGGTCGTGGATGCCGGCGCGCTGGATGAGGTGATTTATAAATCCATGATTGATGGCGGTAAGCTTGACCGCACCAAAGTCCGTATTTTTTATACCTCTAAACCCTTTGTTGATTACGTATACGTAGCCAGGAAAGAGGTGCCCGAGGCAGAACGGACAAAATTCAGCAAGGCGCTTGAGGCGTTAAGACAAGGCAAGGATGATCAGGTTTTGAGAATCCTCCGGGCAAAACAATTCATACCAGCCAATGACCAGGAATATGGAGCGATTCGGCAAATGGTAAAAGAACTGAACCTCCTGAACTGACAACATTACTTTCGTTTCTTTAACACACCTGAGATTTGGTTATAATCCGGCCCCATGAATCCTAAAGTTTAGATTAAAGTTCAAGATTAGAGAGGTTTTCACCATGATTCTGCGCACTCGAACCGCACTCTTTGCCCTGGTGTGCATTTTCGCTCTTGTGTCGTTGTCTGCGGCCCAAAAACCAATTGTTGTCGCGATAGCTGCGGATGGTCTCTCGGCGCCAGAAAGAGCGCCGCTGCAATCCTATTTGACCAAACAGATGGGACGGGAAGTGAAGCTGGTAATTCTCAACAACTATAACGAATATATTGCCGGGTTAGGAGATGGCAGCATCGATTTTTCTGTTTTGGGAGCGGTGAATTATTGCCGGGCTCGGCACAAGCACGCTGTCATTCCCCTGGTCCAGCGCACAGATGACTTGCAATTTCATGCAGTCTTCGTCACCAGCTCCAACTCCATCAATTCTCTAAAAGACATGAAGGGCAAGCAGGTGGCGTTCGTCGACCCCTACTCTGCCAGCGGCTATGTCATACCCGCCCTCGAAATGAAGAACGCGGGCATTATGCCGACGGAGGTCAGTCGGCACTTTACCGGCGGCCACCCGAATGTAGCCAAGCTCGTGGAATCGGGAGTGGTGGAGGCCGGCGCCCTGGACGAGACCGTCTACAAGTCGATGCTTGATAAGGGCACGATTGACCGCAGTAAGATTCGTATCTTCTATACGTCCAAACCGTTCGTCGATTGGGTCTATGTGGGGCGAAAGGACTTGCCCGAGGCAGAGCGGCAACGATTCGTGAAGGCCATGGAGAATTTAACTCCGGGAAGAGACGATCAAATCCTGAAAATACTTCGAGCGCACCGATTTGTCCCGGCCAAGGATGACGAATATGCGACTATTCGACAGATCTGTATAGACCTGAAGCTTCTGGAATAAACTCGAAGAGATTCAAAGCTATCTGTTTCTCGATCCCCCGGCGCCAAACCGGGGGATTTCATTTTTGTGTTGTCTTGCAAGATTCACTTGATTGGTGTGCCAGCTTCATTGGACACCTGCACGCTCAGCGTTTCCCAGCTCTGGATAACCTTTGATTCGATTGAGCATTAAGCGGAAGAGGCACTTCTCGATTATATTCAAGCACTTAATTTATTATTTGACAAGCAAGGTATTTACCGATATATTTGCCTGCAAGGTTCGCGAATGTGAAACTGAGCTTGATGAAGAGGCTCTCTATGACACAATCTGCCAGACGTTTCAAAGACCGGACCTATGAGCAATTGGCTCTGATCGGCAAGGCGCTCGCCAGTCCCATACGGCTGGAAATCATCGATGTCTTGAGCCAAGCGCCACGAACTGTGGAAGCTCTATCGCTTGAGCTAGGGCAAAGTATTGCCAACACTTCTCAGCATCTGCAGGTTTTACGCTCGGCCAGACTGATTGAATCGGAACGAAGCGGCACGTTCGTCAGATATCGGGTTGCGGATCGTCACGTTTTGACATTAGCCAGTTCGCTTCATCGCGTAGGAGAGTTCCGGTTTGCCGAGATTCAACAAATTACCAAGGAATTTCTTGAGGCCCATGACGCGCTCGAAAGAGTCGATTGCAACACTCTCATCAAACGGATTCAGCGAGCGGAAGTAACATTGCTCGATGTTCGTCCCAAGGCGGAATATGAAGCCGGACACATACCCAAAGCCATATCAGTTCCGCTTGACAAGTTAAAACAACACATCGCTAAACTTCCGAAAAATAAGGAAGTCGTGGCTTATTGCCGTGGCCCACTTTGCGTCATGTCGATTGAGGCCGTCAAGTTCTTGCGCAAGAAAGGATTTCAAGCCAGCCGCTGGGAAGAAAGCATAGCCGAGTGGGCAGCCCGAGGCTTACCAGTGGAATTAAACGACGCCGTTTGACTCTATTGGACAGAAATCCATTGGTTCGCTAACTCAGGGCGGTTCTTTTAATGGTAAATGGTAAGGAGGTAGTCTGTGGCAGACGAAACACAAACACCAGTTGCAAATCTGACCAGTGATGTTGCACGCATCATATCGAGTTCGACCAAGTCAGCACCTGTCTGGTCGCCGAGAACGCCGAGATGGATTTTAGAGTTTCTGCGCACAATGGCACTTGTGCCAGTCGAGGGCGGCGTATACCAGGTTAACCATATTGTGGACGAAGAATCTGGCCCGCCCGCGCCGGATAGGCCCCTTCAATTACCAAGCTCAACTCTTCGGGCCAGCCACTCTCATCGGGATCATACGTTGGTGGCGACCAGCGTAGGTTTATACGATCCTAAACCCCAGGAAATTGCCTTGCATCCGGTAGAGGCAGTTGTCAAGATACCCAAGCGGGTTCCGAAGCTGTTTTCCAATAACCACGACCAGCTTCAAGCCCAGTTTCGTGTGACTTCAGATTTTATTTCTGAGACAGCGGGAAATCTCATCTTTAATCATTCAGATTTTGGCTTGTTACATAACGTTGCGCCTCGCATGCAGTTTGCTGTGGATGGGCCCCCGACGCCCGACGTTCTTGACGATATGCTCAAACTTGCGTGGCGACGCCCGGATTTGTTCGTCATGCATCCTGATGCGCTGGCCGAGTTTCGAAAACAAGCCAATGCTCAATCTCTTAATTTGGAAGAGGTCGAAGCATTTGGTTCACCCTTTACAGCTTGGCGAAGCCTCCCTCTTGTGCCGAGCAACAAACTCCACATTATCTCCAAGGCAGGCAAGAAGGGCGAGCAAGCCGGAAACAAGAAAGCCGAATCAAAGCCTTCCCCGAAAGGGGGAAGCACAAGCATCCTCTTGATGCGGCTTGGCGAGGCCAAGCAGGGTGTCATTTACCTGTCCCCCAGAGATGCAGAAGCACCTGTCCGATTACCTTCCATTAGCGTCGAATTCATGGGATTGACTGATGACGCTGTCGCGCATTACCTGTTGACTACATACACCGGCGTAGCGGTCTTGTCCTCAGGCGCACTGGCACGCGCCGATGTCCAGCTATAAAACGGTTGGAGGTAACGAGGATTCTTCAATGAAGGAACAGCAACCTCAAATCGATGTTGGTACTCTAGCGAAAGGTGATCTCTGGGCTCGTGGCAGACAAGAGTTACAAAGTATGGGAATGACACTTGCCCCAGCACCCGACTTGTCCGTTTTTAATGAACCCAATCCATTCATAGCACAAACCGGGGAGATTCATCGGCCGCAAAGCCGGAAAATCCTATTCCCGGATGTTGCCCCAGTCCCTATCTCTGATGTTCCTGAGCAAGCCGCCGTAGATATTCCTCAAGAGGCAGCAGCTTCTTTGCCTTTCTCCGTGGCCGCTTCTGTTCCATCGATGAGTAACATTAGTCCACCCAACCTGGCTGTGCCGGATATTGGAACGATGACTCGCAAAATGGCAGAGTCAGGAATGCTGCAGGGGAACGAGATAGCTCATCCTGCCTCGGCCAGTTCGCCTGGAGCGGATGTCTACCGGGCGATTTTGCATGAACCAGACGAGCCAACCGGCCAAGTAAGCACAGAGGAAATGGTTCAGATCGTTTCTCAAGGTAGTGCAACGATCTTTGATGGCCGTACGCAATTGGAGTATGCAATTGGTCATATTCCGAAAGCCCTCAGCCTTGCGCCCAAACCCGATGCTCCAAAATCCCGCCATGTAGGCGATGTTGCCGAAGTTGCTCGCATCGTGCCCGATCGTAATGCCGCAATCATTGTCTATTGCAATGGACCATTCTGTGGTAAGAGCAGACGGCTTGGGCAGGAATTAGCGACCGCTGGCTTTAAGAATGTTCGCCGCTATCAACTTGGAACTCCAGTTTGGCGGGCTTTAGTAGGTCCGATGGAAATCGAGCCTGAAGGTATTCGATACATCCGCAAAGGCGATCACACTGCCGTCTTTCTTGATGCCCGCACTCCAGAGGAATTTGCTACTGGTAGCCTGGCAGGCGCTCGCCATGTGCCTGTAACCCAGATCGCCGCCGCTAAAGCCGATGGCCGCCTGCCAATGGACGATTTCAACACGCGTATCGTCACTTTTGCCGGAGTTGGAAGTGAGGCGCTGGCGTTAGCCAATGCTCTTGCCCGCACCGGATTCAACAACGTTAAGTTCTTTGATGGCACATTCGCCAATCTTCTAATGGCGGTACGTGGAGTGTGAGGGGCTCAGAAAATCGGCCCCTTCTCGAAGCTGATTGCTTGAGGATCTAATGCCCGAAGTTACGGAATATCGACTGACCGAACAGGTAAAAGCGGCCGGTTGAGCAAGCAAACTTAGTCCGGCGGTGCTGGACGCTGTGCTTGGCAAGCTTGCCCGCCAGCATGACCCGAATGTGTTGGTCGGGTTTGACAAAGCCGATGATGCCGGTGTCTACAGAATTTCCGAAGATCTGGCGGTAGTCCAAACGGTTGATTTCTTCACGCCTGTCGTCGATGACCCGTTTACATTTGGCCAGATCGCTGCCACCAATTCTCTCAGCGACGTCTATGCCATGGGTGGACGGCCGATCAGCGCCCTGGCCATCGTCTGTTTTCCAGATAAAGGCGACCTTGCCATCCTCGAACAAATCCTTGCTGGAGGGCTATCACAGATGATGAAAGCGGGGTGCTCCGTTATAGGGGGGCACAGTGTTCGCGATCCAGAGATTAAATTTGGCTACGCCGTCACCGGGCTAATTCACCCTGACCGGATTCTCACAAATGCTGGCGCCCAGGTATCCGACGTGCTCATTCTCACAAAAGCACTGGGCACAGGTGTGATTTCGACTGCCATAAAACGCGGAGAAGCTCAGCCGGCATGGGTTAATGCTGCCACTCAAGCGATGATTACTTTAAATGCCAAAGCTGTGGAAGTAATTACTAGCGGCGGGCTTCGAGTTCATTCCGCTACCGATATTACCGGCTTTGGCTTGATTGGTCATGTACGCGAAATGGCATTGGGCAGTGAAGTGAGCATCCATATTCATTGGTCCAGCATACCTTTGCTCGAAGGAGCTATTGAATGTGTTCGCGCAGGATATGTACCAGGAGGACTCAAGTCCAACCGTGAATTTGCCGAATGTGCTGTGAATTTCGACGAGTCGGTTCCAGAGGAAATCAAAGCCATATTGTTTGATCCTCAGACAGCCGGAGGGCTGCTACTCTCAGTCTCTCCCGATGATGCCAACGACTTGCTTGCATCGCTCAATGCTGCTCTCGTGCCGGCTACTAAAATTGGAATGGTTCTCCAGCAACGCAAACCACCGATTACAGTTGGCTGACTGCATTTATGCCAAAATGTGCTGTTATCCTTAGCGTGGACAATTGGCGATAGCTGCTTTTAGCACCACCTCTTCATATCATTCACGAATCCAAAATTGATACTTATGAACGAGATAAGATTGCCGGTATATCTTGATTACAATGCGACCACGCCTGTTGCCACAGAAGTGCTCGATGCAATCATTCCTTATTTTAGGGAGCAATACGGAAATCCGTCATCGAGCCACAGTTATGGCAAGGCTGCGAAGCAGGGGCTAGACCAGGCTCGCGAACAACTTGCTGATCTTCTTGGTGCTGAACCTACGGAATTGATCTTTACTGGCTGTGCCACCGAATCTAACAATCTGGCATTATTCGGGATGGCTGGGACGGCTCCGGTCCAAAAGAGGCACCTCATCATCAGCGCGATTGAACATCCCTCGGTCATGCAGCCAGTCTTACAGCTGCAACGGGAAGGTTGGGAGGTCACCTTCGCTGAAGTCGATCAGCAAGGCCGGATTGACTTAGAGTTATTCCGGCAAAGCTTACGTCCCGATACCGCGTTCGTCTCGATAATGCACGCCAACAATGAGATTGGCACCATTCAGCCTATACATGAGATTTCAAAATTGACACGAGATATGGACATTCCGTTGCATGTTGATGGGGCGCAATCGGTTGGTAAAATCAGCGTCAACGTCATGGACCTTGGCGTAGACCTGCTCTCGATAGCTGGTCATAAATTCTATGCTCCAAAAGGTGTCGGCGCGTTATATATCCGAAAAGGCGCTCGGGTATGCCCCCTTACCTTTGGAGCAAGTCATGAACGAGGGATGCGGCCCGGCACAGAAAATATGGCATTGATTGCCGGACTCGGAGCTGCTGCATATCTTGCGAAGCAACGCCTTAAATCAGATAACTTAATCATGAAATTGCGCGACCGGTTTCATTCCTTGCTCAGTTCGTCGATCCCAGGTCTAACTCTCAATGGTCATCCAAGCGAACGTCTGCCGAATACGCTGAACGTTTCATTTCCTGAGACCGACGCGAACCAATTACTTCGAGTCATCGAAGGCGATGTTGCTGCATCGCTTGGAGCAGCCTGCCATTCAGGCGGACATACCGCGAGTGATGTCCTGGTTGCGATCAAAGCAACTCAAGACCAAATGGCGGGGGCGGTCAGATTCTCGCTCGGAGAGCCGACCACAGAGACCGAAATCCTGCATGCGGCCCAGGCGATCATCGCCGGCTGGCAGATGCTAAGAAGATGTAGCTCATCCGCTTAACTAAAGACAAAACTGTTCAACGAAATTCTTTTCATCTCGACATTTGGTTCTCCGCGCCTCCGTGATGGATTTGTTTTGCTTTTTTCCTCAAGATTCGCTTGATCTTGATTGTTGTACCAGTTTCATCGGCAACCTGAGCGCGCTCATCACTTTGTGGGTTAAAATCAATGAAGGCTTTCTTTTTGTCGGGGCGTAGCGCAGCCTGGTAGCGCACCTGCCTTGGGCGCAGGGGGTCGGAGGTTCAAATCCTCTCGCCCCGACCAATATCTTCAATCAGCCCAATCAGTTCAGAGAATTTTTTCGAGCACATGCTTTATTCGTCTACAGCCGTGTAGAAGACGATTTTGAGGATGCAACGGCGCAATTGCATATTAAGAGCGAACGCTCCTTAGTTATAAAAATGCTCTAAGAACCGGTTCGAAGGACTCCCACCCGGTAACGTGTTCATAGACAAAGTTTCGGTAATAAACACCCGCCAAAGCGTAATCAGGAAAATCCCACTGGCCACACCGGTGGCAGAGTGAATACTAACTTTCCGTTCTGGGGCGTCGCCGCCGTAAAGGCACGGTTCCCGAACTGTACCGCTGCAAGCGACCGGCTCACCTTCGGTAAAGTTTAAATGTCATCACGTTGCTTCAAGGCAAACCAGCGAAATATCCGGAGATGTCGAGCACCAAGTGCGTCGCGTTCGAGGCGAAAGCGCTGATATCGCCGTTGTTCGCCGGGACAATCGCCATGTTCGAGGTGACCGCGCCATCCGTTGCATTCAACGTCGACACCAACGGCTGTGGGCTTCCCTGGGGAGACAACGTGAGGAAGCCGAGCGTGCCTTGTGGAACGACCGTGGCATTCAAGAGATACGATTGTGCTGACGCGGGAGCGTTGCATCCGGCGGCCGCAACGTTCAAATCGATCTCGGTGATCGGCGGCGCGCCGGCTGGGTTTCGGGTATCAAGCACGCGACAGGGTTTGATAGCGAAGAGCGAGAGTCCGTTGGCCGCGGGAGGAGCAAAGTAGCCGTTGACGTCGATCACCAGGTCCGAAGAATTGGTGACAAACACATCGATACTTCCATTTGCGCCGGCGGGGACAATGGCAGCGTTAGCGGTCACGGTTCCCGTTGGTGCGTTCAACGTGGACACCAGGGGTTGTGATTGACCGGTTGGGAAAGTGGTGAGGAACCCGAGCGGTCCTTTGGGCACCGAAGTGTAGTTCAGCGAATAGGCCTGTGCCGTCGAGGGCAGGTTGCAGGGGCTCGACAGAAGCGGGAAGGTCCGGGAGGCATTCCCTACGAGAGAGGGCCCGCCTAATGGGCCTGTTGCATTGCGGGTATCCACCAGGCGGCAAGGAGCCACCGGGAAGAAGGCGAGGCCCTGCGGGTCTGTCGTTGGGGTGAAATATCCATTGATGTCGAGCACCAGCTCGGTGTCATTGGTAACGAAAGCACAAACGTCTCCATTCGTTCCGGCCGGCACGATGGTTGCTTCCGCCTTGGTGCGCCCATCGGGTGAGTTCAACGTGGAGGCCAGAGGCAATGTCCCACCGCACGGGAACATCGTTAGGAATCCCAGCGGGCCGTGAGGCACAACTGTTACATTCAGCGAGAAGGCCTTGGCCGTGGCAGGTATGCTACAGGCGCTGTTGGAAACGACAAATCCGCGAGTTGTGCCACCGATCAGGAACGGTCCGCCAAAGGCGCCGTTGGCATTGCGGGTATCGGCGACGCGACAGGGCGTGACAGGCACGAAACTGAGCGCGGCGGTGAAGGTCGCAGATACGGTTTGCGCAGAATTCATGGTGACCACGCATGCCGCAGTGCCGGAACAAGCCCCGCCCCATCCGCCAAACCTGGAGTCAGCCGCCGGAGTTGCCGTCAAAGTTACCATGGTCCCGCTGTTGAAACTGGCTGAGCAAGTGCTGCCGCAATTGATGGATCCGTCGTTGCTGCTTACGGTCCCGCTGCCCGTGCCCTGCTTGTTGACCTGCAACGTAAAGGTTGGTATTAGATTGAAGGTCGCAGATACGGTTTGCGCAGAATTCATGGTAACCACGCATGCCGCGGTGCCGGAACACGCCCCGCCCCATCCGGCAAACGTG
>DASZFK010000501.1:0-9533 GCA_035939855.1 Candidatus Angelobacter sp.
TATCAAACCGCATTCAGATCAGTGGTGTCAGTGGAGATCAGTGGTAAGCAGGTATTGATCCGCGTTCCTCCGCGTTAATCCGCGGCAAATACGGGTTCGGTTGCGGTTCTTCTGCTCTGCGTCCTATGCGGTTTGATTCTCGATCTTCCTTTCGACCTATGCGTCCTTTGCGGGGAGCTATCGTCTGTGGAAATCAGTGCTGAAATTATGGGTGGTTTCTACATTTATAATTGAGCCAGTACCTGCCCATGCCTGAATTCGTTCATCTGCATCTTCACACCGACTACTCACTGCTTGATGGCGCTTGCAACGTTGAGAAGCTTGTTAACCGGGTTTCGGAGGTTGGCCAAAAAGCTGTCGCGATGACTGACCATGGAAACATCTATGGTGTCGTCGAATTCGAGGATTTTGCCCGGAAGAAGGGAATCAAGCCGATCATTGGTTGCGAACTTTATATCTGCAAAAAAGATGACCATCGCGCGCCGCCCGAAGGAGACACTTATAACCATCTGCTGGTGCTGGCGGAAAACGAAGAGGGATACCAGAACCTGATCAAGATCACCTCCGAGGCTTCTCTGCATGGCTTTTATTACAAGCCGCGCGTGAGCAAGAAATTTCTCGCGAAGCATTCCAAAGGATTGATTGGACTTTCCGGTTGTCTGGCAGGCGAGGTGTGTGAGCACCTGCTTGCGGGCAAATACGAGGCCGCCCGCGATGCTGCCGGGTTTTACCGTGAGTTGTTTGGCAAAGACAATTTCTTCATGGAAATCCAGGACCAGGGACTGCCCGAGGAACATCGTGTTCACGGCGATCTCTTCCGACTGGAAAAAGAGCTGGACATTCCCATGGTGGCTACGAACGACAGCCACTATCTCTGCGAAGACGATGCTCATGCGCAAGACGTGCTGATCTGCGTCCAGACCGGAAAATCCATTAGTGATACGAATCGCCTGAAGTTTCAGACCAACCAGTTTTTCGTGAAGACCGCCGACGAGATGGTTCGCGTTTTCCGCGACCGGCCCGACGTCGTCCAGCGCACTCTAGCCATCGCCGAGCGTTGTGACTTCAAGCTCAACAAGGTCAAAAACCCGTTTCCGGAATTTCAGGTGCCTTCGGGCCACACACTCGATAGTTATTTCGAACACGTTGCCCGTGAAGGCTTTGCCCGCCGCTGGGAGGCGTTGCGTGAGCTGGAAGCTGCAGGGCGACTGAAGAAATCGCGGGCGGATTATGAGCAACGCCTGTCGTTGGAGATCGACATCATTAAGAAGATGAAGTTCTCAGGGTATTTTCTGATCGTATGGGACTTCATCCGCTATGCGCGGGAAAATAATATTCCCGTTGGTCCGGGCCGTGGTTCTGCCGCCGGCGCGCTGGTTGCCTATGCGATGGGCATCACGAATATCGATCCTTTGCAAAATGAATTGCTGTTCGAGCGCTTCCTGAATCCCGAGCGCGTCTCGTTGCCGGATATCGACATCGACTTCTGTATGAACCGGCGCGGCCAGGTGATCAACTACGTCACCAACAAATATGGTCGCGATAATGTAGCCCAGATCATCACTTTTGGCACTATGGCGGCCAAGGCCGCGATCAAAGATGTTGGCCGCGCGATGGATATCCCCTATAACGATGTGGACCGCGTGGCCAAGATGATCCCTACCACGCTGAATATCACGATCGACCAAGCGCTTAAAGATTCTCCTGTGTTGCAGCAGGCTTATGAGGGCGAGCCACAAGTCAGGCAATTGATCGATACCGCCCTGAAGCTTGAAGGCTTGGTGCGGAACTCCGGTGTGCACGCGGCAGGCGTAGTCATCTCACCTAAGCCGCTCACCGAATTGGTGCCGCTGCATAAAACCAAAAACGACGAAATCGTCACCGCCTTCGACATGAAGGCGATCGAGAAGATGGGCCTGCTGAAGATGGATTTTCTCGGGCTCACCACGCTTACCATCATCGACGATGCGCTGAAACTCATCGCCCAGCGCCACGGCGAGATCAATCTCGATCAAGTTCCTTGGGATGATGCTCAGACTTACGAACGTGTCTTCCACACTGGTTTGACTTCGGGCATATTCCAGTTTGAATCGGGCGGGATGACCGATGTCTTGCGCCGCTACAAGCCGACTTCCGTAGAGGACCTCACCGCTCTTAATGCCCTCTATCGTCCGGGACCGATTCAGGGAGGCATGATCGACGATTTCATTGAGCGCAAATGGGGCCGCCGCAAAGTCGAATACGAGCTCCCGGAACTGGAGCCGCTGCTTAAAGAGACGCTCGGCGTGATTGTTTACCAGGAACAGGTGATGCAGATCGCCAACGTGCTCGCCGGCTATTCGTTGGGTGAAGCCGATCTGCTGCGCCGCGCTATGGGCAAGAAGATTGCGTCGGAGATGGCGGCACAGCGTGAGCGATTTGTAAAAGGCGCAGTGGAAAAGGGTTTTCCGGAAAAGAAGATCGTCAAGCTTTTCGACCTGATGGAGCAGTTCGCGGGATACGGATTCAACAAGTCGCACTCCGCCGCGTATGCATTGCTGGCCTATCACACGGCCTATCTCAAGACCCACTATCCGGTCGAATTCATGGCGGCCCTGCTGACTACACAAACCAGCAACACCGACAACGTGGTCAAGTACATCAACGAATGCCGGGAAATGGGCATTCCGGTCGAGCCGCCAGATATCAATGTCAGCGATGCATTTTTCACGCCGCATGACAACGCCATCCGCTTCGGCCTGGCTGCGGTCAAAAACGTTGGAGGCAATGCCATCGAATCCATTGTCGCCGCGCGGCAAAAGACAGGCCAGTTCCAGTCCATCTTTGAGTTCTGTGAAAAAGTTGACCTGCGCCTGCTGAATAAGCGCGTCATCGAATCATTGATCAAGAGCGGCGCTATGGACTCCTTCGGACATCGCGCTCAGCTCATGGCCGTGACAGACAAGGCCGTGGAGCGCGCTCAAAAGACACAACGCGATGCCGAGCTTGGCCAGCATGGATTGTTTGGCGTCTTCCAGCAAGATGAACCTTCGCTGGCAGACAAAGAAAAGCTTCCCGCGATTCCGGAATGGGATGAGCACCAGCGCCTGAGCGCCGAAAAAGAAGTGCTGGGCTTCTTTATCACCGGGCATCCCTTGGAAAAATACCGAGAGAAACTGCAGGACTTCAATGCTTTGACGGTCGAAGCCATCCTGGCCATGAAGAGCGGTACGGGCCGCGACGAGCTCAATACGGCCGGCGTCATTACGGGCGTGCGCGCGCTGAAATCGAAAAAGGGAGAGATGTATGCCCAGGCTGTCTTAGAAGACATGACCGGCACTGTAGAAGCAATTGTTTTTCCTGAGGCCTACAAGCGGCTCCAGGGAATGCTCAAACAGGAAATTCCCATGCTGGTGCGATGCAGCGTTCGCGTGGAAGAAGGCTCCAATCCGAAGATCACGCTAAGCCAGCTTCAATCTCTTGAGGAAGCCCAGCCCAAACTGCCACGTTCTATCAGAATTACCATCCCACTGGAGACTGCTACTCCAGGCACGGTAGATGCGCTCCACTCCATCTGCCAGGAGCGCCAAGGCGAAGCTAAGGTGATGTTTAATGTGGAACGCCGGGGCGACTTTATGGTCGTGATGGAGGCCGACGGATATAATGTTTGTCCAGACCGCTCTTTCAGGAATCGAGTGGAAGAGCTGTGCGGTGCAGGCAGCGTGAGAATAATCGATTAGAAGCAGATCAGCCATTAGCTTTTAGCCATTTAGCCTTTAGTCGGAGCTTATTTACCGCAGAGTACGCAGCTTAGCGAGACACAAACCAAAAACCAAATCCACCACGGAGGCACGGAGACACGGAGAAGAGCAAAGGCAAAATCAACCGCAGAGTACGCAGAAACCGCAGAGAAGAATGTCGGTTGGTTTGATCTTGTTTCATTTGCTTCGTTTACACTCTTTGCGGTGAAATGTGGTTTAGCTAAAGGCTAACAGCTAAAGGCTAATAGCTAAGGGCTGTCTTCCCAGGAGTTCTATTGGATCCGGCAGTTAAAGCACAAAGGCAGTTGGCGGCCATCGAAGAGCAGATTGCCCTTCTTGAGGCCAAAGCGGGCGATGATCAGAATGCCCACCTCGAGCTTAAGCATCTCCAACATCAGGTCCAGTTCCTGCGCGAACAGATTCGCGCCAAGGTGAATGCATGGCAAAAGACCGAACTTGCCCGCCATGCGCAACGTCCCTTTACTCTGGATTACATGGAGCGCCTGTTCACCGACTGGAACGAGATCCATGGCGACCGCTCGTTCGGCGACGATCCTGCAGTGATGTGCTTCATGGCTCGTTATCACGGCGATGAGGTCATGGTCATTGGCCATCAGAAAGGCCGGGACACCAAGCAGCGCGTGTACCGGAACTTCGGCCAAGCCAATCCCGAAGGCTATCGCAAATCACTGCGCTGTATGAAGCTGGCAGAAAAATTTGGACGCCCGATTCTGACTTTTGTGGATACGCCCGGCGCTTTTCCCGGACTGGGAGCAGAGGAGCGCGGGCAAGCAGAGGCCATTGCCCGCAATCTGCGCGAGATGTCCCGAATTGAAGCGCCCATCTTGACGACGATCACGGGCGAAGGAGGCAGCGGCGGAGCTTTGGCCCTGGCGGTGGCCGATCGAGTCTTCATGATGGAAAACTCCGTCTATTCGGTGATCACTCCTGAGGGCTGCGCTTCCATTATGTGGCGCGATGCCACCAAAAAAGAACTTGCCGCCCAGGCTTTACGGATTACACCCCTGGATTTGAAGGAGTTGGGCATTATCGATGAGATCATCACCGAGCCTGAGGGCGGCGCCCATGCAGACCATGATGCTGCGGCGGCCCTGGTGGACGAGGTACTTTACCGCCATTACAATCAGTTGAAGTCCGTTCCTCCCGCCAAGCTGGTTGACGACCGTTACAACAAATTCCGGAATATGGCGAAATTCCTTACCGAAGAATGAGCACCGGCGCGCCTTCTCGAACCGGGATTTCGTGCCAGGCGGAAGCCCCATGCCGTGTTGACCTCGCTGGAGGGACACTGGATATATGGCCGCTCTACCTTTTCCATCCTGGGGCCGTCACCGTCAATTTTGCCGTTAATGTTCTTACGCGATGCCGTATTACTCCACTAGCAGGCAAGCGCATCCGGTTGCGGTCGGTCGATACCAGGCGTGAAGAAGAGTTCAGCAACCTTGACGCGCTGTGCTCGGCACGCAAGTACAAGCATGGCCTGGCTGTACAACTACTCAGATTTTTTGCTCCTGAAGGCGGGCTGGAACTTGAGACCGATTCCGAATCTCCGGCTGGCGCCGGCATCTCGGGATCGTCGGCTCTCATGATCGCTTCGGCGGCGGCGCTCGCCCGGTTTACCGGGCGTGAAATAGAGCATGAGCAGATACGCGTGATTGCCCAGAACATTGAGGCGCAGGTCATTCGAGTGCCTACCGGTTGCCAGGATTATTATCCTGCGCTCTATGGCGGCGTGAGCGCGATCCATCTCGACCCGGATGGCATTCATCGGCAAGTTATCGGCATCGCCGCAGAAGAGATTGATCATCGCTTCGTCCTGGCATATACGGGTGCGCCGCGCCAGTCGGGTATTAATAATTGGGAAGTCTTCAAAGCACACATCACTGGCGACCGCCGCATCTTTCGTAACTTCGAGCGTATCTCGCAAATCGCGCAATCCATGCATGAGGCGCTGGTTCAAGGCGATTGGCAAACTGTCGCTAAGCTCATGCGGGAGGAGTGGAAGCTACGCAAAACCAACGCCCCAGGCATTACTACTCCGCTCATCGAAAAGATCGTAGGCGCTGCGACTCAAAGCGGCGCACTGTCTGCAAAAGTCTGCGGGGCAGGTGGCGGAGGTTGCGTCGTCTTCCTGACTGAACCGGAGGCCCGCGAAAAAGTCGTGGAGGCCATTCGGAAATGTGGATGCCAGGTGCTTCCAGCGAAGGTGGCGAGCGAAGGATTGAGGATTACACCTTGAACCTGAGAACCTGACTTACATCTTGAACGGGAAATTTTTGGACACGAAGTGCCACGCAAGGCTGAAAGAAATCAACCAGGCGATAGCGAAGAGGAAGAAGAATGCCCCTCTGGTTAATCCAACGCCGCCTGTCGCACGCGCCGCTCCCAATAGCAATCCTTCCAAGAGAAGAGCGATTGCCAGATAGAAACCGCAAGTTATGAGAGCGAGCTTCAAGATGATCATGGTAGTGGGTCTCCTTGTTTTTTGGGGTTTGAACGATTCCAAGCTGCTTAATAATAACCCCCGAAGCCAGCTGACCTGGGGGTTGTTTTGTTTTGTCAACACAGCCGAGGGGAAGCTGTGGTCCACTTTAAGTCAGGACCCACCCTTCACAAAGAACGAACGTGAAGGTGGGGCACCGAACTGGGCACCTTACGTTTGTTTGGACCAAATATTTGATCGCGTTTCTTTCGCGGTGGGCTTGCGCCTAGTAACTCTCGGGAAACTTTGTTCTTAGCATCTCCCAATCATTGCTGGAAAAGATATTTGGCCCGACTTCAATGAGCCTGGGAAGCATGTTGAACACAGTTACAGGATCCCACAGGGAGCCATCACGAGGTCGCAAGCCTCTTTCGTTCAACTCTCTGGCGACCTTTGAAAATGGATGGTCTTGCACAAGCAACTCCATCATGGCCACCAAGACGCGGGTTTCTTCAGGCTCTTCTTCCAAGCGCAATCCATCGTCGGCCACGCGCAGGCCGTAAGGAATCTCTTCTTTGGGTTGGGTAGGCTCCTCGCCTTCAATTTCTCGCCGCCACTCCAGGGCTACCAGCCTCCATCCGGCTTCGACTTTCTGCTTTAGGTTTTCCAAATCCAAGGGGCCCGTGACTTTCTCTCGCAGACGCTCGATTCTGGTCATACGACCACCTCCCGTCCGGGCAAACTCTTCTATTGAATCGTCAAGTAAATTTCCTTCCTACCGAAGTCCCGGACATAAGTAATTGACGGTATTGTTGCCGCAATCGTTAGCGGCCAAAGGTAATGCCCGCTTGTGGCAAATGGATGTTCGAAAGCGAACAGTACGCTCCGCGTGCTATTCTTTCGGCAGCTTTGCGTGCCCAATCCACTGCTTGAGGAGTATCCCATCATGATTGCCCGTTGCCAGTGCGTGGTTGTTGTGCTCCTGCTTGCCTGTAGCGGCGCTTTTGCCCAGAAACCCAGTGTTACTCCCGGACCACAGCCGCCCGTTCAGAACCAAACGGCAGTTGCTGAAACCAAGGTAAAAGAGCCGCCCCACGAGATGACTGCGACCGATGTTGAATCATTTCTCGACGGGCTTGTCCCGATGCAACTGGAACGGGAAAACATCGCGGGCGCGGTAATCAGCGTGGTGAAAGATGGCAAGCTTCTTTTTGCCAAGGGCTATGGCTACTCCGATGTGGAGAAAAAGAATCCGGTATCGGTGGATGGAACCCTCTTTCGTCCCGGCTCCATATCGAAGCTGTTCACATGGACAGCCGTGATGCAACTGGTGGAACAGGGAAAGCTTGATCTCGACAAGGATGTGAACACTTATTTGGATTTCAAAATCCCGGCTACATTTCCCCAGCCAATCACCTTGCGCAACATCTTGACCCACACGACTGGATTCGAGGAGACGGTAAAGGAGTTATTTGTCCCCGAAGATGAAAAACCGGTTCCGCTTAAAGATTATTTGCCAAAACACATTCCTAAGAGAATCTTTCTTCCAGGCGCCGTGCCCGCCTATTCCAATTATGGAGCGACCTTGGCGGGTTACATCGTGGAGCGCGTTTCCGGACGCCCCTTCAACGACTATGTGACGGAAAACATCTTCAAGCCGCTGAAAATGCCGCATTCAACGTTTGCCCAGCCTCTGCCGCCGGAACTGAAACCGCTGATGTCCAGGGGCTATAACACCGGCTCGGACAAGCCTAAGCCGTTCGAGGTCATCATTCCTGCGCCTGCCGGTAGTCTATCTTCGACGGCCGCCGACCTTTCCCGTTTTATGATCGCTCATTTGCAAAATGGGAAACTTGAAGACGTTCAGATTCTTCGCCCCCAAACCGCCGAGCAGATGCACGCGCGCCAAGCGGGGCTGTCACCGGATTTGAATGCTATGGCTCTGGGCTTCTATGAGGAGAGCCGCAACGGGCACAGGATCATCGGTCACGGCGGAGATACGATTTACTTTCATAGCGATATGCATCTGGTGCTCGATGCCGGCCTGGGATTTTTTGTCTCCTATAACAGCGCTGGAAAGGGCCAGACCAGTGCCCGCTCCGTTCTTTGGGAGCATTTCCTGGATCGATATTTGCCCTATACTACGCCTGAGCTTGCGCCTGTCGCCAGCGCCTCCACGGATGCAGCCTCGGTCACTGGATATTACATGAGCAGCCGCCGCTCTGACAGCAATTTCCTTAAAGCGAGCGAACCTTTTGGAGAAGTTCACGTAACCGGCGCACCCGACGGGACACTTACGATCCAGCCGTTCAAGGATCATCGCGGTGAGATCCAGAAGTGGAAGGAAATTGGTCCCCTGGTGTATCGCGCGGTGGACGGCCAGAACCGCATTGCCTTTGTGCGTGACCAAAATGGGCGATTCATGCTGGTGATAGACTTTCCCGCGATCGTATTTCAGCGGGCTTCGTGGGAAGATGCTACTCCGTGGAATCGTTTTCTTGCGATTGGCAGCCTTTCGGTTTTGGCATTAACGCTCCTGTTCTGGCCGGTGGGTACTGTGATCCGGGCCCATTACAGGATACGGTTGGAATTGTCCTCGCAACTGCGGCGCTTGCGTACGGTCGTCCGTCTTGTGTGCTTGCTCGATCTTATTTTTGCCATTGGGATGGCGCTCACGCTCAACGGAGACGATCCCACGACATTGCTGAGCGGCAAGCTTGATGTGCGGTTGCTTCTTTTTCAGGGAATTGGAGTGCTGGGAGTGGTGGGATCGCTGGTGGTGATTTATGCCACGATTCGCTCCTGGGCAGAACGAAATCTGTGGTTCGGAACAAAAGTGTGGAACTTGCTGGTCATGTTGGCCTCCATAGGCCTCTCTTGGTTCGTAATTCATTGGAACCTGGTGAACTTCAATATGAGCTACTAAGGAGTCGCGTTACCGGGTGACTGGACTGAGCAGGCTGTGAGGCTTCGAATGACAATCGGGTGATCTGGTGATCTGGAGATCGGGTCATCTGGTGATCGGAGGGCCGCCAACTACATCGGACATTTGGGCTTCGCGAAAATCGGCCTGATAAAATAGTTTAGACGGTAATTTTCGTACCTAAATCTGCGGGCATTCTGCATTCTTCTATGTTTGAAAATCTACAGGAAAAACTACAGCGAGCGTTCAAGAACCTGCGTGGCCAGGGGACACTTACCCCGGAGAACATTCAGGAAGCGCTTAAAGATATTCGCATGGCGCTTCTGGAAGCCGACGTCAATTTCAAGGTGGTCAAGCAGCTCATCGACCAGATTCAGGAAAAGGCCGTTGGCCAGGAGGTGCTGACCGCCCTCTCGCCTGCGCAACA